>JAIEMG010000030.1 GCA_019752375.1 Gemmataceae bacterium | reverse complement strand
CAAGGCGCGGTCGCTTACGTGCGCGATCAAGAGTATCCGTTGGTGATCTGGTTATGCGAGGAAGCCGAGGCACTTGTCGGGCGAACGGGGCGTGTTAACGCCCCGGTTACTCACCCACAACCGGGGCGTTAACACGCCCCGCTCGCCAAGTCGTTTCGGTATCAACATGCGAATCCTCTTCATCGGCGACATCGTGGGCCAGCCCGGCGTGACGTTCTTGAAACGCGCCGTGCCGGCCCTCGTTGCGTCCGAAGGGATCGATCTGGTCATCGCCAATGGCGAGAACGCGTCGGGCGGCCTGGGCATGACTCCCGGGGCGTACCGGCAGATTCGCGAAGCCGGCGTCGATCTGGTCACGCTGGGCGATCACATCTACAAGAAGCAGGACATCATTTCCGTCCTGGAGAAAGACGAACGTGTCTGTAAACCGGCGAATTTCCCGCCACTAGCGCCTGGCAAGGAGTTTGCCCTGGCCACGGCACGCGATGGGACGACCGTGGCTGCGTTTTGCTTGATTGGGCGCACATTCATGCGTCCAGTGGATTGTCCATTTCAGGCAGCCGACCGTGTATTGCGCGAACTGGAAGGCAAAGCCAGCTGCATCATCGTGGACATGCATGCCGAAGCGACTGCCGACAAGTACCTGATGGCGCACCACCTCAAGGGGCGCGTCAGTGCAGTGCTGGGAACGCACACCCACGTGCCGACGGCGGACGAGCAAATCATGGCGCCCGGCACCGCGTTCATCAGCGACGTCGGCATGACCGGGCCTTACGACAGCATCCTCGGCCGGCGCGTCGATCGCGTGCTGTACACGACGGTGACGTTCATTCCCAGCGCCTTCGACGTGGCGACCGGCGACCTTCGGCTGGGCGGCGCGATTGTCGATGTCGACGCGGCGACCGGAAGGGCGACCGCGATTCGGCGCGTCATGCTCGACGAGGCGGGTCTGGAAGCGCTGCGCGGCACGGTGCAAGTTCCCGTCGGTGAAAACCTCTGATCGCCGCGAAATCCCGTCTTGACAGCGCCGATCGATCCTTCTATAAGCTCGCCCTCTCATCGGAACCATCGAGCACGATTGCAGCGACTCCGGCATACGGCGGCAGGGGGGCGGTATGCGACGACTTACGGTTGCAGCCTGGGCGGCGGCACTGACGGCCCTCGTCGCCGGTTGCGCCAGTGGCCCACTGACCGATAACCCGGTCCTGGTGCGTCCCGATCCGGAATGCAACGTCGAGAACCCGGTCTACATCCCGCTCGGACCGCCTGCCTACGGCACGGTCTTTGAGAAGACGCTCGACGTGGTTAGCAACTACTTCGAGATTTCCTACGCCAACCGCTATGACGGCCGCATCGAGACGTTCCCGACCATCGCGCCTGGCTTCGAGCAAATCTGGAAGCCCGGCAGTCCCAACTGTTATGAACGCCTGTTCGCGACCATGCAAACGCTGCGCTATCGCGCTGCCGTGCTGATCCAGCCCGCGGACGATGGCGGCTTCTTCGTCCAGGTGACCGTGTTCCGCGAGCTGGAAGACGTGCCGCAACCGGTGCGTGCGACCGCCGGTGCCGCGGCGTTCCGGAGCGACAACACCGTCGAACGCCAGTTCGAGGTCATCGATCCGGCCGTGCGTGACACCAACTGGATACCGCTGGGACGCGAAGTCCACCTCGAGCAGTTGATCCTGCAGCAGCTCAAGCAGTGCATGTAACCCGCGGTTTCAACGCAAGCTGCCGGGGAGTGTGATGTCACACTCCCCGGCAGCTTGCGTTGAAATACGGGCGAAAATCAATCCTTCATTGGCAGCTTGACGGTGAACGTCGATCCCTTGCCGACCACGCTTTCCACGCGAATTCTGCCGTTGTGCTGTTCGATGATCTGGCGGCAGACGCTCAGCCCCAGGCCGGTGCCGCCGCTGCCGTGTTCGTCCGGCTCCTTGGTCGTGTAGAACGGCTCGAAGATCATGCGAAGCTGGGCAGGGGGAATGCCCACGCCGCTGTCGCAGACCTTGATCTCGACCATCTGCGTGCGCCGGTTCTCCTGCACCTCGATGCGAAGCCGGCCGCCACGCGGCATCGCTTGCCGGGCATTGATGATCAGGTTCAACAGGATCTGCTCAATTTGCCCCGCCACGACGGACGCCTTTGGCCGACCACCGTACTTCTTTTCCACCTGGATACGGTGTTTGCTCAGGTCCTTCTCGGCCAGCAGCAAGACCTCTTCGACCAGGGCGACCACGTCGGCGGTTTCGCGCTGGGACGAATTGTTGCGGGCAAAGCCGAGCATGCTGTTGACGATGGTCGCTGCCCGCTGGCTGCCCTTGAGGATCTTCTCCAGAGCCTGCGTTCGTCCGGCCGTATCGTCCTCCGCTCGCAGCCCCAGTTTCGCGTAGTTGATAATGGTGGTGAGGATGTTGTTGAACTCGTGGGCAACACTGGATGCAAGCGCCCCGACGCTGCTGAGCCGCTGCGCCTGGAGCAGTTGTTGGCGGAGCTGGTCAGCCTCACTGCTTGGCGCCAGCACATCTTCGCCGGTCATCGGGTCTTCTCCTGGGGTCGGGTGGGTCTGCGTGCCGACGGGCCGAGCAACGGGCGGGAACCGGTCGTGGCCGGTCATGATTTCACGACCCTGGCACAGAACAGGTATCGGCCGGTCTCGCGAGTTGGCTTCATCGGAAGTCGTTGTGTTTTAAGCTGTTAACGCCTGCAATTCTGGCGGGGCGCATAGGCTGCGCGACGGCGGCAAGGTATGAAAGGCAATCGTTCGACGCAGAGGGCAAGAGCTTGGCAAGGCGTGCGGGCAGAGATTCAACCGGCTAGCTTTCGTCCCCTTGCTATTTCCCCATGAGATAGCCTTTGAGGTCGCGATAGATGCGATCGCAGCAGAGATGCCAGGCCGGGTCCTCGGGCATTGGCAACCCGCCGGATGGACGCAGGACCAAGGTCACGTGCAACTCGGCGGACTGGCTCGACGATTTCTCCATGCGCAGGTCCAGGTCGATGCCCTTGGCTCCCTTGGTGCCCAGGCCAAGCCACGAAAGCGGACCGCTGCGCGTCGGGATGTGGTAACGGCACTCGCGGCCGGAAAAACGGACGCGGATCAGGCCAGGAATGCTCTCCACGAGTTCGCCGCCCACGTCTTCCACGAACCCGCGGAGCTTGACCACGGCAATACGCTCCGGCATGTACGCGTCCAGTTCGCGCACCATCGCGTTTGGATCGACCGGTGGAAGCGCCGGCGCCAGGTCGTTTCGAGTCAAAGCCCCGGAGGCGGTCGGCGAGATCTGATCGAGGATCTTATGTCCCAGTGCGACGCCGAAACGCTGGGCCAGGTCAAAGGCATCGCGCGGTCGTTCCACCGGGAACTTGCTCAGGCACTGCTGCACCACCGACTCGAGGGCTGGACGGACGTCGGTCACGCCCAGCGAAGCGAAGGTCGGCGGCGGATCTTCCACATGAGCCTGGAATAACTCGGGAATCGACGGTCGATCGAAGGGCAGCTTGCCGGTGAGGAACTCGAAAAGCATGACGCCGACGCTGTAAAGGTCCGAGCGCGGGTCGATTTCGTCGCCGCGGATCTGTTCGGGCGGCATGTACTCCGGAGTCCCGCATGCGGTGATGTCCGCCTCGCCGCGCAGCTTGTCGAGCGAGATGTAGACCGCGTTGCTCAGGGTTGCCAGGCCGAAGTCCATGACCTTGAGCGTCTGCTGCGGGCTGCCGGCATCGACGATCATCAGGTTCGCCGGTTTGAGGTCGCGATGGATGATGCCCAGGCTGTGGGCGGTCTGCAATGCCGAGCAGAGTTGTCCAAGCAGCCAGCCGACCTGCCCCGGCGTGAGCTGCTTCTGAATCTGGAGCATTTGCTCGAGATCGGAGCCCTGCACGTATTCCATCACGATGCATGGGCCCGCCGGATCGTTGTCGGAAGCTTCGTAGAACGCGACGACGTTGGGATGCTGGAGTTGGCCGAGCAGTGCCATCTCGCGCCGAAAGGCGTCGCGGAACATCGGCTGCTGGGCGATCTGCTCGTGCATCACCTTGATGACGACTTCCCGGTCGTTGTCCCGCTGCCGGGCCAGAACGACGCGGCCCATGCTTCCCTCGCCAAGGGGCCGGATCACTTCATACTTGTCGAGGAAGACCTGGGCCGCCATACGACGCCACTCCCGAGAACGGTGCGCGGCGAACAACAAACTGTAGGTCTTGGATCGCCCCGGGGCAATGGAGGATTTGGCAATTCCCCGGCTCCGTCGCTAGCTGGCCCAGCGGGGAAGTTCCCGGCGCATGAGCAAGCGACGATTCGGCTTCAGTCATTTTTCCGCCTGGACTAAGATGCGACCGCCTCGCTCCCCGGAACCGCGGAGGAAGCCATGCGCCGTCTTCTGGTCCTTCCCGCCCTGCCCATTTTCGCGTCCGTGCTGCTGGCAGCCCCTGTCGGCATGGAACCGGCGCCTGCCCATGCTCCTCTCCCTCCCGAAGAGGCGATGTGCTATGCGGCCGAGGTCGTTCGTCTTGCCGATCAGGTCGCGCGCGGTTACGTCCGTCCGGTAGCGCGTCGAGGTTTGCTCCTGGCAGCCGTGTCGGCACTTTATGATGAAGTCCGCCGTCCCGTGCCGGAAGGCCTGGCAACGGACATCGACCGGGCATTCGAGGGTGTAAAGGATCCTCCGCAGGACATCGAGCCAGTGGCCCTCGATCCGGGGACCCAGTCGTTGATTGCGGGATTGCGCCAGGCAATCGGCGCCGCGCCGTCTTTGCGACGTGGGAACGACATCCGGATCAGTGCCCAGGCGATGGCGGCCACGCTGGACCCTTATTGCATGCTCATCGACAGTGACGAGCTGCGCAAGGGCAGTGGCGAGGACCTGAACCACGGCGTCGGCATCGACCTGGTGCCCAATGCGGGGTTGGGGCCCATTGTCGTCAAGACCGTCGTTCCCGGTGGGTCGGCCCAGCGCGAGGGTCTGCGCCCCGGAGACCAGATCACGCACGTGAACGGCGAGTCGGTCGAGGGCCAGGACTCCGCCGGCGTGCTGCACGATATCGACGGCCCGCAGGAACGGGTCGACGCGAAAGCCGTGACCATCACATTCACGCGCGCCGAGCAGGCGGCGCGCAAAGTCCAGCTGACGAGTCGGCAGTTCAAACCTGAGCTCGTGCTTGGCACGCGGCGAAACAACGACGAGTCGTGGGACTACTACCTGGATCCCAGGGAGAAAATTGCTCACGTCCGCATCGGCTCGCTGGAATATGGGGTTGCCGCGGATCTCGAGCGAGTGCTGACGGGACTCAAGAGCGATGGAATGAAGGCGCTGATCCTCGACCTCCGCTGGAGCCCCGGCGGTTATCTGAACGAAGCGATCCTGCTGGCACGGCTGTTCCTCAAGGAGGGCACCATTGCCACGGTGCGTAGCCGGAAAAAGGCCGAAGACCCATACCGTGCGCAGGGCGACGACCGCTTCGTCGATTTTCCGCTGGTCGTGCTGGTCAACGGAGAAACGTCCGGAGGCGCGGAGCTGATTGCAGCGGCATTGCAGGACAACAAACGCGGCGTCGTGGTCGGCCAGCGGACGTTTGGCAAGGCCAGCGTCCAGTCGATCGAGCCGGTAGGCGTGGCCAACACCGGCTTGAAGCTCACCAGCGGCAACTTCATCCGTCCCAGCGGCAAGGCCCTGCACCGCTTTCCCGACAGCAAGTTGACCGACGACTGGGGCGTTCGGCCGCTCGCCCGGCACCAGCTGCCGTTGACGTCCGACTTGAGCAAGCAAATGCGGGATTGGTGGACGCTGCACAACCTGCGCCCCGCCGGCAGTCGGGAGAGCGTCCCGATCGACGATCCCGAGAATGATCCGCAACGGGAGACCGCACTGCGCGTGGCGCGCGAGTTGGTGAAGTAGCTTGGGCGCGGCGGTTTCCACGCCATTCACTTCGCCTTGTCTTTTTCCGCCTCTTGTTCTACGGTACTCCGCCATAGAGGCGAGGAAGGCCGACCCACTCTTGCCTTACCTTCCCGCCTGAACCCGCGACGAGCCGTGCCAACAAGCATCGGCCGTCCCTATCTCCGGACCCAAAGCAAGGATGCACCATGGCCAAGGATGGCCTTCGAACCCTGCTCTGCGTGTGCGCGCTGATTGTCCCAATCCTCTCCCTGGCCCGCGCCGCCCCCGGCGATGAACGAGACAACGCCGTCTCCAACACGCTTGCGGTGCAGACAGCGATGCAGCAGGGGCGTGAGTTCCTCCTGCGCGGCGACTGCAAATCCGCGGTCCACACGCTGGAAGCGCAGCTCTCGAAGATCAACGGCAATGCAGCCTATCTCGCGCTCCTTCGCGATGCCTATCGCGCTCACGTCAAGGAGCTTCGGCTGGCCAACCAGGAAGCCGAGGCGCAGCGTTACTTGCAGCGCCTGCAAATCCTCGATCCGGGCGCTGCGATGGACGGCAGCGTGGTCCGCGGCGCCAATGCACCGGCGCAACAGGTCGTCCCGGTCGCTACAGCGACGCCGAAGACGGTCGCGGCGCCTGCCGCACCCGCGAAACCTGAGGTAACGACGGCACGCGGCAAGACCGACGCCGATTACGACCCGTTCCACCCGTCTCGGGAAGACAAGCAGAAGACAGCCCGCACGTTCCTCGCCCGCGCCGAAGAAGAGTTCAAGCAACGTCACTACAAGGAAGCGAATTCCTTCTTCGAGCAGGCCCACCAGGCCGATGCAGCTACCGCCACCGCGAGCCAGGAGCGCTGGGCCTATTGCAAACTGCACCGAGTTGTCGAAGCGTTGAACCAGTCGCCGAGTCCAACGGCACTGACGGAGTTGGAGAAGGAAACGCAGCACGCCTTGACGATGGCGCCGCGGCTCGAATACGGCAAGAACCTGCTCGCCGAGATCGACAAGCGCCGCGAAGCGAGCAAGGCGCCAAAGGACCCGCCGGTCACCGTCAAACACATGGAACGCGGCACCGACGGCTGGCAACGCGCCGAGACCGCCAATTTCCGGATCTTCCACACCCAGTCCAAGGAAGTCGCCGAGCAGGCAGCGCAGGTCGCCGAACGCACGCGACTGACCATGTCGCGCAAGTGGTTCGGCGGCTTCAAGGACGACTGGAACCCGCGTTGCGACCTGTATCTTCATGCCACGGCCCAGGACTACAGCAAGGCAACGGGTGTGCCAAACAACTCGCCGGGCCACTCGTCGATCCGGAGCGACGGCGGCCGAGTGCTGAGCCGGCGCATCGACCTGCACTGCGACGACGTCAACAACATGCTCGTTGCGGTGCTCCCGCACGAGGCCACGCACGTCGTTCTGGCCGGTCAGTTCGGCGAGCACCAGATCCCGCGCTGGGCCGACGAGGGGATGGCGGTCCTGACGGAGCCGCGCGAGAAGGTGAATGGTCATTTGAAAAACCTCGGCCGTTGCCGGCAGGAGAGCCAGCTCTTCAACGTGAAGCAGTTGATGCAGCTTGCCGACTACCCGGAGCCGCGCTACATCACCGCGTTTTACGCCCAGAGCGTGTCGCTGGTCGACTACCTTGCCAACGAAAAAGGCCCGCAGGCATTCACGGAGTTCCTGCGCGAGGCACTCAAGGATGGGTACGAGGCGTCTTTGAAGAAACACTACGGCTATCGCAATTTCGACGACCTGCATCAGAAGTGGAGCCAGAAGGCGCTCGCCGGCGCCGACAACACCAGCGGCAACGGCGTCGCCCAGAACCGCTGACGCCGGGCATTTGCTTGAAATGAACGGGCTTCCTGTCCCGCCCCCGGCCGTGGCAGGCAGCCCGTAACCGTTTGCCGTCCAAACCGCGGAGGACTGCGAGTGGCTCTCGTCGTTGGGGGGCAACTGAGCACGATGGCGTTCGGCACCCTGCGGCGGTCGCTCGGGGTGGCGCACGTCGACGCACGCTGGTCGGTGCGGCTCGGTTGGCTCGCCTTGGCATTCTTGACCGTCGTTCTGGCGCCGCTGTTCGTCTGCATGCCACTCTGGCCCGATGCGACGCTGTACGACCTGTTCGCTCGGAACCTGCTGGCCGGCGGCCGCCCCTACCACGACTTCCTGGATAGCAACCTGCCAGGCATGGTGTGGCTTCACCTGCTGATCCGACCGCTCGTCGGCTGGAGTCCCGAAGCGCTGCGGACGGTCGACTTGACCTTCCTGGCTGCAATCGTGTGCCTCCTGGTCAGCGGCCCGCGTCGATCAGCCGCCGGACGCGCCTGGACGGCCGTCGCACTCGCCGCGTTCTACTTTTCCACTTCGGAACACTGTCACTGCCAGCGCGACACGTGGATGCTGCTGCCGATGCTCGCCGCCGTCGCCCTGCGGCGCCGGCAACTTCGGCATTTGACGGACGGTCATTGGACGCGTGTCATACTGGCCGCCTGGGTTGAAGGGCTATGCTGGGCTGCGGCGGTCTGGATCAAGCCGCACGCGCTGATCCCGGCGCTGGCGTGCGTCCTCGCCGGCGTGGCTCAAGTCTTCGGCTCCCTGGCAGCTCGGCGACGACTCGTGGCGGACCTCGCGGGGCTTCTGATCGGCGGCCTGCTGGCGGGGGCACTGGGCGTCGCCTGGCTGCACGACCGCGGGGGGTGGGACGGTTTCGTGGACATCCTGCTAAACTGGAACCCCGAGTACGTACCGGCTCCGGCATACTTCCAACGGACTCGCGGATTGCTGACGACCTTTGCACCCTGGGGCTGGCTTCATCTGCTCGCCATTCCAGTGGCGGCGGTCCAGGTAGTCCGCCACCGCTCGATGCTCGCGGCCCTGTACCTCGGTTGGCTCGTGCAGGTGATCGGTCTTCAGCACGGGTTTGCCTACCACTATGTTCCCTTGCTGCTGCTGGCCATCGCGCTCCTCGCGGACAACACCGGCGTCTTCGGACTGATGCCGCGTAGCGCGGTGATCGGCGTCGCGGCATCCGCGCTCCTGGTGCAGCCCGCATTCAACACGGACCGACTGGCCCTATGGGCCTGTTGTGTGCGTGAAGGAAGCACCGTTGAGTTGCAGGATCGCCTGGCGCTCGTCGGCAATGCCGATCCCTCGTATGTCTTCGGCCACGGAGAGCTGAATCGCGTCGCCGCTTATTTGCGCGGACAAGACGTAAAGGCGGGCGAGGTGACGGTCTTCGACTGGCGCGCCCTGGCGCTGTACGAGGAACTGGGTCTGCCCCCTTCGACGCCGTTCGTGATGCTGAGCGTGTGGTCGCAATTCTATCCGCGGCATCGCGAAGCTATCTGGAGCGCCGTCGACGCCAGTCCGCAACGATTCGTGGTGACCGACATGACGTGGATGGGCTTGGACGCGAATCGGGCCGCCGCGATCGGCCCGGACGGTCTGCCGCCGGCATTCCCAACAAGACTAAAAGGCCTGTATCCGTGGTCGGAACCCATCGTGTTCCGCGCAGGGCCGCTGGCGGTCCATCGTGTGGAAGGGCGGCCGAAAGTGCTCGAGCGCGGGCGAGACGTGGTGATGAACAGCCCGCAGCCGTGACGCTCACGCCAGCTTGATGCGTGCCAGCTTTCGCTTGCCGTTACGCACAATCAGCCCATCGGTCACCGCCACATTCGCGGCAACGTCGGAGATCTTCTCCCGGCCGTCGCCGATCGTGACGGCGCCGCCCTGCACCGCGCGTCGCGCTTCATTGCTTCCGCTGGCGAGCCCGGCAAGGACGAGCAGTTTCCAGACAACGACTTTGCCGTCAGCCAATTCGCTGCGCGAGATCGTCGCTTCCGCAATTTCCGTGGGATCCTGGCGCTCCGAAAAACGGCGGCGCCACTCGGCGGCGGCTTCAGTCGCGGCTGCCTCGCCGTGGTAAAACGTCGCGATGTCCTTGCCGAGCGCCTCCTTGGCATCGCGAGGATGCGTCTTCTCTCCGTCGATCAGGCGCTCAATTTCTTCCTTCGAACGGTTTGTCAGCAGCTCAAACCACTCCTGCATGAGCTTGTCCGGGATGCTCATCGTCTTGGCGAATTGTTCGTAGGCGCCTTCACCGACGCCGACGTAGTTGCCAAGGCTCTTGCCCATGCGCCGCTCGCCGTCGAGGCCGCGCAGGATCGGCAGCGTGATGCAGATCTGCGGCTCCTGGCCGGCGTCGGCTTGCAGGTCTCGGCCGCGCATCAGGTTGAATAGCTGCTCGCTGCCGCCCAGCTCGACGTCGGCCTTGATCTCGACGCTGTCCTGGCCCTGCATGAGCGGGTACAGGCATTCGTGCAGGTAGATCGGGACCGACGGCTCGGCACGGAAGCGCTTGGTGAAGTCGTCGCGCTCCAGCATGCGCTGCACGGTGATCTTGCTCGTCAGGGCCAGCACGCCAAGAAAGTTCAGCTTGCCGAACCAGTCTCCGTTGCGCGTTACCTCGGTCTTCGAGATATCAATGACCTTGCTCACCTGCTTCAGATAATCGCGCGCGTTGGCTTCGACCTGCTCCTCGGTCAACCGGGCCCGCGTCTGATCGCGGCCGCTGGGATCGCCGACCAGGGCGGTGTAGTTGCCGATGATGAGGACGGCCTGATGGCCGAGTTCCTGGAAAAGGCGCAGCTTGCGCAGCGGAACCGTGTGGCCCAGGTGCACGTCGATACCGGTCGGATCAATGCCGTACTTGATGCGCAGGGGCTTTCCCGTGCTGACGCTCCGTTCGAGCTTCTTGCGCAGCTCCGCCTCGGGGACGATTTGATCGACACCGCGGCGGATGAGCGCGAGTTGTTCGTCGATATTCATCGCACAACCTCGGCGTCGCTCACGATGGCTCCAATTGAAAGGCGAAAAACTCGCGAGATCCCTTGACTTCCGATGTCGCAAATCCGATACTTAACTACGGAGACTCGGCCTAGGGGCGGCCTTCGGGTGGCCTCGAAAGCGTTGTCTCCTTTTTTATGCGCGGCCAGGTGCGCATGGATTGGGCACTTAGCAAATGCCCCACGTCTCGAACACTTTTCCATCCCTGTATCCCTCCCCGTGAAACTGTAAGTCTCGCAGCCAATCAAGGAACTCAGCGCGAATCTCTTCCCGAACCGGTTCGATCATCCCTTGCGAAGGCAAGCGAAACGCCCAGTTCACGCAGTAAATGCACAAGTCCGCGCACTGGATGGGGTACGCCATGTCCGATGAAACAAAGAATGGGGTCGGCACAATCCATTGTGTGCGGTAGCGACCTGGTGCCGTCTTCGTGAAGTAAGCTTCCATCCGCCGAACAAATCTACGGTCACTTTGCTTTTCGACAGCATCCAAGACCAACAGGCCGTGCTCTTTTTTTTCTTCAAGGAAGTAAAAGAACCGCTCCAATAGGAAGACTTGATCCTTGCGCAAGTAGTCTTCTGCGGCTGCACCAGGGTTCCTGCCCGAGCCGCGAGGAATTGCGCTGGCGAATAGAACCGCCTTGTGGTCGCGAAGCAATTGATAGATGCCCCGGCCCATCTCGATACACGCTTGTCCGTATGCACAGAATTCATCGGCGCTCGCCTTGGCTTTTTGCAACCCTTTTGTCAGGAAGGCCCGGCAGTGCTTCTGGCGGGCAGCAGTCGGCATCGGCGCGGCCTGGTTTGCGAACTTAAACCGCTTTTTGTCCAGAAGCGTGCTTCCCTTCAATTCCTTCTGGTATTCTGCCAGTGTGCAACCAAAGGCATCACGTTCTAATCGCTACATGGCCAGTGCGAAAGCCCAGAGATGGGAATCCTGCAACGCGACCCCGCCGCGCACTTCGTAAGGCATCTGTTTGTGATCGTGACCACTTTCATCGAGAAAGAGCAGCCAGCTCATCGCCATGTCCACAAGGGGGAATCGCGAGTTGGAGTAGAGCGCAAATTGCGATTCCTCTCCACGCTGCGGTGGACCCAAGTCAGCTATACATCTGAAAGCGTCCCACCGCTTCAAACGCGTTGCGGTAATGGACAATCGCCGGCTCGCTCCGGTCCGCGGGCCAACTCAGCGCGAGCACGTCGAAGCGTGCCGGCCGGCCGAGCAGCCGCTTGGCCTGGAGGAAATGGAGGGCGAGTTCGGTCAGGCGCCGCTGCTTGGCCGTGTCCACGGACAGTGCGGGCCGCTCCACGTCCTCGTTGCCCGTCGAACGGACCTCGATGAAGACGATGACCGAGCCGTCCACCGCCACGATGTCGAGTTCGCCCTGGCTGCAGTGGTAGTTGCGGGCGACGATCCGGTAGCCCTGCCGCCGGACGAAGCGCCAGGCGGCGCGTTCGGACCGGGTGCCGAACCAGCGCCGCCACCACGGCTTGCGGGCGAGCGATTCCATTACGACTCCGGCGGCGCCACCGCGGCCTTCTTCTTGCCCTTGACCTCGCCCTTGACCTTGCGCTCGGCCAGGCGGGTCGCCTTGCCGACGCGATCGCGCAGGTAGTAGAGCTTGGCACGACGGACGCGGCCGGTGCGCTTCACTTCGACCTTGGCGAGCTTGGGAGAGTGGATCGGGAAGACGCGTTCCACGCCTTCGCCCTGCACGATGCGCCGCACCGTGAACGCCTCGGCCATGCCTTCGCCGCGTCGGCCGACCACGACGCCGCTGTAGACCTGGATGCGTTCCTTCTGGCCTTCCAGGATGCGCTGATGGACGTCCACCGTGTCGCCGACGCGGAACTCCGCGATGGAGCGTTTGACGACCTTCTCGACTTCCTTGCCGTCCTTCTCCTTCTCCTTCATCTTGTAGGTGGAGTTCTTGGTGATCTGCGCTTCTTCGATCAGTTTCAGGAGTCTATTCTTCATGGTCGGGTTCCTTTCGAGGCCCGGGGTCAAGTTCGTGGGGAAGGGCGGCACGGCTGCGAAGCTCCGACTGTTCGCGCCGCCAGCGGGCGATGGCCGGATGGTTACCGCTCAGGAGCACCTCCGGCACCGACATGCCGCGGAATTCTCGCGGCCGGGTGTATTGCGGGTACTCCAGTCGGCCCGTCTCGGTGTGCGATTCCTCCTTCAAGCTGTCCGCGTCGCCCAGCACACCGGGGACGTAACGGATTGTCGTATCGATCACGACCATCGCCGGCACCTCGCCGCCATTGCAGACGAAGTCGCCGATGGAAATCTCCCGCGGCGTCAAGCCGAGCCGGATGCGCTCGTCGAAGCCCTCGTAACGCCCACATAGCAGCACGAGCCGCGGATGCTGGGCCAGCTCCTGCACCACCGGCTGCGTCAATCGTTCACCGGCGGGCGTCAGCAGGATCAACTGCCCCGGGTCGGGCGCCAGGGGCCGGATCGCTTCGACGCAGGCGAACACCGGTTCCGGCATGAGGACCATGCCGGGGCCGCCGCCAAAGGGCCGGTCATCGACCATCTTGTGCTTGCCCGGCGCCCAGTCGCGGATGTTCCACAGGTGAATCTCGACCAGGCCATTCTGGATCGCCAGCTTGAGCAGGCTCTGGCCCATGTAGCCCTGGAACATCTCCGGAAACAGGGTCAGCACGTCGAAGCGCATGGGCTCAAGCCGTCGGCGGCGCCGCGGCGGCCTGCTGCTCGAACTTTCCCATGTACTTCTTGATCAACGTCGTCACCCGTTCCGACGGCTGGGCGCCGACCGAGATCCAGTGCTTGATGCGGTCCGGCCGCAGGGTCACGCGCGCGTCGGTGTCCTTGATCATCGGGTCGTAGGTGCCCAATTCCTCGAGGATCCGCCCGTCACGCGGCTGCTTGCCGTCGATGGCCACGATGCGAAAATACGGCCGGTGCTTGCGCCCCAGCATCTTCATGCGGATTCGTACTGGCACAATCAAACCTCCAAAAATCGCAGTTCCTTGTCGATGGTCTTCCGAGCCCGCAGCGCAAGCAAGGGTTGACCTTGCTTGCGCTGCGGGCTCGAGGTTTACGGTCCATAATCCTGGGGGCCTTCCACGTGTTCTCCCCGCTCCCGCAAGGTGACGGCGGCGGTCGTGGCGGTATCCCAGCTGTCGAATTCGTACGTCAGACAGACTCCACCCGGTGTGGTTGCGACCGGTTCTTCCCGGAAGTCAAAACGGCCCCCCAACCGGGCCACAAGGTCGGTCAGCCAGGCCTCCTTGGTCGGGTCTGCCGGCGGGGCATAATAGACCTCGAACATGAATGACATGGCTCCGCCCTCCCAACTCTTCAAGACAGAGGAAAGAAGAGATGTCCCCAACTGCCTCCCCTTCCCTTCTTCCCCTTGGTCCAGTCCGCGTATTTCGCATGTGGCAGATCGTTCCCCACGGCCGGCTCTGCCGGATGTATCTGGAACCACTGTCGCACACCCGTCGGCGGTGCGGGGTAGCCTTGGCCTGCAACGGCCGCTGGTAATTCCACCGCACCGGGCAACGCCTGGTGAATCAATCGGCGAGCATCCGCCTCGGAGGCGACAGTGACATCGAATCGGCCGGGTCGCTGGATGCCGTCAACAATGTCGGCGTCGCTCATGATAACTCGCCGCGATCGACCTCACTTCCTCTTTCCCTTCCGCTTCTTCTTGCGATCCTCCGCGCGTTCCTTGGCGCTCTTGCGATGCCCGGTGTCGCCCTTCTTGAGCTTGAGCCCGGCGCCCGGATTGAAGGCACCGGCCTTCTGCATGCCGGTCACCATCTTGATGCGTTCCCACATGCTCATCTGGGCCATCTGGCGCATCAGCGTACGCACTTGATCGAACTGCTGCAAGAACTGCTTGATCTCGTGGGGCTGGGTGCCGCTGCCGTTGGCGATGCGGCGGCGGCGGTTCATGTCGATGATGTCGGGATTGCGCCGCTCGTCCTTCGTCATCGAATCGACCATGCCCTGGATGCGTTTCAGGGCTTCTTCCGGGTCTTCGCCTTCCGGGATGACGTCGCCCATGCCCGGCATGCGGTTGATGACGTCCTTCATCCCCATCTTCGCCAGCTGCTCGAACTGCTTGCGGAAGTCGTCGAGCGTGAAGTCGCCCTTGGCGAGCTTTTCTTGCTGCTTCTTCAGCTCTTCCTGGCTGATCTCTTGCTGGACCCGGCCGACCTTCTCGATCAGGCCCATCAAGTCGCCCTGGCCGAGGATGCGCTGGGCCATGCGATCGGGATGGAACTCTTCCAGGCGGTCGAGCTTCTCGCCAACGCCGAGGAACTTGATCGGGACCTGGGCCACTTCCTTGATCGACAGCGCCGCACCGCCACGCGCGTCGCCGTCCATCTTGGTAAGGATGACGCCGTTCAGCTCCAGGGCATCGTTGAACGCCTTGGCGCTGTTGACCGCATCCTGGCCGGTCATCGCATCGCAGACGAGATAGACCTGGTCGGGCCGCACCAGCTTGTCGATCTGGCGCAGCTCGTCCATCGGCATTTCGTCGATGTGCAGACGGCCGGCGGTATCGAGGATGACCGTGTCCAGGCCCACCTTCTTGGCGTGGGCCAGGGCATTCTTGCAGACATTGACCGGGTTCGAATCCGATTCGCCGTAGACGGGGACGTTGAGCTGCTCGCCCAGGACCTTGATCTGGTCGGTAGCGGCCGGACGTTGCAAGTCGGCGGCGACGAGCAACGGCTTGCGGCCCTGCTCGCGGATGTTCAGGGCCAGCTTGCCGGCCGTGGTCGTCTTGCCGCTGCCCTGCAGGCCGCACAGCATGATGACCGTCGGCCGTTCCTTGGCGAAGTGGAAGCTGTGGTCCACCGGCCCCATCAACTGGACCAGCTCGTCGTAGACGATCCGAATGATCTGCTCGCTGGGATCGACCCGCGCCAGCACTTCCTGGCCGACCGACCGTTCGGTGACGCGCTTCATGAACGCATCGACGACGTGGAGATTCACGTCCGCGTCGAGCAGGGCCGTCCGGACTTCGCGCATGCCCTCGCGGATGTTCGCTTCCGTGATACGGCCGCGACCACTGAGCTTCTTGAGCGCCGT
Organism: Gemmataceae bacterium; assembly: GCA_019752375.1. Taxonomy (GTDB): domain Bacteria; phylum Planctomycetota; class Planctomycetia; order Gemmatales; family Gemmataceae; genus JAIEMG01. The sequence goes on along the minus strand of JAIEMG010000030.1, from coordinate 3,112 downwards.
GCTCAACCCGCGTTGAATGCCTTCGAACATCGGAGTTTCCATCCGCGGCCCGCGTGCCGCGCAAGCACCGCCACGTCGGTCATCCCCCCGGCGGACGCCAACGGCGGCAAACCGTTGATTATAGGAACTGCGGACACGGGTTGCAATCGGACCATACCACGATGCATTACACTCGGCACCTCCCACTGGACGCCGACCGCTTCAGTTCTCTCTCACGGGGGCTTGCCCGAACCGCAGTTCATTCCGACTCCTGACGCGCTGCGCGGAGCTGACGGTCCTGACGGTCCGTTAGAGTCCGTTGGGTGACGGAGGTTTCACCGCAACCACGGTCTGGTGACGGTGGACGTTGAGCCCTTGATTTTTCCTGGCCGGATACTTCGAAGCGCCCGGGGGCTGACATCGGCTGACGCCCACCGGCTCGCCGGAGATTTTCAACAAAGGTGCTTCGTCTGCCATATTGGCAGTTCCGTGCCCGAAAGTTCCGTCTCCGTCCTCAAAAACACCGTTTGGTGACGGCGATTGGTAGCTTCCCCGCGGACCCGACCACCGTTAGACACCGTTATCTGACGGCATCCGCCGTCGATAGACGCGGCTTACCCAGGGTGCGCCGGGTGATTGACCGGGGGTGGCCGCATCGTTCCTTTTTCATTCTGAAAAAGCCGTGTACAGCGTCGCAAGAGGAGTATGGGGAAGCAATGTAACGGGGCCGCGAAATCGCGATAGTTTGAGTAATTGCAGTGGAGGGCTCGAGGTCGGCGCGCTGTTCCCTTGCGGGCACGCCGGGCTCGAGCGGAGGACGTTCGCCGCAGGACGCCCCGCTGACGCTTCGGATGGGTGTCCGTTGTCATCCTTGCCGAGGTCGGTTCATTGTCTTTCACGGTCTTTTCCGCGGCTTGCGGTGTTCAATGTTCGAGCGTCTTACTCGCGATTTGACGGCTGCACCGCCATCTCTCCTGCGCGGACCGGCCCTCGATTCGACCGCGGGCGCTGGCCAAAGGGCCGACGAACGGGTAATCTGGGACGCGGATCGTCGCCAATCGGTCTGTTTTCTCGAAATTCAGCCAGGACATTCTCCTCCCTTGGTGAAGAGGTATCGCGATGAAGCAGCAACCCTGGACCGCGCTGACGGCGCTGACCTGTGGCGTCGCCGTGCTGGCGTGGGCGCTGGTGGGCCCGGCGTCGCTTGGCGCCGACAAGGACAAGGCCGCCAAGGAGAAGAAGGACGTCTTCGGCCTGAACAAGGTCCACAGCTTCCACATCGAAGTCTCCGCCAAGGAGTACGAGGCCATGCAGCCCAAGGGCGGCATACGCTTTGGCCCGCCGCCCAAGGACAAGCCGCCCGAGAAGAAGGAGCCGGACAAGAAGGAAGAGAAGAAGGACGGCGAACCGGCGCGCGAGGTCCACCGCAGCGTCTTCGGCATGGAGTTCCCCGTGGCCCATGCCGAGTTCACCGCGGAAGGCAAGACGTTCAAGAACATCGGCCTGCGCTACAAGGGCAACGCCAGCTACATGGCCGCGTCACGCGGTGTGAAGCGCAACTTCAAGGTCCAGCTCGAGAAGTTCGAGGAAGACGCCCGCTTTCACGGCATCAAGACCATCAACCTCAATGCCGGCGCCATGGACCCGAACAAGGGACGCGAGGCCCTGTCGTTCGCCATCTTCCGCGCCGCCGGCGTTCCCGCGCCGCGTACGGCCTATGCCGAGGTGACGCTGACCGTGCCCGGCAAGTTCGACAAGGAATACCTGGGGCTCTACACCTACGTCGAACAGGTGGACAAGCCGTTCCTCAAGGAGCACTTCAAGAACGGCAAGGGCTTGCTCATGAAGCCCGAACGCCTTCGCGGCCTGGAGCACCTCGGCGACGACTGGGCCAAGTACAAGGACCGCTACCAGCCCAAGGACGAACCCTCCAAGGAGGAAGCGACACGCGTCATCGAGTTCACCAAGCTCCTGAACAAGGGCGACGACGAGCAGTTCCGCAAGCAGATTGCCGACTACCTCGACATCGACGCATTCCTGCGCTATGTCGCCGTCAACGCGCTCTTGGTGAACCTCGACAGCTTCCTCATGGTGGGGCACAACTATTACCTCTACCTGAACCCCGAGACGAACAAGTTCGTCTTTATCCCCTGGGACCTCGACCTGTCGATGGGCGGCTTCCCGATGGGCGGCACCCCGGACCAGCAGATGGACCTGAGCGTCATGCACCCGTATTCCGGCCAGAACAAGCTGATTGACCGGCTCTTCGCCATGAAGGACGTCAGCGAGAAGTATCAGAAGCTGCTCAAGGAGCTGACGACGACCTGCTTCACCAAGGAAAAGCTGCTGGCCGACATCGACGTCATCGAGAAGACGACAAAGGACCTGATCGCCAAGGACCGCAAGGCGGCCGAGGCGCGGAAGGAAGGCCCCGGCGGCTTCGGCGGCGCTTTCCCGGGCATGGGGCGCGCTCCCGACTTGCGCACGTTCGCCGAGAAGCGCACGCTGGCCGTCGCCGCCCAGCTGGAAGGGAAGAGCAAGGGCTATGTGCCCACCGGCGGTTTCGGCCCGCGGCCCGGCGGCTTCAACATGGGCAACATCGTGGCCAAGCCGTTGCTGGAAGCGGTGGACGCCGACAAGGACGGCAAGATGAGCAACGACGAGCTCGTCGCCGGCATCAAGAAGTTCTTCAAGGACACCGACAAGGACAACAAGGGCTCGCTGGACGAGAAGTCGCTGGCCGAGGGCCTGAACCGCATCTGGCCCCCGCCGCCCGGTGGAGCGCGGCCGCCGGCCGGCTTTGGCCCCGGCAACTTCATCGCCGGCGCCATCATGAAACGGGCCGGCATCGAAAAGGACGGCAAGGTGACGCTCGACAAGCTCCTGGAAACCGCCGAGGCCCTCTTCAAGGAAGCCGACAAGGACAAGAAGGGGATGCTGGACGAAAAGGCCGTCGCCGCCGGCGTTGGCATCCTGTTCCCCGTACCACCTCCGCCCAAGCAGTCGGAGCCGAAGAAGGACGAGCCGAAGCCGTGATCCGTACCGGGACCATCGACCTTAGGAGCCGCGTAACAATAAGTTGAACAATTGCACGTAGGACGGATTTCCAATCCGTCCAGAGAAAACCGGACGG
>JAIEMG010000273.1 GCA_019752375.1 Gemmataceae bacterium | reverse complement strand
GAAACCTCCAAGGGCGGCCAAGTGAACCTGAGGCGCTCAGGCCGCTCTGCCCTGCGCACAGAATGGACAGCTACCGATTTTCGGTATCAATGGAGTCGCACCCACTCTCACATCTACAACCAGTCGGCATTACGAGAGGTATAAAATCGGAGATCGTTTTCGCAGGCTCACGAACATAGAATATGCCCGAATACAAGGTTTCCCTGACAATTATTGCTCAGTTGTGTCCATGCACGATCAATACGTCCTGTTCGGGAACGCTGTTCCACCTCCGATGGCCAAATGGGTGATCGAACGCATCACCGCGGACGGAATCGGTGCCGAAGATATGCCGCACCAAATGGACCTGTTCTCTTATGCCCACCAAAGAACAACTGCGTAAATTGCTTCAGAAGCAGCTTGCTGAAACCGTGCAAAGAATGAACGCCGTTCTTGCCGGAACTGACGTAGCTGAACTGGAGCCAGTCCTGGCGCGAATCGGGCGCGGTCAACAGTTGCCACATTGGTATGAAGGCCTCAAAAAGGATCATGTCCTTCCCAATCTCGATGGCAAGACAATCGGCAGCGTAGTCGAAATGATCCTCGTCGCTGTTCTCGAAACATTCACATTCAAGGGAAGAAAAGTTCCCGCGCTGAGAATCAATCCCGCAAGAGGCGTTGATCTTCCAGATCTCGGTCTAGGAATAAAGTCTCCATCAGAAAACTATTGCACCAGCGAACCGTTCTTTTCTGCTTATGAGCGGCTGATCGGGAGCAGTTATGATCTGCTTGTCCTTATCACCGACTATTAAGTAGCCAAGCATAAGCCACCCTTGAAATTGCAGATCATCAAATATCGCTATCTCACTCAATCAGAGATCGCCGACAGGAATCTCTGTCACATAGCTCTGACACACCGCGACTGGATGCTGAAAGACTCCGAGGCAAGAGCGAAACGCCTGATCCGATTCCTTGCCTACATTAACCAACGGGACTGGAGAGCCAATCGATTGCTCAAAATGGTTGTGCACATGCGCGATGACGAAACAATCAAGAGGATCGTGAAGACGGCTGAAAAGGAGTTTCTCAAAACGAACAAGCAGAAACTCAAGAAAGACGAGATTCCAATCGCTGATGAAGAACTGCATGCGATCCAAGACGTGCTCAAGGTCAAGCATTCGCTTTACGTTGGCGTCATCGACGCAATCGATAATTGGATAATCGACACAGTGAAAGATGCTGCGCGCTCGCCGAACGACGACGAATGGAAGCGGTTTCTGGCCGGTTCCCTCAATGGAAAGATCAGCATGAGCCTAGCTCTTCAGTGGCGTTACAGTTTTAAGACGCTGTTCGGCATGAAAGAAGAGGAGGAAGGGGAATGGTGACATCATGCAGTGGGGGATCGAGAAACTGAACAGGCCAGGTCGGGACGGCGGTTGCCCGCCACCCTTGCCGCAGGAGCCAAAAGCGAAGCGACAAACGCAGACAGGGACAATCTCGGTGTCTCCGATGTTCCTATTTCCCCTGGCCCATTTTCCCAGTGTGTCCATCAACACGTCACGCGTGGCACTGGCGCGGGCCCGCATCACGGGCCCACGCTGTGCTTGCAACCTGCTCGCCGATTCACGCGATGGCCAGCTCAAGGAAGCCGAAGTCACGCATACCGCCCCCTCCTCACAGCCGGTCCGGGGCAACATCCGGCAAGGCTTCGTCTACGAGCGTGTGCCGCACATCACACTGAAATCGATCGCCAACAACGCGGAAATCGACGTCATCTGGGACAAGTGGCAAGCGAAGCTGGAGCCGTTGCGTGAGTCGCTGAACAAGGCGGTGAAGAAGACCTGGCAGGAGTGGGAGGTCCCACGCGAGGCCGAGGACAAGTGGTCGGAGGCCGCGAAGAAGCTGCACGCGGGCTGGTGGCAGGCCCGCATCGCCCGGCAGAAGGAGATCGACGCCTCCATCGCGGCCAAGGCCGAGTTCGAGTACCTCTACGACAAGCCGTACCCGGACAACAAGAAGGTGCGCGTGGCGGGACCGTTCACCGTCGAGAGCCTGTCGCCGCATCGGATGCTGGGGGTGGACGAGAACGACGAATTGATCGACCCGCTCAAGCAGGCGAAGGCCGACGACCGCGGCTTCGAGCAGATGATCCTGGAGAACCTGAAAACGGCGGGCGTGCAGCAGGCCCACAAGGAGGGCCGCATCGCGTTCACCGCCCTGGCGCCGTGGCCCGGCAACCTGGTCTGCGCCGAGGGGCGCTACCAGGAAGGGACGACGGAGAAGCGCGCCGCCATCTTCATCGGCCCCGAGTTCGGCACGATGCAGCGCGCCGACCTCGTCGCCGCGGCGCGGGAAGCCGGCGATTCCGGGTTTGATGTGCTCATCGGCTGCGCGTTCAACTACGAAGCGCACACACTCGGTGCGGATCGTCCCAACGCCCTGTTCTTTTCCGGCGACCTGGGCCAGCGCATCTTCCAGCAGCCGTTTTCCTGGAAGGCGCTGGGGGTGGACGTCCGCGGCCGTTCGCGCACCCTGCGCGTCAACTACCGCACGTCCCATCAGATCCGCACCCAGGCGGACCGACTGCTTGGCGCCACGATGACCGACGTGGACGGCAACCGCGAGGACCGCGGCGACGCGATCTCCGTGTTCAACGGCCCTGCTCCAACGATTCAGCAGTTGAAGACGCGGGACAAGGAGAACGCCGCCGTGGGCGACTCGGTCGCCGGCCTGGTCAAGACCGGCCTGTTACCGCATGAGTTTGGGATCTTCGTTCGATCGGAAAAGCAGCTGGAGCGCGCCCAGGCTGCGGCGCAGAAGGCGAACGTCCCGTTCAAGGTCCTGGACGAGCACGTGGAGACCGCCAGCGGCCACCTTTCGATCAGCACGATGCACCTGGCAAAAGGCCTGGAGTTCCGCGCCGTGGCGGTGATGGCCTGCGACGACGAGATCATTCCGCTGCAAGAACGCATCGAGACCGTCGGCGACGACGCCGACCTGCAGGAGGTCTACGACACCGAACGGCACCTGCTGTACGTCGCCTGCACCCGGGCCAGGGACCATCTGCTGGTCACGTGCGTCGCGCCGGGGTCCGAGTTCCTGGACGATTTGCGGGAGTGATGGCGGCCAAAGCGAGTCTTGAGAGCCGGACCATTCCTTTGTGCCCTGAAAGAGCACTGGTGAGATCGCCCAGGGGTGACCCGCGCAGCGGGCTACCCCGAGTGGGCCGTCACGCAAGGCACCTACCCCGAAGGGGTTGTGTATCCGTCGACGGCCCCCGACGTTCAATCCCCTATTCAACCTGGTGCTGCGGCACGGCGGATACACAACGGATTCAGCGTAGGGACACGTGGGTGGCGTGCAGGAGGACAAGCACCTTCATCCCTTTTCAATCCCGACGGATTAGCGCCCTCGTTACCGGGCAGAGAGCCCGGTAACGAGGGAGAATAAGTTCGTCGGTTTCGTAGGACGGATTTCCAATCCGTCCGTGTTTGTCGGACGGATTGGAAATCCGTCCTACGAAGTTACTCTTGGATGAGTTCTAAGCTGGATGCAAACGCACAAATGCCTAATGCCTAATTCCTAATGACTAATGTCTAATCAATGACGAAAGGCCCAAGCCCCAACCTCTCAGGCAGATTCCAGAAGCAGACCTACAAGGCAGTGGTGCTCACACGTCATTTGGCTATAGCGCCGCTTTGCGATTTAGCCTTGAGGAGTATGCGTTCGGCTCATCCACGTTCCGCAATCCGGAGGGCTAGCACAACCGTCACTTCGCGTTCAGCCGCGAGGCTCCCGTCCGCGCGATCATCGCGCGGACGGGAGCCTCGCGGCTTCATGCGCTTCCGGGCCAGCAAAATGCCGATCTCAACTGGGCGAACTGCGATGCTCAGGAAGAGTCACGACCCGGAGGGATCTCATGCGCCGCAACTGGATGTGCTTCGTGCTGGCACCATGCGTGGCGACGGTTCTGTTTGCCGGCAAGGCGTCGGCATGGGATTGGTTCTGCCGCAAGACCGCGGAAATCCCGATGGGGAAGACGACGGAGGCCGACCACACCCTCGACCGGGCCGGCCATCCGGAGCAGACGGTGTGCTACGCGCATGCAACTAATGATTGCGCGTACATCGGCTACCCGGTGGGCGGCGGCGCAGCGTGCAAACACAAGGGCGACTATCCGGCGCCGACGGACGGTACCTGGGGCTGGGATTACCAGGGCCGGTGCTTCAAACGGCATGTGTTCCTGTACTACTGGCATGGCCGTCGTTACCAGGACGGCGGCGGTGCGTACAAGATCGACGGCCCCGAGATCCTCAAGAAGAAAGAATGCGATTGAAGCTCGTCTGGTTCTCGGACTCAATGCCGCGAGGGAGCCGCGTAGGGTGCGTCAAGCGTACTCGCGCGGACGCACCGCAACATACGCTTGCCGGATGACCTTCCGGCGCCTCTGCATTCCGGTGCGTCCGCGCGAGTACACTTGACGCACCCTGCAAAACGACAAAACTTCCGGCGCGTCGGCATTCCGGTGCGTCCGCGCGAGTACACTTGACGCACCCTACAAAACGACAAAACTTCCGGCGCGTCGGCATTCCGGTGCGTTCGCGCGGGTACGCTTGACGCACCCTACAGGGCTACAGGACTGGGACTCGGTTGGGAGAAATGCAGCGACCGAGCGGGGAGTGTGACATCACGCTCCCCGCCCGGTCGCGGCGAAACTCGGCGACGCGTTGCTCAATAGTCGAATTCGATCTGCACGTTGAGCCCATCCAGGCTCAGATCGCTGACGCGGCGGCTGTACTTGTTCGTGAAGTCGTGGACGAAGTCCGGGCTATCGACCAGCCCGTACCAGTTGGTCATCTGGTAGCCGACACGCGTCTTGAAGCTCTCGCTGTTCCACGACAGGCCCATGCCCAGTTCGGTGACCGGCACCACCTTGCGGAACTTGTCGGTGATAAACGTGATCGGCGCCGCGCCGTTATTATTGCTCTCCACCAGCGACGTACTGAAGCGCCCCATGAGCATCGAGCCGAACGCCCGGCCATAGATTCCCAGGCCGCCGAGACCGACCTTCCAGGTGCCGTCGGCACCGACACGAATACCGCCGCCGTCGAAGCCGATCGGACTGGTTACCTGGTCCATGAACGCGCTCTGGCCGTTGTAGGTGGAATTCAGCGTTTGCTTGATGAACGCCATGCGCGGACCGCCGCCCAGCCAGAGCTTCAGCGACTCGCCGCACTCGACGTTCTTGCCGATTTCCACATCGACGACCTGATAGCGAAGCGTGCTGCCCGCGTTGGCCGTATCGATGGCATCCACGAAGCCGGGATGCGTGAGCGTGGCGTACAGGGTTCCGCCGGGCGCTGCCGACACGAACTCGGAGTTCGACGCGAACAGGTAGGTGTAGTATGCGGCGATCTCCCAGCCTTCGCCCGCCCGATAACCAGCCCCGATGCGGAAACCGCTGTCGCTACCCCACGGCACCGAAGCGATGTTGCCGGAGGGTTTGCCGTCGCGGTTGGGATCGATGATGGCGAAATCGAGCGAACGGCGGCGCGGCTGCAGCAGCAGGTACTCGCCGCTGACGAAGATCTTCGGGTCCTCGTGCTGCTCGTGCTCGTGGTGCTCGTGTTCGTGCTCCTCGGCCGATTCGTGCTTCTCGGCGTCATGCTTTTCGCCATTGGGCTTCTCGCCGTTGGGCTTCTCCCCGGCCGGTTTCTCGGCCGCCGGCTTTTCCGCCGCGATGGCGAACCGGTTGGGCACAAACGAGTCCTTGGCGGCGCCGGGCGGCAAGCTTTCCTGTGACCAGGCGACTCCGATGGCAACGAGCGCGACGATGGCCGCTCCCAGGCAGCGCCCAAATGTGCCGCTTCGCATTTGGCTTCTCCCGTCAACCCCGTACGCGGCGCCTGGACCAGCCGGCGACCGACGAGGAGCGTGTCGATAATGGTTCAACAAGAGGGCAGGCTTATAACGATGCGGAACCGGACGTGCAAGACGAGTTTTTGCCTCTCCTGACCGGTGCGGTTGGCCGTGTAAAAAGGCACAAATTTGGCTTGTCAGACGCAAACGCGCCGTTACTATTAAAGTATCGGGTCACGCTACCGTGGCGTGATGGGCTAAAGCCCGTTCGCGGTCGACAACTTCTGGTTCCCGATCGCGGCGGGGTGGGCCTAGCGAAAGGAGGTGGTCTAGTGTGTAGTGGTAACCAGGTGCGGCTGCTCTGACGCCGCCGACGGGCTGCCGTCGGGCGCAGCCGCGACTTTTTTGGTAGGGAACCCCGGCTTCTATCTGGCCGGGGTTCCCCTCTTTTTCCCACCAACCGATGATTCCGGACTCCACGAACCTCTGCCGTATCCAACGCGCCAATTGGGTGCCGTGCGGTTATTGCGCCGCTCGTTTCTCCGGTTACAGCTATTGGTTCGGCTTTTATGCTCCCTACGCAGGGAGTTCCAGGAGTCCGGCCGTTTAGCGTACACGCGCAACCAAGCCAGGGCCCTGGAACTCGCCGAGTTCCAGGGCTTTTTTTGTTTGGAGCCCTCAGCTTTCAGCCATCAGCCATCAGCCAACGCGATTGTAGGACCGGGCGTAATGGTGTTGAGAGCGAGGTGCATTGAACTGTCTGTTTGGCTGACAGCGAGTCGCTGAAAGCTGACAGCTCTTTCCTGGAGGTAGCAATGATCGTCGTCATGAAGCCGGGCGCCAGCCAGCAGCAGGTCGATCACGTGATCGATCGCATCGAGCAACTGGGACTGCGCAGCCACGTGATTGTGGGCACCGAACGCACCGTCGTCGCCGCGCTCGGCGAGAAGCGCGACGGCGCCAAGCAAGCCCTCGAAACGGGGGAAGGAGTCGAGAAAGTGGTCCCGATCCTGGCACCGTTCAAGATGGCCAGCACCGAAGTGAAAAAGGACCGCACCGAGGTCAACGTCCTGGGCCTGTCGGTGGGCGGCAAGAAGATCGGCGTCATGGCCGGGCCATGCTCCGTGGAGAGTCGTTCGCAGATCATCGACGTCGCTCACATTGTCCGGGAAGCCGGCGCCACGGCCCTGCGCGGCGGTGCATTCAAGCCGCGCACCAGCCCGTACAGCTTCCAGGGCCTGAAGGAGACCGGTTTGCAGCTCCTTGCCGAGGCCCGCGACCAGACGGGCCTGGCGATCGTCACCGAGGTGATGGCGCCGGAGCAGGTCGCGCTGGTGGCACAATATGCCGACATCCTCCAGGTCGGCGCCCGCAACATGCAGAACTATCCGCTGCTGGAAGTGGCCGGCGAATCGGGCCTGCCCATCCTGCTCAAACGCGGCCCTTCCGCGACGATGGAGGAGTTCCTGCTGGCGGCCGAGTACATCCTGAAGACCGGCAACACGCAAGTGATGCTCTGCGAGCGCGGCATTCGCACTTTCGAGGACCACACCCGCTTCACGCTGCCGTTGGCCACGGTGCCGTACCTGCATCAGACGACCCACTTGCCGGTGGTGGTCGATCCGAGCCACGGCACCGGTAAGGCCAGCCTGGTGGCGACGATGGCCCGCGCCGCCGTCGCGGCGGGTGCCGACGGCCTGATGGTGGAAATCCATCCCGATCCGGAAAAGGCGCTCTCCGACGGCTTCCAGGCACTGACACCCCCTGCCTTCCGCCAACTGATGGTGGACTGTCGAAGGGTCGCCGTCGCGGTGGACCGCGAAATGTGATTCCGTGGGACGCGGGCGAGGCAATACCCCGGGGCAAAATAAGTTGCCTATTTCGCTTTGATGTGATCACTTGTGAGCAGCGACCGCGATGTGCCTGTAGACGAACCCGCCGCCTGCGTTCGCCCTGACGCGACCCGCCGCCAAAGACGGTATCTCCCGCGGAGAGACCACCATGAAGTTGCTCGAGTTCTCAGCAAGGCTACCGTCGGTGCAGCGAGGCTCTCGCCGCGCATGGGCATGTGGAGTGATTGCAGCCCTCGCGCTGAGCGCGGCTTGGTCGAATTCGGGCTCCTCGGATTCCGCCCCGAACGACAAGGGATCGGACACCAAGCCCATTAATGAACTGTCCCGTGCATTTCTTGCCAAGCATTGCATCCAGTGCCACGGGGCGGAGAAGCCAAAGGGAGGCTTCCGCGTCGATGCGCTCTCCGGGGACTTCAGCGACAAGGCCAACCGCGACCGCTGGCTTGCCGTGCATGCGCAGCTCAAGGACGGCGCCATGCCTCCCAAGGGCAAACCGCGCCCACCGGAACCGGACGTGCGTTCTCTCGTCGACTGGATCCATGGGAGGACAACCGCGGCGGAGGTAGACCGGAGAGCCACGCAGGGCCGGGTGGTCCTGCGCCGCCTCAATCAGGTCGAATACCAGAACACCGTGCGCGACCTGCTGGGCGTGGATGTCGATTTGACAGACTTGCTGCCCGTGGACACGTCGGCGAACGGCTTCGACAACAATGCCGAGACGCTGCACGTCTCTTCCTACTCGATGGAGCTGTATCTGGAAGCGGCCGAACGGGTCTTGGACGCGGCGGTCGCCAACGGGCCCAAGCCGGCAACGATCAAGAAGCGTTTCAGCCTCAAGGACGAAAAACCGAGCGGCAATGTTTATCGCAAGCTCGATGACGCCTTTGCGATCTTCAGCTCGTGGGCGTCGGCCAATATCCAGGTCACGCTCTGGCAGTTCCGGACCCGAGAACGGGGCAACTACCGCTTCCGCATCTCGGCGTACGCCTTCCAGAGCGCCGGCAAGCCCGTCATTTTCCATGTCATGGCGGGCACCCTCCAGGGTGTCACCGAGCAACGCCTGGTCGGTTACTTCGACGTCCCGGCCGACAAGCCGACCGAAGTGGAATTCGTCGAGCATCTGGAGGCCGGGTGCACGATCCGGATTGTCACGGATCGGCTGGGTGTCACTCCGCCCGTGGTGCAAAAAGTCGGGGCCGAGAACTACAAGGGCCCGGGATTGGCCGTGCAGTGGGTCGATGTGGACGGGCCCGTGCACGACTCCTGGCCGCCGTCCAGCCACCGCCGGCTGTTCGGCGACCTGACCCAGGCGCCCGCGCCGCTCGCCGACAAGCGCGACCGTCGGGAGGTTGTCTCGAAGCAGCCGCTGGCTGATGCCGAGCGAATCCTCCGCGACTTCACGCGCCGCGCCTTTCGGCGGGCGGTGACCGACGACGACATCAAGCCGTTCATTGCCCGCGTCAAGGCCAAGCTGGCCGATGGCCACTCGTTCGAGCAGGCGGTGCGGGTCGGTCTCAAGAGCGTACTGGTGTCGCCGGAGTTCCTCTTTCTGCGCGAGAAACCCGGCAAGCTGGATGACTTCGCCCTCGCCAGCCGACTGTCGTACTTCCTGTGGAGCACCATGCCGGATGAGGAGCTGTTCCGCCTGGCTGAACAGAAGAAGCTGAGCCAGCCGGACACGATGCGCCAGCAAGTCGAGCGCATGCTCAAGGATCCCAAGGCGGCGGCATTCACCGAGAACTTCGCCAGTCAGTGGCTTGGCCTGCGTGCCATTGATGCCACCGTGCCCGACCCGACGCTCTATCCCGAGTTCGACGATGTGCTCAAGGTGGCGATGGTCAAGGAGCCGCTGCTGTTCTTCGACGAAGTGCTCAAGAACGATCTGCCCCTGACGCATTTCGTGGCCTCCGATTTCACGTTGCTCAACGGGCCGGTGGCGAAGCTGTACGGCATCCCGAACGTGGAAGGGCTGCAATTCCGCAAGGTGGCGCTGCCTCCGGGCAGCCATCGGGGCGGCGTCCTGACGATGGCCAGCGTGCTGAAAGTGACCGCCAACGGAACCAGCACTTCGCCGATCCTTCGGGGTGCATGGGTGCTGGACCGCATCCTGGGTACGCCCCCGCCCAAGCCCCCGGTCGACGTCGAAGCCGTCGAGCCGGACATTCGTGGCGCCACGACGATCCGCGAACAGCTCGCCAAGCATCGGGAAAAGGCCGAGTGCGCGAGCTGCCACGCCAAGATCGACCCGCCGGGTTTTGCGCTGGAGAACTTCGACGTCATTGGCGGCTGGCGAGACTACTACCGCAGCGTCGGCAAAGGTGAGGCAGTCGCGCTGGATGGCCGGCGGATGCGCTATCTCAAGGGCCCGCCCGTGGATGCCGCCGACGTGCTGGCGACCGGCCAGCGGTTCCGCAACGTCGACGACTTCAAGGAACTGTTGCTGAAGGACAAGGACCAGTTCGCTTGCAACTTGACTCAAAAACTGCTGACCTATGCCACCGGCCATGCGCCCGAGACCGCCGACCAGGCAGAGGTCGAGGCCATGGTCAACAAGGTCCGGGCCAGGGACTATCGCTTCCGCGCCTTGATTCACGAGGTCGTGCAGAGCAAGATGTTTGGTCAGAAGTAAAGAGTGCAAAATAGAAAATGCAAATTGCAAAATTCAAAGTGAATGCGGCAGGGAATGTGATGGGCCGAATAGCTGCTTGACGTTGCGGGTGTCCTTCTTTCTTGTTTTGCACTTTGTATTCTGCATTTTCTATTTTGCATTACTTGGAACCGTCAATGGGAGCCATCATGTCGACGCGCTTTACCCGCCGCAATTTCCTCCGTGCCGCAGGCGTGTCGCTGGCCCTGCCCTGGCTCGAGGCCCTGGCGCCCGCTGCACCCGCCAAGCCGCGCCGGCGCATGGTGTGCATCTGCACGCCGCTGGGACTGCACCCGCCGCATTTCTTTCCCGAGAAAACCGGTAAGGACTATGCGCTGACGCCCTACCTGGAAGTCCTCAAGGACTTCCGCGATGAGTTCACGATCGTGTCCGGACTGTCCCATGCGGGGATGAGCCCCGGCTTCGCCCACCAGGCTTCGGCGAGCTTCCTCACGGGCGCTCCAGGCGCGGGCCGAGCCGGCTTTCGCAATGTGGTGTCGCTGGACCAGTTCGCGGCCGAGCACATCGGCGGGCAGACGCGCTTCCCCAGCCTGGCGCTATCCGGCGAAGGCCCGGGGATTTCGTGGACGCGCACGGGAGCGCCGGTGCCGGCGGCCACCTCGCCATCCAGGGTATTTGCTCGCCTGTTCCTCGCCGGCCGTGCCGACGAGGTCCAGGCCCAGGTTCGTCGTCTCGGCGATGGCCGCAGCATCCTCGACGATGTCGGCGACCAGGCCAAGAAGCTGCAGACCGGCCTCGGCGCCGGCGATCGCGAAAAGCTGGACGAGTACCTCACCAGCGTCCGCGAGCTGGAGCAGCGCCTGGCCAGGGATGAATCCTGGTGCAAGACGCCCAAGCCCAAGGTCGACGTCCCGCCGCCCACGGACATTCCCAACGCGGCCGACCTCATTGGCCGGACGCGGCTCCTGTTCGACCTGTCTCACCTGGCTTTGCAGACCGATTCGACACGGCTCATCACGATCATGCTGGCAGGCTCGACCTATGCACCGCCGATTCAGGGCGTGACGCTGGGTCATCACGACCTGTCGCACCACGGCAAGGAACCGAGCAAGCTCGACCAACTCAAGATTGTGGAGGTGGAGACGACCAAGACCCTGCGCGACCTGCTGGTCAAGCTGAAGCAATCGAAGGAGGAGGGCGCCACCCTGCTCGACCGGACCACGATCTTTCTGGGCAGCAACCTGGGCGACGGCAATAGCCACTCGGTCAAGAACCTGCCGGTCCTGCTTGCCGGCGGCGGTTTCAAGCACGGACAACACCTGGCCTTCGATCCGAACAACCCGCCGCCGTTGTGCAACCTATACGTGAGCATGCTCCAGCGGCTGGGTATCGAGGCGGACAAGTTCGGCTCCAGCACGGGCACGCTGAAAGGGTTGGAGAGCGCCAGCTACTAATTCCACGGCGATGCCTCGTCGTAACTTCTGTAGCCGCAGGCTTCAGCCGGCTTCAGCCTGCGGCATGGCGTGTCGGGGGCGGCAAGTCACTCCGCAGGCTGAAGCCTGCGGCTATAGGTCGTCGCGTCACGATCAATTCTGTACCAATCGCACCAGATACGAAATCTGCCCCCGGTGCAGCGCGAAGTGCGCGAGCAAGTGCGTCAGTCCCTTGAGTACCGAGCCGAACCGCTGTTCCGGATGGGGTGCAGCCAGCTCGTCCGCCGACAGGCCCTCCACCACGCGCCGGAAGGTTGCGACCGCAAAATCGAAATTTGCCAGCACGGTCGCTCGATCCGGCGGGTTCGCCTCGGTGAACTCGCGTTCCCGGTCGCGCACGTACCCTGTCTTGCCCAGGTTCGCGCCGACAAACCAGCTCAGGTTGCCGGTCAGGTGCAAGAGGAGATGGCCGATGGAATTGCCCGGCTCGACGGGCTTCTTCCAGAATTGGGCGTCATTCAGCGGTTCGACAAGCTGTCGAACGGCCTTGTGCAGCTCTTCCATCGTTTCAATCAGGGCTTGCCGAACAAGCGGCGTCAAATCCGTAGGCATGGCAATTTCTCCAGAACGAACAAACTATGCGAGAGGGAGCATGGTCAGCGGCCCCTGAGCAAATCCCGCCTTCACCGTTCGCCGGGGGCACGCTAGAATCCCCCGCGGTCTTGATCGTGACAGTCCCGCAAGGGGAAGCAGGCATGAGGAACGTGGTGCTGGCGCTGGGCATTCTCCTGTCGGGAACGGCGACCGCCTCCGCACAGACGCCAGAGTGGGCGGACAAGCTGTTCGCGGCGAACGGCGGTACGACCAGCCACAACTTCGGCAATGTGCCGCGCGGAGCGGTGTTCTCGCACAAGTTTACCATGACGAACATCTACGCCGTGCCGCTGCAGATCGTCAGCACGCGCGTGTCATGCGGTTGCGTCACCGTCACGCCGTCCACGCAGCAGCTCCAACCCAAGGAGAAGGCGACCATCGAAGTGACGATGGACGCGCGCCGCTTCACCGGCGCCAAGACCGTCAGCATCTACATTTCCGTCGGGCCTCAGTTTACCTCGACCGCGACGCTGCAGGTCTCGGCCAACAGCCGAACCGACGTTGTTTTCAATCCGGGCCAGGTGACGTTCGGCGTCGTCGCCAGCGGGCAGGCCTCCGAACAGGTGATCGACGTGGAATATGCCGGCGCGCTCGACTGGCGCGTCACCGGCATTGCCGAGCACAGCCTGCCGCTCACCACGCGCGTCGAGGAATTATATCGCCAGCCCGGCAAGATCGTGAAAGTCGGCTACCGCCTGCACATCACGCTCAAGAGCGACGCCCCGGCGGGCACGCACCGCTGGGAACTGCTCATGCAGACCAATGACCCGAGCAGCCCGTCGTTCCCCGTGCTGGTCGAGGCCACCATCCAGGCGCCGCTGTCCGTGGCGCCCAGTCCCGCCAACTTCGGCACCGTCAAGGTGGGCGAGACCGTCACGCGCAAGGTCCTGGTACGCGGCAGCAAGCCATTCACCATCCGCGAAGTGGAAGGCCAGGGCGACGGCGTGGTCGTGGAATTGCCCAGCACGCCCGCAGCCGTCCAGGTCGTGACGCTGAAGTGGGTCGTCGGCCAGCCCGGCGACCTCAAGCGCGACCTGCGCTTCAAAACCGACCTCGACGCCGGCGTGACCGCCACAGTTACGGTCGAGGGCAAAGCCACGCAGTAGGCCGACTTTCGATGGTTTCTTTAGAGTGCAATGACGAATGACGAAGCCCGAATGACGAATCAATGACCAATGACGAAGCTCCAATGAAAAGGTGTTTGGCCATTGGGTCTTGGTCATTGATTCGTCATTCGGGTTTCGTCATTCGTCATTTTCAAGCCACCTTCCGCTTCAACGCCGCGTCGCACAAATAGGATGACTCCGTGTCCGCGTTCGTTCCCTTCCGTGGAGCGCGCCATGAGTCATCCCGCAGCGTCATTCACCAATCGGCTCATTCACGAGACCAGCCCTTACCTCAAGCAGCACGCGCACAATCCCGTGGACTGGTACGCCTGGGGCCCCGAAGCGCTTCAGAAGGCACGGGAGCTCGATCGGCCCATCTTCCTCAGCGTCGGCTACTCGGCGTGCCACTGGTGCCACGTCATGGAGCACGAGAGCTTCGAGAACGAGGAGATTGGCCGCATCATCAACGAGCACTTCGTCAGCATCAAGGTGGACCGCGAGGAGCGGCCCGACATCGATCAGATCTACATGACCGCCGTGCAGCTGCTGACCGGCCAGGGCGGCTGGCCGATGAGCGTGTTCCTGACTCCGGATTTGAAGCCCTTCTACGGCGGCACGTATTACCCTCCCGATGATCGCTACGGCCGGCCCGGCTTCAAGCGGCTGCTGCTCGCCCTGGCCGAGGCGTGGCGTACGAAGCGCAAGGAACTGGTCGAGTCGTCGACCCAGATCACCGAGCAGATTCAAGCGGCCACTGCAGTGCGTTCCGGCTCCGGCGAACTGCGTCCGGAGTTACTCCGGAACACCGCGTCCCAGCTGCGGCGCGGCTTCGATCGGCGCTTTGGCGGCTTCGGCTCCGCGCCGAAGTTTCCGCACGCGATGGAAATGCGGCTCCTGCTCCGCGTCTGGAAACGCTTTGGCGACGACGACGCCCTGGACATGGTGCGCCTGACGCTCGACCGCATGGCGATGGGCGGCATGTACGACCACCTCGGCGGCGGCTTCCACCGTTACAGCACCGACGCGCAGTGGCTGGTGCCGCACTTCGAGAAGATGCTCTACGACAACGCCCTGCTGACCGTCGCCTACCTGGAAGGGTTCCAGGCCACGGGCGAGCACTTCTACCGCGACATTGTGGAGGAGACGCTAGGGTATGTCTTGCGCGAAATGACCAGCCCGGAAGGAGCATTCTATAGCACGCAGGACGCCGACAGCGAAGGCGTGGAAGGCAAGTTCTTCGTCTGGTCCGCCGCGGAGATTGAAAGCGTGCTGGGCGCGGATACTGCACGCATTTTCAACGACGTCTGCGGCGTCAGTGGCGAGGGTAACTGGGAAGGATACAACATCCTTTATCGCTCGCGCCATTATGCGCAGGACGCCGGCATGTTGCGGGTGCCCGAGCCGGAGCTGCGGAAGCAACTCGATGAAGCACGGCAAAAGCTGCTGGCGGTGCGGAGCCGGCGCATCTGGCCGGGCCGCGACGAGAAGGTGCTGACCGCCTGGAATGCGCTCATGATTTCGGCATTCGCACTGGCGGCCCAGGTCCTTGGCTCGCGTCCATATGCCGACGCAGGCGAGCGCGCGGCCGATTTCCTGCTGACGCGCATCCGCGGCAAGGACGGGCGTTTGCTGCGGACCTGGAGCGCCGGCAGCGAGCCGAAGCTGAATGCCTATCTCGAAGACTACGCGTTCCTCATCGATGCACTCGTCTCGCTTTACGAGGCGACGTTCTCCCAGCGCTGGTTCGACGCGGCCGTGGAATTGACGGGAATCATGATCGATCAGTTCTCCGACGGCGCCGAGGCGGGCTTCTTCTTCACCGGACGCGATCACGAGCAACTGGTCGCCCGCGTCAAGGACATGCACGACAGCTCGATCCCTTCCGGCAACTCCGTGGCCGCGACCGCACTGCTGCGCCTGGCCCATCTGACTGGACGCGCCGACTTTCACGAGAAGGCACTGGCGCTGCTGGGCAGTGCGAGCGGCCTGATGGAGGCGTCGCCCATGGCCGCGGGCCAGTTGCTGCTCGCGCTCGATTTTCACCTCGGACCGGCGCGCGAGTTCGCCGTCGTCGGCGATCTCCAGGACGAAGCGACCCAGCGCGTGCTGCACAGCATTCAGACGCCGTTTCGACCGAACAAGGTTGTCGCATTAAAGACGGGCGCGGCGGAATCGACCGTGCCGCTGCTGGCCGACAAAACGTCCCTCGGCGGAGTGACCACGTACATCTGCGAGAACTTCGCGTGTCAGGCGCCGCTGGTGGGAGTGGAAGCGGTCGAGAGCACGTTGGCCGAGGATTGAGAAATCGTGCTGAGGGTTCTTCGACCTGATTGCGTATCTCCAGACGCTGCGTTGAAAACCCCACTCCTCGAGCCCGACGCGCAAGCAAGGGAGCATTTGTCCCTTGCTTGCGCGTCGGGCTCGAAGTGGCTCGACGTCTGTTTCACGCGATTTTCCGCAAATTCCCGTTGATTTCGCATGCGAGGGCTTCTAAACTCTTCAGTGCAAGCTGTTTTCTTGCGAGTGTCCAAATGACGTGTCCAACACGATTACTTCTGAACGTGCTTCTCCTCCTTCGAGAGGATCAGTCCTAGGTTCGCCGTCGTCGAGACACACTCGACTAGCTTAAAGCTGACACCGGCCCTGGGACTTTCGGAGTCCCAGGGCTTTTTTTGTTTCCTTGAACGGAGTGGCTTCCATGGCCGACGACAACCAGCGTCTCATTATCTTCGACACCACGTTGCGCGACGGGGAGCAGAGCCCTGGCGCCAGCATGAACCTTTCCGAGAAGCTGGAAATCGCGCGCGCGCTTGAAGAACTTGGCGTGGACGTCATCGAAGCGGGCTTCCCGATTGCGTCGCCCGGCGATTTCGAGGCGGTGCAGGCCGTGGCGCAGGAGGTGCGTGCCCCGATCATCTGCGGCCTGGCGCGCTGCAATGCAGCCGACATCGACCGCGCCTGGGAAGCACTCAAGCACGCCGCCCGGCCGCGCATCCACGTCTTCCTGGCGACCAGCGCCATTCATCGCGAATTCAAGCTGCACATGGCCAAGGACGAGATCGTTCGCCGGGCGATCGAGGGCGTTCGCCGGGCCAAGAGCTACTGCGATGACGTTGAGTTCTCGCCGGAAGACGCAGCCCGCACCGAGCTCGACTTCCTGGCCGAAGTGGTCGAGAAGGCGATCGAGGCCGGCGCCACCACGGTCAACATCCCCGACACGGTCGGCTACGCCGTCCCGGAGCAGTACGCCGCCGCGATTCGCCACCTGAAACAGCACGTGCGTAACATCGACGATGCGGTCATCAGCGTCCACTGCCACAACGACCTGGGCCTGGCCGTGGCCAACAGCCTGGCGGCGCTCAAGGAAGGCGCCCGGCAGGTGGAATGCACCATCAACGGCATCGGCGAGCGGGCCGGCAATTGCGCCCTCGAAGAGATCGTCATGGCCGTCAAGACGCGGGGCGACTATTTCGGCATCACCACGCCGGTTCACACCAAGCGTCTGTGTCCAACCAGCCGTCTGGTCAGTCACGTCACCGGTTTGCAAGTGCAGCGCAACAAGGCCATCGTCGGGCAAAACGCCTTTGCTCACGAGGCCGGCATTCACCAGGACGGCATGCTGAAGAACCGCAACACGTACGAGATCATGCGGCCCGAGGACGTCGGCTTGCCCAACACGGAGCTCGTGCTCGGCAAGCACAGCGGCCGGCACGCGCTCAAGGACCGCGTGCGCAGCCTGGGCTACCATCTCGACGAAGCGCAGTTCGAACGTGTCTTCGAGACCTTCAAGGTGCTGGCCGATCGCAAGAAGACGATCTATGACGCCGACATCGAAGCCCTGGCCGAAGCCCAGGTCCACGACGGGCCGTCGCTGTGGACGCTGGAGAGTTTCCACACCAGCGACGGCACCGGCACCCTGGCGATGGGCGCCGTCTGCCTGGCGCACGTCGATGGCCGCAAGGTGCAGGATGCAGCCTGCGGTGATGGCCCGGTCGATGCCGTCTTCAAGACCATCGAGCGCATCACGGGGATCTGCGTGCAGCTCAACGATTTCCACGTGCGCAGCGTCTCCAGCGGCGAGGACGCCCAGGGCGAAGCCCGCGTGGAGGTGGAATACAACGGCCGGGTGCAACGCGGGCATGCCGTCAGCACCGATATCATCGAAGCCAGCGCCCAGGCGTTCTTGCAGGCCATCAATCGCCTGGCCTTCAAGCAGCGCCACGCCCGGCTGAATCCGCAGACGGAAGCCGTGACGGTGTCGTGAGTGTTTGGGGAAGGACGAACTGGAATCGGCTCAAGGCAGGCGGCAGAAAGCAACTTACGGCAAAACCCCGACGCGCCAGCGAGGAATGCCTCGCTGGCGCGTCGGGGTTTTTGTGGGAGCATCTCCTGCTCTCAGCGGCGCTCGCAATCCTCCGGCAAGCTGGGCAACCTTTGCGGGGTGGCGGTAAATCCGTCCTTTCGAGCAAAAAAGGAAAGTCTGGCACCTTGCCGCGCCGATCAAATCCGTACCGCCGGAGCCACCCGCAGTCGTCGTTGGTCCAGACCCGGATTGACGATGGCATTTCCTCAAGGCGCCGCAGGCGGTCGATGAGGACCCAAGCCATGACGAACCAAATCACCGCGGCGCTGTGCGCCGCCTTGTTGTTCGCGGGATCGGCCATTGCCCAGGAGCCCGCGCTGGTGCCGGTGCCCGCCCCGGCCATCGTCGAATCTCCTGCCAGTGCCGCCGCGGCATGCTGCTTCCAGGACTGCGGCTGCCATGATCCTGGCCCCCACTTTTGGTTCTCGGCCGACTATCTGCTGGCATGGATTCCCGGTCCGGTGCTTCCGTCGCTGGTCACCACCAGTCCGGCGGGCACGGATCGCAGCGTCGCCGGCGTGCTGGGCCAGCCAACCACCACGATCCTGGCCGGCGGGGATCGCGTCAACGACAGCGAACGCTCTGGCCTGCGTTTCCAGACCGGGCTGCGCTTCGGTGAATCGCGCGACTTCGGCTTCGAGGCGGGCACGATGATCCTGGAAAGCAAGTCGGGCATCTTCCCGTTTACCGGCGAGAATGGCACGATCCTGGCCCGCCCATTCACCAATGCCAACACCGGCGCGGCCACGTCGGTGCTTGTCGCCTTCCCCGGTTCGTCGACCGGCGTGGTCGAGGTCAAGGCCAAGACCGGCAACTTCTACGAGGTGCACCTCGACCTCACCGAACGCGTGGTCGGGAACGAATTCATTCGTGTCGATTGCTTGCTGGGCTACCGGTTCTTCCGCTACGACGAAGGACTGAACATCGGCCAGGACATCGCACCGACCGATCCGTCGTTCGTGCCCGGCACGCGCATCACGACGGGCGATACCTTCGGCACGCAGAATGAATTCCACGGCGCCGACTTTGGTTTTCGCACGCACCTGGGGAGCAACGACCTGACCGCGGACGTGCTGACGAAGCTGGCCGTCGGCAAAATTAGCCGGCGCGTGAACATTTCCGGCGCGCAAGTGGTGTCAGTGCCCGGCTCCGCTCCATTGATTCAAGCCGGCGGCGTGCTGGCGCTATCGAGCAATATCGGCAGCTACAATACGCCGGACTACACGCTGATGCCGGAGTTCGGGATCGAGTTCGGCTGGCGGGTTGCCTCCCACCTGCGGTTGCGTGCGGGCTACACCGCGATCTTTCTGGACAGCATCGCCCGCGCTTCCGAACAGGTCAACCTCAACGTCAATCCCAACCTCTTTCCGCTCTCGACCAATATAGGCGGACCGCAGCAGCCCAGCTTCAAGCTGAAAACGTCGGACGTGTGGTTTCAGAGCCTGAGCCTCGGTGCGGAGATCACCTTCTAAGAGACTATCCGGAAAGAACCTTCGGGTTTTTCGGGTTTGGCCAGCTGTTAGGCAGCTGCCCGGTAACGGAACGTCG
>JAIEMG010000320.1 GCA_019752375.1 Gemmataceae bacterium | reverse complement strand
ACCATACCAGATCGGCAGACCTGGAGGTCTGCCGCCACAACGTCTCCGCGTGTTCCATCCAATTGTCCGCACAGCGGCCCCTACGCGATCACTCCTTCTTCAACGTTAACCGGTGTTGCGTGACGGCTTCCACCTTCGGCCGCGAGAAGGCCAGCGGGAAGTATGCTCCTTCTTCCCACATCGGCAGCAGGTCGGCGTAGTGCGGACTCCCCGGCTGGCCCGATTGGCCGGGCGTGTTGGTGGCGACGCCGCGGTCCCAGTCGGCCAGGTCGAAGACGTGGCGATACGAGGCGCCGGCGACGTGGCGGAAGTCCTTGTCGTGCGAGTTGGCGTTGGGCGTCACGCCGTCGCCGGGACGCGGCACCGGACCCAGGTTGAAGGCCTTCGCATACTCGGGACCGATCCCGGCCAGTGGATGGCGAAATGTCGTCGTATGCAGCTTGCCCCACGACCAGCCGGCCATGTCCGGTCCCAGGGCCTTCTTGACCTTCGGCACCGCGGCGGCGAACGACTTGCGCACCATCTCATCCCGTCCCACGGCGGGGTTGTCGCCGAACCAGAAGGCATCGGGCTTCTCCATCGCCTGCAGCATCACGACGATGCCGCCGCGGCCCTTGGCAAAGTCGAGCAGCGCGGCCGGTACTTGCGGGCGATAGAACGCGTCGAGCAGTTCCTGCATCCAGATGGCGTAAAGCGGGCCGGCTTGCGACTCGCGCGACAGCACGCCGTCCCAGTCGGCCATCAGGCGAACGTAGGGCTGCAGGTCGGTGTCCTTGAACTCCACGCTCTTGATGAGCTTCGCCAGGGCCTGGCCGGGGAGCGACGTGTTGTCGTGTTGAATGCTCTTCATGTCGTCGAGATCAAACTTCTTCTTCGACTCCAGGCGCTTCTTGATTTCGAGGAAGCGATACGGCGCGGCCCATTCGTAGCTGATCTCGTGCTTGTAATCGGCTGGCAGGATGTTGTGGTTGGCCGTCGCGACGTAGTGCGAGGGCGGATTGACGACCTGGGCCAACTCGTCCAGCGGCCGGAAACCTTGCCATTCGTATTCACTGCCGGCGCCGGGCACGGGCAGCAAACCGTTCCAGCCCTTGCGCACCGGGTTCAGGCCCGTCGCCAGCCAGCCGATGGTGCCGTCCACGTCGGCATAGACCATGTTGAGTGAGGGCACCTTCCAGCGCCGCAGCGCCTCGCGGAAGTCCCTGGCATTCTGGGCGCGGTCGAGCGCCAGGCTGCCCAGGTAAGCGGCGGTGCCTGGTTCCATGCCCACCCAGCGCAGGGCGAAGGCACGATGCCGTTTGGCGTCCTGATGCACGACCGGTCCGTGGCGCGTAAAGCGCAGCTCCAGTTCTACGGGCTCCTTTTCGCCACGCACCTTCACCTTTTCCTTGATGACCTTCATCGGTTCCCAGCGGTCGCCGACCTTGTACTGCGTGGGGTCGTCGGTCTTCGTCTCCTCGACGTAGAAGTCGGTCTGATCGGTGCCGACGATGGTGAAGCCCCAGGCGACCTTGTCGTTGTGGCCGATGGCGACGCCGGGCAGCGCCGGCTCGCCGCTGCCGATCACGTTCCAGCCCGGTGCATTCAGGTGAACGATGTAGCGCAAGGACGGCAGGTTGATGGACCGGTGCGGATCGCTGGCGAGCATCGGTTTGCCGGAAGCGGACAGCGTGCCGTCGATGGCCCAGTTATTGCTGCCGCCGTGGGCGGCCTCGAACGGCAGCGCCCGCGTCGCCGCATCGAAACCCGAGAGGATCGAGCGATCGATCCCCTTGAGGTCCAGGCCGGGCGCCGGCCCGAAAGCCTGCACCGGATCGGTGGGCACGATCTTGCGCGCCTTCTCCACGCCCACGGCAGCGATCAGTTCGCTGCGCAGGAGCTCGTTGCGGAAATTGCTCATCATGATGATGCCGGACATGCGGCCCAGCACGTCTTCGGGCTGCCACTTCGCCGGCGCGTAGCCGAGGATTTCAAACTCGATCGGCAGCCGTTTGCCCATCTGGTCGATGCAAGCATTGATGCCCTTGGTGAATTGCGTCGCGATCCGCTGCGTGTCTGGTGAATAGCTGGTCCACTCCGCTTCCATGTCGCCGCGGTACTTCATCAGCCGGGCGAAGCGATCGCCGTCGAGTCCCTTCTTGCCGACAATCTCGGCCGTCTCTCCACGTGCCACGCGCCGCCAGAGATCGATCTGGAACAGCCGATCCTGGGCGACGACAAAGCCCTGGGCGAAAAAGAGATCGTCGGCGTTCTTCGCATAGATGTGAGCAACGCCCCAGCGATCGCGCAGGACTTCCACGGGTTCCTTGAGGGCGGACAGGACCACGTCGCCATCGAGCGGCGCCAGCAGGGCTTTCGCGCGCCTGGTGAGATTGTCGGACGTCTCGGTGGCGGGGCCGTGGAAGGTGAAGCCGAGCAACAAGGCCGCTAGCATCGCGACAGGTGGCAAGCGTCTCATGGGGGAGTCTCCGGGAAAGACAGGGGAGTGTCGGCCATCGTAACGTGACGGGGAGCGGCGTCCAGACAAGAATCTTGCGCTGCCTCGCGCAGGATGAAGAGGACTCCTATGCTTCTTTCCTTGGCCATGCCAGCTTTTCGTTTGACGGTACCCGCCGGGCAGGGGTACGCTTCACCAGGTTTCATCTCACCTGGAGAGACCATCAATGCAACCCCGCGCCTGGAGGGAGCTAGCATATTCGCGCGACGACTGGCGAATCGCGCGGGCGGACATCGCATTCGTCAACCTGGCTTGTGCCGCCGATCTGCCCGGCACCGAGAGAATCGACGTCCCGCTCTGCATCGGCACCTTGAACGAGTGGGCCAAGAAGTCCCTGTGGTACACGAACAAAATGTTCCACAAGTACGACAGCAATCCCGTGGCCTACCGTAACTCCCGAAACTACTTTCGCGTCTTGGCGATGATCACCTGCCTCCAGCGCGATCTTGGGGTGAAATATAATCCGGCGAAGATGTCGTCGGATGTGCCGTTCGACACGGACGACACCTTCATTCACGGCGTTATCCAGGGCAACGGCGGAACCTGCGCGACTTTGCCGGTCATCTACGCCGCAGTCGGCCGGCAACTCGGCTACCCCATCAAGCTGGTCTCTTCGCAGTCCCGGTTGACGGGACATCTGTTCTGCCGCTGGGAGGATGCGCAGGAGCGATTCAATATCGAGGCCACCGCTCAAGGGCTGTCCACGCCCACCGACGACGACTACCGCAACGATGCTCCCGAACTGTATCCAAAGTTGGAGCAAGAAGCGTTTCATCTCGTGTCCCAGACGCCCCGGCGCGAGATGACCGGGTTCCTGATGCAACGGGGCCTGCGTTGGCAGGAATTGGGCAAATTCGGCCGAGCATGTGAGTCGTTCATCTTCGCTTGCGGGCTGGCGCCCGAGATTGTCGGCACGGTTGCAGTGTTAAAGAACACCATGAACCAGTGGAAGGACTGGATGGACGCCCGATTGCCAGCGAACTTCCCCCAGGTGTGGGTCCACACGGACGGCCGTCATTTCCCGGGCTTACCGGAGAACGTGGAGGGCGACTACTTCGCGCGCGAGGCGATCGAGACGGCGTCAATGAGCGAGGAGCTGCACCGAAAGTGGTGGGGGCCGATGAAAGACGGTCAGATGTTACCGCGAACGCCGAAGACGATGCGCGTCTACCGGACGCCCCTCAAGGCTGAGATGGCGTTTGAGGTCACCGACAACGTGTACGTTTAAAACCAACACCGGAGAATAGCATGTATCGTCCGAGTCTCGGCGTGTGGCTGTCCGACGATCCCATCGGGTTTGAGGGTGGACAGCAAAACCTCTACGAGTTCGTGGGCAACAATCCGACGAATGAGACGGACCCATCCGGGCTAGCAGTGCCCCGATTGGTGCAGCCTAGCATGGGCTGGAAGCCATATCAGGGTGCTTCCAAGACGATACTATACAAGCAGTACAGGACAGACTGCCCGAGCGACCAGGGTAAATTCGTAATGTTTGAATACACCGACAAGAGCCGCAGTCTTTTGTTCAAGGTGTATTGTAACAAGGAAACCATCGAAGGCGAAATCGAGAAGGCCGGCGCAAAGGCAGCAATACTGTTTGGCGAATGCGTGGAATACGCTGGAGTAAATGCTTTCGTATTTCGCGCTGATGAAAAAGGCAATATCACGAAGATTAGTTGGTACAATATCGAGTCAACACACACCGTTCTCGGTCAAACCTTTCCGCAATGCCGCGCGCCACTCCTCTTTGGACTTCTTGTTAAAGACGTCGTGGAACTCATTACAAAGCACATCGACAACCCGGAGAAGGCCGAATCCGAGCTTGCAAAATACATCGCGGAATCCAAGTATGTGCAGAAGGATCAAAAGAATTTCAAACCGTCGTTTCACCTATTCAAATATCCGGGCGGTCCGCTAAAGCCAATGAAGTAAAATTTAACCATGGAAATTCCTTCCCTTGGCCAAATGAATCCTTGGATGCCCGCCAAGATGCGAGACCACAATGAGTCCTGCAAACCGTAGCCGCGCGAGTTTAGTTTCGCTCATCCCGTTGTTGGCAATTATCACTACGGCCTGCACGTCCGGCTCGTTCCCTGTTTCGCAGCCAGCAAGGAACAAACCAGGAGTTTGTCCAGACATGACTTTTGTTGTCAAGCAGGCCGATCATTTCACTCATGCTGGACCAGTCACGGCTCTCGCGTTCTCTCCCGACGGCAAGACGATTGCGTCTGGTTCAGGAAACGGGGTGTATATTTGGGATGTAGCTTCTGGCGGGAAGCTGTCTTCCGCAGAACTTGAGAGCGATCAAGCAGCTGTTTGTCGGTGGTTGGCATTTTCTCCCAGCGGCGGGCAGCTTGTCTCGGTCTATGAACGCGGAAACGGGCCAAAGTCCAGACAGTACATCCAACTCTGGTCCATCTCCTCCGAAGGGAAGGTCGAGAGTGGCGGGATGCTCATGGAGCAAAAGAGAAAAGACCTTGATCCTCCGACGGTGATTTCCCGTGCGTGCTTTTCTTCCGATGGGAGGATGCTTGCCTGCGGAATGCCAGATGGCATAGTCCATGTGTGGGAAACAGCGACCCGCAAAAAGCGCGCCGAGCTCGCAGCAGGCATCGCGCTTGAGTTCAGCGACCGAGATAACGTCCTATTCGCCGTGAGTCGATATGGTGTAGTTTCCCATTGGAGCATGACACCGTCGATGGGCAACCAAGCTAAGGACTGCGCCAACAGCAAGACGTATCTATACGTGGAGAATGTTGCTTATGATCCAACATTCTCTTCAATTGCCCTGTCTGATGCAGGAACGGTCTGCGCGAAAGATGCTCGTACCAATAATGTTCTGTGGACAATGAAGGCTCACGACGAAGTTGTCGCCATGGCATATTCACCGGACGGAAAGTTACTAGCCATTGGCGAATGCGATCGTGGCATATTACTAGTAGCCGCGACGAGCGGCAAGAAGGTTGCCTGGATTCGGAGTGTTGTTGGCATTGGTTGCTCTTTGACGTTTTCCGCCGACGGAAAGTACTGCGCATGGGGCGAACGGGGTCGCATACTTATTAAGCCAACCGAAGGACTGTTGGTGAGTAAAGACCGCGCGCCCGGCTTTGAAAGTACAACGCCCATAGGAGTCTCATTGGATGCACGCATCGTCGTCGATCAAGATACGTATGAATTAGATTTGGCGGGCAAGAGTTCGTGTCAGTTCGCCAGACTGATTTGCTCCAATAATCCACCTCAAATGCCTCAAGTGAAACTGGGAGTTGCATTAAAAAACAACGGCGACAAACCCATTGAGCTTCGTTCAAAGCAGGTACGCATGAGCTTTCATCTCTATGGCCCTGGCGCCATGAATCGCCCACATATTCTACAAGCGGAGTTCGCGAACGAAGCTGAGGATCCAAGTGCCGTAAGGCTTGATCCGGGCAAAGAGCACATGGTTCCTATTCATAACCTTGATTCTTGGATTGCGAAATCGTACTGGGTGGTTCCTGGTCATTACTTATTATCGGCCAGCATATGGACGCAGGTTTCGCCTTCTCCCAAAGGCGCCGACGATGCGGGAGAAGCGTTTGGCTACGTCACCATTAGGACTGCGCCCGTGAAGTTGAGAATTGAAAAAAAAAGAGATTATTGAAGAGGAAAGTGTGCCAGGCCGACCGTTCAGCGGTGATCTACAACGGCCTCCATTTCATGCTCAAGGACGAGGGCTTCGGCACCTGCCTGGACGGACCCACCGGCGCCGAGCACTGGCAGGCGACGGCAAGATCTACTGCACGAACCTGGAAGGCGCGATCTCTGTCGTAAAGGCCGCGCCGAAATTCGAGCTGCTGGCGCGCAACCAGGTCGGCGAGACCATCGTCGCATCGCCGGCCGTATCGAACGGCCAGCTGTTCCTGCGCGGCGAGAAGCACCTGTACTGCATCGTGAAGAAGGGCAAGTGACCCGCTGCCGGGTTAGCCGCACGCGCAAGCGACGGATTAAGCTTCCTTCGCTTGCGCGTCCGGCTAACCCGAGCGGCAAGAATTGTGCCCGTGGCACGGACATTTCTGTCCGTGCTGCGGGCGTTTGTACGGACAGAAATGTCCGTGCCACAGAGAAGGCGCCTGTGTGTACGGAACTGGTGCGGTTAGAGAATCCGTCGCTTGCGCGTCCGGCGAACCAGCCCGCTGGATTTTTCTCGCAATATCAATCCCCTGCCACCGAACAATCCCTGTCGGATTCCGCGGTGCGTTGCGGATATCCTGCCTGTACACTTCCATTTCCATTCAACGAATGCGCATCCGCGCGCATAGAGCACCAGTCCCCTTCATTCGAGGAATCGACTCATGGCTGCGGTAGGCATGGCTCCTGGCATGTTGTTGCTCCTGGTCCTGCTCGGCGCCGGTCCGGGTGGCGTGCTGGACGACGTGGTCTCCTGGCTTTCGCCGGAACTGTACTTCCAGACACGCAAGATCGAGCTGAATGCCGAATCGCTGGTGCGCGTGGCCGATACGCCGCCCACGGACGGCAAGGGCAGCATCCAGCAGCTGCTGGCCATTCGCTGGCTGGGCGAGCATGCGGCCGAGACGAAGAAGACCAAGCACGGCCGCACCGTGCTGGAACAGCTAACCACGGGCAAGCGCGGCGACGCCCAGGGCTTCGCCAAGGATTATGCGCAGCGTGCCCTGGCGCAGCTCGACGGCAAAGCGATCGCGCCGCGTGCGATGCCGGCGGACAGCGTGAAGGGCGAAGCGCTGAGCTGGTTCCCCGCATCGGCCCGTCTCTTTGGCGCGGCCGACCTGCGCACGCCCGGCGTCGCGGGCGCCAATACCTCGATGCGCGACTTTTCCCACCGCGTCGTGCCCAACGATGGCTGGGAAGAGATCTACCGCTTTGCGGAAACCGTCGGCAATGTGCGGGTGGACCGGGCTTCGTTCGCCTTCGCGCCCGACGTGCAGAACCCGGCCGCAGGCAAAATCTATTTCCGCCTCACCGGCCTCGGCGATCGCGACCGTCTCATCGCCTACTTGAAGAACAACGCCAAGGCCACCGTGCTGACGGAAAAAGGGCCGAAAGAAGAGCCAATCACGTTCTTGAGCTTCCCGGACCGCGAACCGGCCATGGCCATTGTCGGCGACACCGAATTCATCCTGGCGGGCCATAAATCCGGGTCGCAAGGCGACAATCTCGCCGTCGTCAAGGAAGTCATCAAGGTCCGCAACGATGGCAAGGGCAGCGTCGTGATCGGGCCCTTGAGCGACCAGCTCAAGCGCGTCCCCGCAGGCACGTCGGCCCTGTTTGTGGGCGACTTCGCCGACGAGATTCGCAAGGAATTCACCGGCCGCGGCAGCCCGTTCACCGTCTTCCCGCAAAAGGTCGTCGCCTATCGCACCCTCGGCAAGACCGCCGACGTCCAGTGGCTAGGCAGCTTCGACAAGGCGGAAGACGCCAAGGCGTTTGCCGAGAGCGTCGCGAAGCTCAAGGCGCATGGCCTTGCGTCGCTCAAGGAGATTCCGGCGGAGCTCAAAATCAAGAAGGAAACCGTGGAGATGCTGCGGAAGACGCTGGAAGCTCTCAAGACCGATGCCGATGGCAAGGACGTGAAGGGCGGCGT
Organism: Gemmataceae bacterium; assembly: GCA_019752375.1. GTDB lineage: Bacteria > Planctomycetota > Planctomycetia > Gemmatales > Gemmataceae > JAIEMG01. The sequence continues at coordinate 11,582 of JAIEMG010000320.1, read as the reverse complement.
GCAGCTGTCGCCGGAGGCGGGCCAGGCGTTCCTGCAAATCATGGAGGTGTTCCTCTCCGCCGGAGTGAACCGGCCCGTGCCACCCGATCTCGAGGTGCCGAACATCAAGAAGTGAAGCTTTGGCGAAACGGTTGACGCGGGCCAGCGGCGCCCCTAGCCTGATCGCATGAAACCATCGCACAAAGGCAAGCACCGCTACCTGCACCAGATCAGCCACAAGCGCATCAATCCGCCGGCAGTGTCCGCGCAGACGGCACTCCCGCAGTTGATCGACGAGGTCTTCCTCTCGTACAACGCGGGCCGTCTGCGCGAGGCGTGCCGGCTCTTCACTTCCAAGATGCTCGCGGCCGACACGACCGTCGGCCTGTCGCTCAGCGGCGCCCTGACGCCCGCTGGCCTGGGCGCTTCGTGCCTGGTGCCGCTCGTCGAAGCGGGCTTTATCGACTGGATCGTCAGCACCGGCGCCAACCTCTATCACGACACGCACTTCGCCCTGGCGATGGAGATGCACCAGGCTCGCCCCGGCCTGGACGACCTCAAGCTGCGGGACGAGCAGGTCATCCGCATCTACGACATCGTCTTCGACTACGAAAACCTCCTGGGCACCGACCGTTTCTATCGCACGCTCTGCCGCAGTGAGCCGTTTCAGAAGACGATGGGCACCGCGGAGTTCCATTACCTGGCCGGCAAGTACGTGGCAGCCCGCGAGGAGAAGCTGGGCCAGAAGGGCCGCAGCCTGATGGCCGCCGCGTATCACGCGGCGGTGCCGATCTTCACGTCCTCGCCGGGCGACAGCTCCATCGGCATGAACCTGGCGGCGCTGCAGCTCGAAGGCAGTGCCCTGAACATCGATCCGCTGCGCGATGTGAACCAGTCGGCCGCCATCGTCTACGACGCCAAGAAGAAGGGCCGCAGCGGCGTGCTAATCCTGGGCGGCGGCTCGCCGAAGAACTTCATCTTGCAGACGGAGCCGCAGATTCAGGAGGTGCTTGGCCTGAAGGAGAGCGGCCACGATTACTTCCTCCAGGTCACCGACGCCCGTCCGGACACCGGCGGCCTGAGCGGTGCCACGCCGCAAGAAGCGATGACCTGGGGCAAGGTCGATCCGCAACAACTCCCCGATGCGGTGATCTGCTACTTGGATTCGACCGTGGCCCTGCCGCTTATGACGGCCTACGCCCTGAGCCAGCACAAGCCGCGCAAGCCCCGCCGCCTGATGGACCGGCTGGACAAGCTGATGGCAGCATTGGAAAAGGAATACGCGTCGGCACGCCAGGGTGAGAAGGAATGACCGAAGGATGCCATTCCCTTCGTCGAGCGGCTGCAGGCACGGTCTTTGTGGCACGGACATTTCTGTCCGTGCGAACGCCATGCCCGAGTCGATGCTGTTGCGTCCGTGGAAACCGGTGGCCCGCGTGCTGCTCGGGGTCGCATTGATGGGCCCCAGCTACCTCCTCGATTCGCTCCTCCTGCTCCCCTGGCTGGTCATGGCCGTGCAGATGGAGAAAACCCTGCCGGGCAAGCTGGCCTGCCTGGCCAGCCTCCTCTTCGTCGGCATTCTGCCCCTCGGCTGCCTGGTCATCGGCGCTTACCTGACGGTCGCGGCACTGCGTCGCGCATTTCAAGTGACGAGCCGAAACTGATCACGGTCCTTGGGCGCCGGACGAATCACCCCCGTCGCACTTCGGTCGTGACGCGTTCGCGCTGACACAGCGCCCGCAAGTCCTCGGCCTGCCCCCGGGTGAGGCCCTTGCCCAATCCGACGGGCAGCCGCTCCAGGGCGGTCTCGGCCGCCTCGGCGCTGAGGCCGTGCTGACTTCGCAGCAGTTGGGCCACCCAGCCGCGGGCGGGCAGCGGGAAGGCAGTCACTTCCACGGCCCATTCGGCCGGCACCCGTTCGCGCTTGAGAAGCCGAGTCAGGTCCGGCAGCGTGGCGATGGTCGTCAGGCGGTCGCCCGTGGTCAGGCGGCGCGCCATCACATCGAGCTGCGACGTGGGTTGTGCCGGCACCATGCTCACGGGCAGGAGCTTGTAGTCCAGCGACAGGGCGCGGACGGATTGGCCGTGCAGGAGCGGGTCGTCGGCTTGCACCACCAACTCGACGGCGGCCAGCACCTTGCCGCCAACCAGGAAGATGTTTTGCACACGGTCGCCAAAAAGGGCAGCGACAAAGGCCGGAGCGGCCAGGGCGGACGTGGACAGGGCCAGGCGAATGTCCGCGGCGTCGCGCAGCGTCTGCGCCAGGTGCGGGTCCGACATGCGGAGCACGATACGCGTCTGAGGCTGCAACTCGCGGGCCAGGAGGGCGATCTCCAGGTTGGCCAGCTCGTTGTTGGTCACGGCCAGGACGGCTCGGGACGTGGCTGCATTCGCCTGGCGCAGCACCTCGGGCATCGTCGCGTCGCCGATGATGACCGCAATGCCCTGGCGGCGCACCGTGGCAAGGAAGCGCGCGTCCGGATTGGACTCGATGACCACGACGCGTTCGTCCCGGCCGCGCAGCGCCTCGACCACCCGGTAGCCGACGTTGCCCAGCCCGCAGACGACCAGGTGGCCGCTGTCCGGAATGTGGCGAATTTCCAGTGCCTTGCCCAGCCGGGCACGGATCAAGTAGTTGGTGACAATGGCGGTGAACGCGGCCGTGACGGCCGCGCCGAAGATGCGGAGCAAGCTGACGAACACCTTCTGCCAGCCGCTCTTCAGCTCGTCTTCGCGCATGTCCGCACCGGTGGCGATGATGCTGATCGTGCGATAAAGCCCATCGGGCAGCGACTTGTCGATGCCCAGGTAATAGACCATCGTGCTGACCAGCACGACGGCCATCAGCACGGCCGTGCAGACCTTGACCGGCAAGTCCACCTCGGCAAACGTGCGCGCCAGCACGCGGGCGTTGCGCCGCAGCCACCCCGCCCAGAGCAGGTGCGGCAATCCATCGTCGTCACCCGATTTCAACAACGGCGTCAGGTCGCGCGGCGTGCCGCAAATCACCAACCGGTCGCCGGGAGTCAACCGCGTCTGTCCGTCCAGGTCCAGCAGCAGGCGGTCGACCCCATTGCGCGAGAGATGGGCAAGCGGCAGGAAACGATGCCGCTCGGCGGCTTCCGCAACCGTGGAATTGCGCAGTGGGGAAGCCGTGTCGATCTTTAGCTCCGCGATCTGGCGCAGGTCGGCATCTTGACCAAAGCTGCCCAGAGCTTCCCCGGTCAGTGCCGTCAGGGCAAGCAGCGGCGCCGTGAGGCCCGAGATGCTCAGCGCGAAGACATTGACGACCGCCTTGCCCAGGCGAGGCATCACGTTCTGATTGAACATGCGCACGACAATGCGGATGTCCGGGTGCATGTGGCGGACCATCAGCACGGTCGAGACGTTGACCAGGTCGTCGTTGGTGACGATAAGGATGCCGCGTGCCTGGGCCAGGCCGGCCTTTTCGAGGTTGTCGCGTTGCCGGCAATCGCCCTGAATCAGTCGGGCGCCGGCCAGGCGCGGATCGTCCGGCTTGCAGCGCGTGTCGATGACGACAACCGGCAGCCCCGCGACACGCAGGTAGTCCAGCAGTGGCCAGCCGATCCGGCCCAGGCCGCAGAGGATCACGGGTGCATTCATCACGATCGGTTCACTCCCGGCTCGGCGGTTGGTGGTTCGCCCGACGCGCAAGCGAGGGATCAATTGTCCCTCGCTTGCGCGTCGGGCGAACGAGGGCATCCTCTTATTCGTCGGCGCCGCATCGGGATTCCGTCTCTCCCCGGCAGCGGGCCACGAAGGTATGATGAAGGCAGTTCGCCCGCGCCGCAACCCTTGAGGCAGCCGATGGACCTCGATGCCAAGGTATGCTATTGCTTCCACGTCCGCCGGCGCAAGCTGATGAACTTCATCCGCCTCTATCGCCCCCGGGTGCCGAGTCAGCTTTCGGAATGCGGCGGCGCCGGCACCGGGTGCGGTTGGTGCATCCCGTTCCTGAAGGAGCTGTACCGGCAGTCGGTCGAGGGCGGCGACACGAGCGAGCTGGACCGGCTCACGCCCGAGGAATACGAACAGCAGCGCGCGGCCTATGTGCGCTCCGGCAAGGGCACGCCGCCGCCGGGCGCGACGCCATTGCCTCCCGACGACGAACCGGTGACGAGGTGACCCCTGTGGCCATGCTGACGGACGCACGCGTCGAGACCATTCTGGAGCGAATCCCGCGTCTGACCATCGGCGTGGTCGGCGACCTGTTCCTCGACCGCTATCTCGACATCGACGCGGCACTGACCGAGCCCTCGATTGAAACGGGCCTGGACGCTTACCAGGTGGTGCGCGTACGTTCCTCGCCCGGCGCGGCGGGCACGGTGATCAACAACCTGGTCGCGCTCGGCGTTCAGCGCGTCGTGGCCGTCAGCGTCATCGGCGACGACGGCGAGGGGTACGAGCTGCGCCAGGCGCTGGCAAAGCAGCGCGTCGTCGATACGGGCAAGGTCTTCGCGTCTCCGGAACGCCGCACGCCGACCTACACCAAGCCGATGCTCGGACGCTCGGGCGAGCCGCCGCGCGAGCTGAACCGCCTGGACATCAAGAACCGTACGCCGATGCCCGCCGCACTCCAGGATGCGGTGATGGAAGCGCTCGACGACGTTTGGCCCCAGCTCGATGCGCTGCTGGTCATGGATCAAGTCAGCGAGGAAGACTGCGGTGTGGTGACGATGCGCGTTCGCGAGGTGCTCCGTGAGCTCGGCAAGACCAATCCGGACAAGTTCGTCCTGGCGGACAGCCGGGAAAGGATCGGTTTGTTCCGCTCCGTCGCCTTGAAGCCGAATTCCGAGGAATGCTGTCGAGCGGTCTATCAAAAGGCGTCGCACGAGGGGAATCTGGACATGTTCGCGGCGGTCGCTCGGCTCGCGGAGCGCGCCGAACGGGCCGTCTTTTGCACTCACGGCAAAACCGGCATCCACGTGGTCAACGGCCGAGGCAGGACCGCCCCGCTGACGACGGTTCCCGCCTATCCCGTGTCCGGCCCCATCGACATCGTCGGCGCCGGGGACAGCACGAGCGCCGCCATCGGCTGTGCCATGGCCGCGGGCGTGGTGCCGGAAGAGGCCGCGGCGTTCGGCAACCTGGTGGCGTCGATCACCATTCAGCAAATCGGCACCACCGGCACCGCATCGCCGGAACAGGTCCGGCGCCGCTGGCGCGAAGTCCGGTCATGAGGAACTATTTCGACCCCGCGCCAAACTGTTTCTCGTACAGTTCCTTGAACGGGTTGACCTTCGGCCCGATGGCGTCCTCGTTCACCATGCCCGATTGCACCGAGTCCCACCACTTGTCATAAGCCGCATCCAGTTCCTTCACCACCTCTGGGTGCTTGGCTGCCACGTCGTTCTTTTCGCCGGGATCGGCCTTCACGTCGAATAGCTGCCACTGTTTCTTGCCATCCTTGGCGTCGGAGACGAGGTGCCACCCTGGGCTGCGTACGCTGCAATGGGCGTATTTGTGGTCCGCCGGTTTCGCCCCTTTCGGCCAGCGGCCGACATGGGTGAAAAGAACACGGTCGGACCAGTCGGCCCGCAGGTCGCGCGTGCGGTGCGGCCGCAGCCAGCAGGACGACCTGGCCTGCTAGCGCATGCTATAGCGTGTTGTGCTTTAGCGTGCGCTCAACAAAGATCGCGTCTCCTCGACTTCCGGGAGACGCTGTGGAAAAGTCTCTGGATCAGCGGTTTGGTGAGGCACTGCGCGCTTTGCGCGAAGCTGCCGGGAAAACTCAAGAAAACTTCGCCGGTATCGCGCGTACCTACCTTAGCGAGCTTGAACGCGGGCTGAAGACGCCAACGTTGGAAACGATTGTCCGACTCTCGTCGGAACTCGGGGTTTCTCCGACCCGCCTGGTCGAACTTGCGACGACGAGCGAGTCTGGAGGAGCTCAACCCGAGACGCAGCCGTTGTCGGCGGCGATGAACAGCGCGCTTTCGTTGGCTGCCGAACACAATGGCGGTCAAGCTGCGGCAGCATTCACCGACGCTACGCCGTTGTCGGTCGTCGGGATCGCAGCTGCCGCCGCAGGAATCAAACTCCCTCATTTGCTCGCCGAAGCCGCACTTGTCGCTTTTCGTAGCGTTCCGGGAAGAAGTCCCCGCGGAAGGCGGCGGCGACTGCGCTTCGTGGTTGCGGACAAGCGGCCGCCTACCATGCTTCGGTATGCGCAGGACGGTAGAATCTCGTGGTCGTTCTCTCCCGAGGCCGCGCGCCGGGCGCTGGAGAAGACCAACCTCACGCTGGAATTGGCCGATGACGTTCTAGGAATGAACGGCATCCCCTTCTACGAACTGCTCGGCACCCGGAACCTCGGCAGCTTCGTGGGTGCCGTGTACGGTTACAGCCTGCAACTCGAGATGCCGGACAAGCTGATCGTGAATGGCCACCAGGACGGATATCCTGACCTGTGCGCACTAACGAAGGATGGGAAGGCGTATATCGAGAAGGTTCGCGCCGAGGGCATGGGGGATGCCAAGAAATCGTGGGCGTCCTATCCCTACGGCGGTATCGAAATCAAGACGACGTGCGGCGCGGTGCCAACCCCGACAAAAACTCGCAAGAAGCCGGGTATCGGCGACGAGCGATCCAACCAGCTCACCGGGGCGGACTGGAAGGCGCACCACCGGGAAACGAACCGGCTGCTCGGTCTATTTTGGGATTTCATCGACCGCGTGCCCACGGTGATCGGACTATTCTACCGCAATGACCTGAGCGAGGCGGATTGGGGCGAAGTGATCGTGCCCACGACCGACGACGCGACCGTCGACGTGGGAGACGTCGAGGAGGGGATGGATGGTGAAGTCGTGGTCGAGATGGCCATTGAAAGCAAGCCGAAAAAGAAGCGCAAGAAGAAAAAAGCAGGGCGCACGACCAGCGTCTCGATCATGACCGGCACGGCGGTGAAAAAGATGGGCAAGGGCTGGATCGTGCTGCCGTCCGACCCGGAGCTGCTAAAGGCGCTCGGCAAGCCGCGAATCTTCGACCTCGGGCTGGCCGAAATTGAGCCGATGACGTCTTCCCTTCCGACCGACGTGCGTACGGTACTACAGAACCTCGACGACGAAAAAAAGCAACAGCAACAGGTCGTGGTCGCCAAGGCGGTGGTCAAGCCCAGCAGAAAGAAATGACTGGCCTACCACAGCGTCCGCTGTACGAAGCGTCGGTGCTGGCGCTTCTCGGGCGTAGGGTCAGTGAATGTTAGGATGTGCTTGCCAAGAAGCTCCAAAAAGAACGGCGGCACACTCTCGCCAATTACGAGTCGGATCAGGCTGTCGGGTGCGATTTCCATCTTTTTCTTCCGGCGTCCTCCTCCGGCCTCGAATTCCAGTGGCCCCCATTTGAAGTCGTAACGGTCGAGGGAGTGAATCTTCATTGCTTCGGCGAGCGATAGCACACGGTTTTGCGTCGGGTGTAGCTTCTGGTCGCTGCAGGGATAGCTCAAGTTCCGAGTCAGCGCCGGGGCCGGAAGGTCCGCATCCATCCGCTTGTACGCGCTCGTATAGCCCGACATCAGGCGAATTCCTTTCTCAGTCTCTGTGTATGGACGCGGCAACAGCGCCTGGCAGCGCTGGCAATAAAGCGGCGTATCCCTGTGCGCGCGGTTGATCCCGTCCTCATTGTGCGATGCGCCGTGAGTCCTATTGCCTTGAAAACCGCACCCTGGCTGGATGCACTGGCTGTCGAACGCCGACCGCCCTGGCGCGGTGTGGCGAATCCACTCGTACTTCTTCGGGTCGAGGATGGGCACGCGATGGAAGGGGATTTTCGGGTCGGACGCTGAATGATCGTTGCGGCCGTCGAGCGGTGTGAAGTCGCCAATCGCGTCCATCACCGACACCCACTTTTTGAGCGTTCGCGTGGCCACCTTCGCGTGCGTGGCGAGCGGAACCAGCGGGCTTCCGGAACGGAAAGCTTCGCGCGCGCCCGGATCGCGTGTCATCACAGTGATTAACCGTTGACGGCGTTGTGGAATGCCGTAGTCAGCCATTTCCACGTCGAAGGCTTGGCCGTCGTACTCAGGACTCAGTCGGTCGAAGACGATGTCTAGGATGTGCCGGAGTCCACGGTCACCGTCTTCGATCATGGTGTTCCGCATTTCGATGACGTTCTCGAATACGGCCCAGAGTGGCCGAAGTTCGTGGATGACATCGAGCGCCGGCAGGATCAGCCGGTTGCGCGGGTCGAGTGCCGGACGGTGGCCAGCCCGAATGTTCTTGCGAAGCGTGCCTTGGCCGCTCTTCGACATGCCTTGACAAGGGGCGGTGCAAGTGAGCAGGAACAACTCATCCCCGGCCGGGTATTGCTTGGCATGCGCGACGATCTCTGCGTGAGTCTCTTCCACGCCCGAAGCAAACACCCTTGAGGACGGAAAGTTCAGCTTGGCGAGGGCAGCGCGCTCGGGTTCGAGTTCGCACATGGAGATGAAGTCGAACCCGGCGGCGCGAAAGCCGGTGTCCCCAATTCCCGCCCCGCTGAATAGTGAGACAGCTAACTTCCGCATCGGTCCACTCTGGTGACATCGCGGGAGAAACTGAACATGCGCCCATTATACAGCGTGCAAAGTCGGCGTCGAGATTGTCTAATAGCGTTTCCGTAAGTGACCGCAGTATCTAGACTTGTTGATAGAGAAGTGGAAGGAATAAATAGGGTGCAACTGCGTTTTCTACAAGGGAAACAGCAATCCTACACGGGAAAAACAAGGTTTTCGGCCATTCGGAGACCGGAAAATCGACCATTAATGCCCAAATTTGGGCAGCGATTGCAGCACGAAACTGACACGAGCTTTGAGAAGACCCTGAAAAACAGGGCATCTGCTACTCAAGCTCATCCTGTAGAATTAGCAGCTGCACCCGAATAAATACGCCGAGTCACTGGATCAACGGGTCAAGAGTTTCTGGCGGTTGTGCACAGCATGCGCAACCCGCTTGGCGGCATCGTTCGGGTCTTCGTGTTCCCAGACGCGGATGGAGAGCCACCCGCCTTCGGCAAGTTTGCGGTCGGTATCGCGGTCGCGTTCCTGATTGCCTACGATCTTTCGGCGCCAGAAGTCGCCGTTGGCCTTGGGCCAAGTGGCGTGTTCTGGGCAGCCGTGCCAGAAACAGCCATCGACGAACACGGCGACTTTGAGGCGGGGGAAAACAACGTCTGCCTTGCGGCGGAGGGAAGCGATCGGTCGGCGGTCGATTCGGTAGCGAAAACCCATGCGGAAAAGGATCGCCCGGAGCGCAAGCTCCGGGGCGGTGTCACGCTGACCACAGGCGAGCATGCGTCGCTGTGCCCCCTTTGACGAAGGATGCGGGTAACCTGGTTCCGTTCGAGTGGGTCGCATCCTGTTAGAATATCCCTGCACTTTGGGCTAACAAGCGCGACTCTCACGATGGCCCTACTAGGCCAGAGGCAGCGGCAGGGGTTGCAACCCACCGCCCGGGGTCCGACAATGGCTGCATGAAGCGCAGCCTTGACGCCTTGCGGGATGAGACGTTTGACGTCCTGGTGCTGGGGGGTGGGATCACCGGCGCGGGCATTGCCCTGGATTGCGCTCTGCGCGGTTTTCGCACCGCACTCATCGACAAGGGCGACTTCGCGTCCGGCACGTCGAGCGTGTCGTCCAAGCTGGTGCATGGCGGCCTCCGCTACCTGGAGCACGGCGACTTCCACCTCGTCTACGAGGCCCTGCACGAACGCCGGAACCTGGTCGAGAACGCACCGCACATCGTCCACCCGCTGCAATTCATCATCCCCTTTTACCGCGGCAGCCGGGTGCCGCCGTGGAAGTGGCGCATCGGCCTGACGCTCTACGATCTCCTGGCGGGCAGCAGCAACCTGCATCGCAGCCACCCGGTTCCGCTGTCGCGGTTACAGCACGACTTCGGCGGCCTGCGCCGCGATGGACTCCACGGCGGCGGCAGCTACTTCGACGCCCAGATGGACGACGCCCGGCTGTGTATTGACGTCCTGAAGACCGCGGCCGAGCAGGGTGCAGTGCTTGCCAACTATGTCGAAGCCACCGCATTCGATCGATCCGGCGGCGCGGTGACGGGCGTGCGCGCCATCGATCGGCTGCACGGCATCGAGCTGCCCATCCGAGTCCGGCAGATCGTCAATGCGACGGGACCGTGGGTCGATGCCATGTGCCGGCTCGCGGGGGACGAGACAGGCCCATACCTGCGGCCCACCAAGGGCGTTCACGTGGTCGTACCGGACCGTGGCTTGAAGGCCGCCTTCCTGATGCTGCATCCGGCGGATGGCCGGGTGTTCTTCGTCATTCCCTGGCTGGGCAAGACGCTCATCGGCACGACCGATACCTTCGGCGACGACCATCCCGACAGCCTGAAGGTCGCGCCGCGGGACGTGGCGTATCTGCTCGAAGGCCACAATCACTTTTTCGCACCGGCGCTGCAGTCGGGAGACGTGCTTGGCAGCTTCGTCGGGCTGCGGCCGCTGCTGCACAGCCGGGCCGGCGAGCCCGCGGCGGTATCGCGCGAGGCGCGGATCATCCAATCGCCCAGCGGCCTGGTCTCGGTCGCCGGCGGCAAGTACACCACCTATCGGCGCATGGCGCAAGACGTGACGGATGTCGTCGCCCGTCGACTCGGCAGTCGCCGCCGGTGCAGCACGCAGCGCTTTCGCCTCGATGGAGCCCCCGCGGAGCCGTGGGCCGACTACGCGCCGCAAGCGGTGCGTCAGCTCAGCGGGCAGCGCGGGCTGAGCAAAGCGGCCGCGCATCACCTGGTGCACCGGTACGGCCGGCGCGCGTTCGACGTGGCGAGCTACCTGGATCGGGAGCCAGGGTTGGTCGAGCCGGTCGCGAAAGGCGAGCCGGAATTACGCGTCGAGTTCGTGTATCATCGACTGCACGAGATGGCCCAGACGCCGGCCGATTCGTTGCTGCGCCGCACGCGCCTGGGCTTGTTCCAGCCGGAGTTGCTGCGAAGCGAGACGGAGCAATCCCTGGGCTTGCGGGAAGTGAATTCGTAGGGTCCGCTGTGCGAACCATTGACACAGGAATTGTGTGGCTGGTCCGCACGGCGGACCCTACTTCTCCCGCGCTACATTCCGTGGAAGGATCCGCGCAACGTCTGTAGCCGCAGGCTTCAGCCTGCGGAATGGCGTCGCAAGTACGGTACACTCACTCCGCAGGCAGGCTAAAGCCTGCGGCTACAGACTCTTCCAATCGTGCTTTCAACGTAGCGCTGTAGAACTACGGAGATGTGGCTGAATTCATGAGCAAGACCGCACTGACCGTCTTCCTGTGCACCCACAAGGATTGCAACCGGGCATGGGACCACGTATGCGATGGCTCGCCCGGCAAGTGGCTCAAGCGGCAATTCGAGGAAGCCGGGCTGCCGTACAAGCTGGACGTCGTCAAGACCGACTGCATGGACCGTTGCAAGGAGGCCGCCTGCCTGTGCCTGGTCCACAAGGACCACGCACGGCTCCTCACGGATGTGCGATCGAAGCACGACATTGGCCGCCTGCTTGCCGCGGCCATGGACCTGGTCGGCGTCGAATGGCGCGTGACCGAGCGGGATTCGTGAGTAGGTGCTGTCTTAGCAGCCGAGTGGGTAAGGGAGAGGGCC
>JAIEMG010000067.1 GCA_019752375.1 Gemmataceae bacterium | reverse complement strand
GGTGACAAGGTGACAAGGTGACAAGGTGACAAGGTGACAAGGTGACAAGGTGACAAGGTGACAAGGTGACAAGGTGAACAAGGTGACAAGGTGAACAAAGCAGGTAACACGGGAGATTCTTCGCGCCAAGCCCAGACGGCAAGCTCGTCCGTCACCTTGTCACCTTGTCACCTTGTCACCTTGCCACCTTGTCACCTTGCCACCTTGTCATCCTCCCTTGCGGAGCGCTGTCGCACCATCGAACTGCTGGTCCTCGACGTGGACGGCGTGCTGACCGACGGCCGCATCGTCTATGCCGACAACCAGGTTGAAGTAAAGGCGTTCCACGTGCGCGACGGCTCGGGCCTCAAGATCTGGCAGCAGGTGGGCAAGCGCTCGGCGATCATCACGGGGCGCCGCTCGCCGGTGGTCGACGTGCGGGCCGCGGAGATCGGCATCGAGCGCGTGATCCAGGGCGCTGCGGACAAGCGGGCGGCGTATCGAGACGTGCTGGCCGGGACAGGATTGCGACCGGAACAGGTCTGCTGCATTGGCGACGACGTGCCGGACCTGCCGCTGCTGCGGAACTGCGGACTGGCCGCGGCGCCCGCCGATGCCTGTGCCGACGTGCGGGCCGAGGTCCATTATGTCGCCCGGACGCCAGGCGGGCAGGGTGCCGTGCGTGAAATCATCGAATTGGTGCTGCAATGCCAGGGACACTGGCAGACGGTCGTGGAACGGTATCGCAGGAATGACGAGTGACTTGAATGCCATTACTCAGTTCTAAAATGCTAGGTTCGCTGGGAGGATCTTCATGCGGTTCCGTAGCCGCAGGCTTCAGCCTGCGGAGCGAGCGTACCGCCGCTGTGAGCCCCCTCCGCAGGCTGAAGCCTGCGGCTACGGAACCGCATGAAGATTCGTGCTTCGAAGTAGCGTTGCAGAATTAGGCGCTCTCTTGTGGCACCGACATTTCTGTCCGTGCGATCGTGAAACTGCACGGACAGAAATGTCCGTGCCACGGGGAGCACGCCGAAGTGAATGGCGTTGACGAGTGACCTCCTCTTTCTCTCCTCTTCCCGGAGAGGAGAGGGAAGTGAGATGGCGGAACACGGACGAGAGGCAATATCGTGTGGACTCCTAAACGTGTGCTGTTGCTGGTGCTGGGCCTGATGTTCTTCGGCACCGCCTACGCCGTTTATGCTCACTTCCTCGGCCGAGTGGACGGCCTGCCGCCGTTGCCGGGCGAGTACCACACCGCCGTCGACCCCGACAAGGGACCGGCGCCGCCGGAATATACCCGCAACGCGGTGGAGCGCAAGCTGCAGCAGGCGTTCGGCGAGGACTGTCCCGAAGTCCGCCGCACCATCCGCATCGAAAAGCCGCCGCAGGGCATCGTGCTGGCTTCCGACCAGTTCACCATCGAGCCGGACGGCCGCGTCAAGCTCGCTCCGTTCAGCATCGCCTTGTTCAGCAAGGACAAGGGCGATGGCCGCTTTCCCGAGATCAACACGATCCGCAGCGACGTGGCCTACCTGACTTTCGATCAGCCGATCACGACCGCGGCGGAAATGGGCAGTCGCAAGATCATCGGCGGCGAACTGGTTTGTCAGGTCATCAAGGACGGCGCCGCGGAGCGCGAGCGGCGCGGCGAGGGCGGCGTCCGCATCGTCAACAACCGCCGCAGCCCGCAGCGCGATGACGACCTCACGCTCTTCACGCCCGGCCCGGTCTACTACCAGGAGAACCTGCACCAGATCTGGACGCGCGAGCCGGTCATCATCACCGACGAGCAGAGCAAGCCAAAGCCGACCACCATCAACGCCATCGGCATGGACGTCTACCTGACGGCGGAAAGCGACGACGCCAAGGCCAAGAACGCGCCGGCGAAGAAGCGCGGCGACTCCGCCGTGCTGGTGTCGCGCGGCAAGAACACGCCCGGCGCCGGCAAGAGTTCCGGGCCCAACGTCACGGGCGTCAAGGCCGTCGTGCTTCGCTCCGACGTCGAGATGCACCTGTGGGTCGATGCCCGCTCCGGTTTCATGGGCGCCAGCAACAGTCAGAAGAAAACGGCGGGCGGCGCCCCGGCAGGAAAGGTCCAGAGCCAACCGCTGGACAAAAACGGCAAACCCGGCACCGCGGTTGTCAAAAAGGACGAAACGCCTGAAAAGGCCCAGGTGGTGATTCGCACCCAGGGGCCCTTCGTCTACGACACCCTCACCGACCACGCCCGCTTCGACATCTCGCAGCACCCCGGCCCGCACCCGAACAACGTCGAAGTGAGCCGTCGCCACCAGGCTTCCAACGGCGCCTGGGACCAGCTCATCTGCGATCACCTGGAACTCCAGTTCACGCGTAAGGCCGCCAAGCCGGTCGCCGGCAACGCGACCCCGACCAGCAATGACGACCGCTCCGTCGAGTTGCAGATTGAAACCGCCCACGCCTGGGGCACGCAGGTGACCCTGACGTCCGACTCCGAAGGGCTGACCGCCTGGGGCGACGACCTGGTGTACAAGGCCCTGACGCGCGAGAGCACGCTCAAGGGCACGCCGGAAATGACAGCCATGAAGGACGGCAACGAAATCGTCTGCCCCGAGCTCGTGCTGGTCGGCAGCGCGGACGACAAGGACGGCCAGCAGGCTCGCGCCAAGGGCCCCGGCCGCATCAAGCTGCTCAATCGCCAGAACGGCACCCGCCCGCTGGGCGCCCGCTGGGGCGGCACGCTGCTGTCCACCAAGGAAGGCGCCTTCGACGCCCTGACGCTCACCGGCGACGCCGTCTTCGAGGACAAGGAGCACGAACAGTTCCTCCAGGCCGATCACCTCAAGGTCTGGCTGGAGTCGAGCGAGGCGCCGACCGCCGAGGGGACGCAATCGACCGCCCGGGCCGCGGGCTCGGGTGACGAATCGCAACGGCGCCGCCCGCACCATCTCGAGGCGATCGGCCATGTGATTGCCAAGTCGCCGGAAATGAACGTCCACGACACGGATCGGCTGATGGTCTATTTCAAGGACGTCGCCAATACGCCGGGCCAGCAGCTGCCGAGCGGCGCCCCGCTGGCCGCCGGCGCCGACGAGAGCGTCAGCGGCAAGCCGCCGATGCCGGTGACGCCCGCCACGCCGACCGCCCCGGCCGTGCCGCCGAAAAAGCCGATCGACCTGAGTGCCCGTTCGGTCGAGGCCACGGTGCAGCGCTCGCCGGTCAAGAATGAGCTGGAAAGGCTCAAGTGCGAAGGCAACGTCCACGTGAAGCAGGAGCCCGCCGGCCCGGAAGACAAGGGCACCGACATCACCGGCGACGCGCTCAACCTCCTGCACTTTCCCGAAGGCCATGTCCTGACCGTGACCGGCGACATGGCGGAAGTGCAGCTCGACAAGCTCTTCATCCACGGCCCCGAGGTCAACATCGACCAGAAGGAGAACAAGGCCTGGGTGAACGGTCCTGGATTCATGCGCATGCCCAGCGACACCGACTTCCAGGGCACCAAGAAGAAGGACACGACCGAGCTGACCGTTCACTGGGCCCGCGACATGTTCTTCAACGGCAAGTACGCGCTGTTCCACGGCGGTATCCAGGCCGAGCAGGAAAACTCGCGACTGGCCTGCCAGACGATGCAGGTCTATCTCGACCGCTTTGTGTCCCTCAAGCAGACGGAGAAGAAGGAAGGCCAGCCGCCGGCCAAGGTGCAGAAGCTGGTCTGCGACAAGAACGTCCGCATCGAGGACCGCAAGATCGAGAACGGCAAGCTGGTCGGCTATCAGCGCATCGAAGGACCGGAGCTGTCGCTCGACAACGAGGACAACATCCTGCGCGTACCCGGCCCCGGCGTGCTGCGCTTCCTGCAACTGGGCGATGCGTCCAGCGATCCGCTGGCCCGTCCCGGCACGCCGAAGCCGGCGGCGAGCCCATCGAAGTCGGAAGAGATGAAGCTGACGCGCATCAAGTACCTGGGCAACATGATCGGCAACAACACGACGCGCACGGCCGTCTTCTACGACAACGTCGAAGTGGTCCACGTGCCGACCGACAACCCCAACCTGGCGATCGACGAGGACAAGCTGCCCCCAGGCGCCCTGGTCATGCGCTGCGGCCAGCTCAAGGTCTACAGCCGCAAGGAACCTTCGGGGAAGACGAACCAGGAACTGGAGGCGCACGGCAAGGCCATCGTCCAGTCGCAAGAGTTCTCGGGCCGCGCCGACGTGATCAAGTACGACGAGAGCAAGGAGCAGATCATCTTCGAGTCGGCGCCGGGCAACCTGGCGACGCTCTATCGCGTCAAGAGCCGCGGCCAGGCGCCGGACGAAATCAAGGGCAAGAAGATCTTCTACTGGCGCGGCAAGGACGGCAAACCCGACCGCTGGAAGGTCGATGACGGCATCGTCATCACAGGAACCGACTTGAAGTGAGGGCGGGAGAGTGAATGAGCAGTTCGTAGGGTGCGTCAAGCGTACTCGCGCGGACGCACCGCAACCAACCCTTGCCGGACGATCATTCGGATGCGCCTGCATTCCGGTGCGTCCGCGCGAGTACGCTTGACACACCGTACGGATCTGATGCCGCCAACGTGAAGCTCGCCAGGCCGAGTCTGGCCTTGGCCCGATGTGGATACCTAGGCCAGGAAGTCCCTTTGGCGAGCGTCGAGGCGCAAGCCCGACGTGTCTGGGTGGAGGCCACGTCGGGGTTTTGGACGCTGTCCACGTCGGGCTGACGCCTCGACGCTCGCCAGGGAAGTGATTTTTGCCGCTCGCCTTACCCCGTTCTCACTCCCCCACACTCCCACTCTCATTTCTTCGCGCTTTCGACCATGATCGCGATGATGAGCCGTTCTTTGTCCTTGGTTTCGTAGCGCGTCACGATCGGGAAGAACTTGTCGCAGCAGGTAGTGTAGGTGATCTCGCCCAGCGTGGGGGGCTTGATCGTCATCTGGATCTTGTCCTTCTTGAACGTCTCGATCTTCACGGTGACGACCTGGTCGGCCACCAGCAGGAAGGACGTAGGGTCCTTGTCCGTGGACTTCAGGGTCTTGGAGGTCTGCCGGCCGGAACGAAAGCCCGTGAGCTTGGGCTCCTGCTTCTGCACGCGGTCGGCGATTTCCTTCAACTCGGCTTCCACGTTGCTGTTGCTGGACGTGGCCAGGACCACCAGGACCGTGACCTTCACCTCTTCGGCCAGGCTCCGGGGCGCGGCAGCAAGCGCAAGGCTCAGGATCCCGAGCAGTCGGACCAGCCAGTGCGTGGAATGAAGAGAGAACACCGTCGTTCCTCCTCCCGGGAACTCGAGAGCTCGTACAGGGCGGGCTGGGCGCGGATTACGGGCGGCTGCTGGCCACGCTGAGGGGGGCCACGATCATCGGTCCGTTGCCGTTATTCATGTCCATGCCCATGGTCTTGGGCATCATGCCGTCGGTCGGGTCGGGCTCGATGCTGTCGAGCACCACGTCGCCCGGCGCCGCCAGCACGACCAGACCGCGCATCGGCGGTTCACCGACGACCAGGAACTGAATATCGGCCGCGTCCACGCTGACGATTTCCACATCTTCGTCCGATGCGACCGGCAGCGTCTTGATCGCGACTACGGGCTGTGGCTGTGGCGGGACGACCTCCGGGCCGGGTTGCGGTCGGAGCGAGAGTGCGATCAGCACCGTGGCAGCCGCAGTCATGGCAAGCACGAGCAGCCGGCGCGACGTGGCGACCGGCCGACGCGTCTGTGGGACGGGTTTCGGCGCATCGGCGTGGACTTGCGTCTGGAGGACGATGCGGTCGAGCATGGCGGCCCATTCGGCCTCGCTGGGCTCGGGCGGCGGGCTGGCGTGGACCAGGCGCTCCAGCCGGCGCTGCGCGTCGAGCTCGGCGACGGCCTCGGGGTTTTCTTCCAGCCAGACGGCCACGGAAGCGCGCGTCGTTGCGTCAAGTTCGCCATCCACGAAGGCGGCGAGCTGCTCCGGGCTTGGGGCATTCCATGACTTCATGGTTCATTCCGCTCCCGGTACGGGTCCGGGAAAAAAGCTTGGGTCGTGCCATCCCGCCGACGTTCACGTGTTGAGGGCGAGCCGCCGTCCCAGGTGGGAGCGCAGCTTTTGCCGGGCGTAGTACAGCCGGCTCATCACGGTGCCGATCGAGATTCCCATCACCTCCGCCACCTCGCGGTAGCTGAGCTCCGCTTCGGCGTGGAGCACAAAGGTGCGTCGCTGTGCCGCCGGCAGCGTTGCCAGCGCCTGGTCCAGCAGGTGGCGCAGGTCTTCTCGTTCCAACCCCAGCGCCGGGTCGTCGCCCGTCATCAGCCGCGGGCTGTCGTTGTCGTTCGCCTCCGGTCCGTCCAGGCTGAGCAATTCGCGGCGCCCGCGTTGCCGGCCCAGGTCCAGAGCGGCATTGCTGACCACGCGCAACAGCCAGGTCTTAAAGGTGCTGCGGCCCTGGAAGCTGTCCAGGTGCGTCAAGACCTTGACGAAGCCCTCTTGCACCGCATCCAGCGCGTCGGCCTCGCTGCCGAGCAGACGATAAGCCACACGGAATGCCAGCGAACGGTAGCGGCTGAACAGTTCATCGAGCGCCTCGCGCGCTCCGGTGGCGCAGCGCGCAAGGAGTTCCTCATCGCTATGGACCAGCAGCGGACTCAGAGTGCTGACAGCAGGCATGGGTGGGCTGATGCTCCCAGGGGTGGGCTGCTGTTCCGCGGAGGGCCGGTGGGGTGAACTCGTGGGGGTCATCATGGCCCTCCCAGACAACAGACGACTAGGCGGGGATCCTTATTCGGTAGATTGTAGCGGATGAAGTCAATGGCTGTCATGCAATTTCAGAACGGCGTAATCTACGCAGTTCGTGATCTCCTGCCTTTTCGATCCCGCCCCGGCGATGGGTGAACACTGGCAGTGGGGTGGACGCCTGGATCACAGAGAAGGCGCCGCCAGGATTTTCTTCAAGCAGGTCATTCGATTAGGAAGCCGCGCTGCCCACAACCACGCCGCATCAATCCAGAAACCGTCGATGACGGTCGACGACACCTTGCCCGTCGTCACGACATCGGCGCTATAGCGGCGTCGGCGCCGGCGGTCCACGATCACCTGCTTGGTATCGGGGTCCACGAACCAGATTTCGCCAACGCCTGCTTCTTGATACGCCGGCCGCTTGTCCTCCAAGTCATAGTCGCGCGTGGTTGGCGAAAGGACCTCGAGTACAAGGTCCGGCGCTCCTTTGAATTCCTTCGGCATCGGCACCGGGACCCGGTCATCGCGCAGAAAGAATGCATCGGCCGCGAATTTTCGGCCGGAGGCCAGGTGCGCGATCGCATTGCTGGCCGCCAGAACCTCGCCAAGATCTTTGGCGTTGGCATAGAAACTCATCAAGCCGCCGAGGAAGGTGACGATGTTGTCGTGGCGCAGCGTGGCGGGCGAATGCACGATCATGAATCCGTCGAACAGTTCTGCCTTTGTGTCCTCATCCGTCAACTCGGCGAATTGCTGCTCGCTAATGCCCGGAAAGTGGAGCATGTAGGGCAGATCTACCATTCGGGGATGCAACTTCACCTCAACCACGGCGAGCTCCTCAGGGCGTCACGACGATCTTCCCGAACATCTCGCGCTTCTCCATCCGCTCCTGGGCCTGCCGCAGCTGGTCCAGCGGAAAGACGGAATCGACCACGGGCCGAAACACCCGCTTTTCCACCAGGCGGACGCACTGAAGCAGATCGTGCCGGCTGCCCATGTAGGCGCCGAGGATGGCGTGCTGCTGCGTGAAGAAGAAGCGCAGGTCGATCTCGACCTTGGGACCGGTAGTGGCGCCGCAGGTGACCAGTCGACCGTTCTTGCCGAGACAGCGTGTCGCTTGCTGCCAGATCGCGGCACCGACGTGCTCGAAGACGATATCGGCCCCGCGACCACCCGTCTGCGCCTTCACTTCCTTGGCGATGTCCTGCGTGCGGTAGTTGAGCAGCACGTGGGCGCCCAGTTCCTCCGCTTTGCGGAGCTTCTCGTCGGAACTGGCCACGGCGAAGACCTGGGCGCCGGCTTGCCGGGCGATCTGGATGCCGGCGACGCCGACGCCGCTGCTGGCCCCGAAGACGACCACCTTGTCATTCGCCTGGATGCGGGCTTTGCCGTGAAGCATATTCCAGGCGGTCACGAACGTGAGCGGAATGGCGGCCCACTCGGCGAACGACCACGTCTCGCTGATCGGCAGCAGGTCGGCGGCCCGGCACTTGGTGTAGTCGGCAAAGCCGCCCTGCGTCTGGTAACCGTGGATGTGGTAATCGTCCGCGCAGCTGTCGATGCCCCGGTTGTACCAGTCGCTTTCCAGCGAACACTGGCCCGGCGAGATCATGACATGCTGGCCGATCTTCCAGTTCGTGACGCGTGCCCCAAGCTCCTCGATGATGCCGGTGACTTCGCAGCCGCCGATGTGCGGCATCGGGATCTTCGTCGGCAAGCCCTGGCGCACGTGGAGATCGAGATGGTTGAGGCCGCAGGCTTTCACCTGCACGAGCACCTCGTCGCTTTCGAGGGTCGGCTTCGGCAGGTCCATCAGTTGAAGGACTTCCACGCCGCCGGGCTGGGCGAACGCCATCGCACGCATGGGGATTCTCCTGATCAGAAGCGGCCGGGGCGGTGCGGACCATCGCGTCGCCAGCCCTCGGCTTCCGGCGTCGATGCGTCGTCTTCTTCCTGCTCCACCAAGACTTGCTTGGAGAAGGAACGACCCCAGAGAAGATAGTGGCAGAACCCGAACGCGGCAAAGACGGCAACGATGCCGACGACGGAAAACACCATCGTCCCCGCCACGCCCAGGCAGAAAACCAGCGAGATGGCGCCGATCACGGTCAGCATCAAGACGGTCAATAAGGTGGCGCGGGGGGAATGCTGCGGTTCCGGGTGGGAGTCCATGATCATGCTCCGCGGTGCCTGGTCTCTTCTTCCATTCTACAGGATCGCGGCGCCGGCAGCGGGCCATGAGAACCCGGGAAAAGAAATGAACCACGGATCGCACCGATAGCACGGATAAGAATCAAGAATGCAGTGTCTACCACCAAAGACACGGTGTTCAGGGCAGAACCATACGCGTTGCCTGCTCTTTTGATTGATCCGCATTATCGGTGTGATCCGTGGTTCATTTCTTCCGCTGCCTCTGAACAAAAGCCCATGGGCCGCATTCCGGCATTCCGCGCCTTTTCGACAAAAGGGTTGCATTCGCCATTCCGTTGGACCACAATACATTGCCTGCCAGTCCATCCTGCCTTCACTTAGGGGGAAGCACATGCTTCACACACTCCATCGTCGATGGCTCGTTCTGACGGCCCTTGCGGCCCTCACCTTGTCAAACGGGATCATCTCGGCCGCCGAACCCGCCAAGGGGGATGCCGCCAGCTCCGACGGCGTGGTCCTGCCCAAGCCGGCGGAAATCCAGACTCTCGCCGTCAACCCGGCCAAGATCGCGCTCAAGGGCGGCGACGACGCGCAACAACTGATCCTCACCGCCACCCTCGTCAATGGCGGCAAACTGCAAGACTTGACCGGCGACTGCAAGTACGAAGTCGCCGACACCAAGGTCGTCCGCGTGACGACCGGCGGTCGAGTCATTCCGCTGGCCAACGGCACCACCGAAGTCACGGTCACCTTTGGCGACAAGGTCGTCAAGGTGCCGGTCTCGGCCGAGCTCCTCGACCAGAACCTGCCGATCAACTTCGGCAACCAGATCACGCCAATCTTCACCAAGCTTGGTTGCAACTCCGGCGGCTGCCACGGCAAGGCCAGCGGCCAGAACGGCTTCAAGCTGTCGCTGCTCGGCTTCGAGCCAGACGTCGATTACAACGCACTGGTGAAGGAAGCTCGCGGCCGCCGTTTGTTCCCTGCGGCCCCCGAGCACAGCCTGCTGCTGCTCAAGGCGACGGGCATCATGGCCCACGCGGGCGGCAAGCGCATGGAAGTCGGCTCCGATGAGTACAAGCTGGTTCGCCGCTGGATCGCCGCCGGCATGCCCTTCGGCAAGGAAAGCGACCCGACGGTCACCAAGATCACGATGTATCCCGACCAGCGCGTCATGACGCGCCAGAACAAGCAGCAGTTCGCCGTCTACGCTCACTACAGCGACGGCTCGATCGAAGACATCACCCGCCGCGCCCAGTACGACAGCAACGACACCGAGATCGCGGTGGTCGACACGCAGGGAACCGTCCGCACGCTCGACATGAGCGGTGAAGCCGCGATCATGGCCCGCTACCAGGGCCACGTGAACACGTTCCGCGCCACGGTGCCGCTGGGCGTCAAGGTGCCGGAGTACAAGTTCGAGGTCAAGACGTCGGTCGACACGCACACGCTGAAGAAGTGGCAGACGCTGGGCCTGGTCCCGGCCGAGCTGTGCAACGACGAGACCTTCATCCGCCGCGTCTACCTGGACGTCATGGGCACGCTGCCCACGCCGGAACAGGTCAAGAAGTTCCTGGCCGACAACGACCCGACCAAGCGCGACAAGCTGATCGACGCCCTGGTCGAGACGCCCGAGTACAGCTACTACTTTGCCGCCAAGTGGGCCGACATCCTCCGCGTCAAGCGCGGCGGCAACAACAATGACGGCGCCTCGCGGGCCAAGGGCACCTTCGGCTTCCACAACTGGATTCGCGAAGCAGTCGCTTCCGACAAGCCGTACGACGAGTTCGCTCGCGAGATCATTGCCGCCACCGGCGATGAGATCAACAACCCGCCGAGCGTCTGGTACAAGGAGCTGACCAAGGACCAGGCCAAGTTCCAGCCCGAGTTCGTGGACAACGTCGCCCAGGTCTTCATGGGCCTGCGTCTGTCGTGCGCCAACTGCCACCACCATCCCTACGAGAAGTGGAGCCAGGACGATTACTGGGGCATCGCGTCCTTCGTCGGCCGCACGTCGTTCAAGAACATCACGCTGCCGGGACTGAGCGCCCAGAACAACGCTCGCCAACGGCAGTTCATCTACACCCGTTCGGGCGCCGACCCGACCATCCTGATCCCGCGCACCACGCGCAAGGCCGTGATGCACGTCCTGGACGGCCCGCCCATGACGGTCAGCTCGGACGAAGACCCGCGCCAGAAGCTGGTCGACTGGCTGGTGGACACGAAAAACCCGTTCTTCGCCCGCTCCGTCGCCAATCGCTACTGGGCGCACTTCTTCGGCCGCGGCATCGTCGATCCGATCGACGACATGCGCGTCACCAACCCGCCGACCAACCCCGAGTTGCTCGACGCCCTGGCCAAGGAGCTGACGGATAACAAGTACAGCCTCAAGCACCTCGTCAAGGTGATTTGCAAGAGCCGGACGTACCAGCTCAGCTCGGTGCCCAACGAGTTCAACAAGCAGGACAAGCAGGCGTATGCCCGCTACTATCCGAAACGCATGAGCGCCGAAGTCCTGTTCGACGCGGTGTGCAACGTGACGAACAGCCCGACGCTGTTCGCGGGTCTGCCGCAAGACAAGCACGCTCCGAAGCGGGCAATCATGCTGCCGGACGAATCGTTCGCCTCGTACTTCCTTGACGTGTTCGGCCGGCCGCAGCGCATCAGCTCGTGCGAGTGCGAGCGCGTCAGCGAGGCCAACCTGGCCCAGGCGCTGCACCTGCTGAACTCCGACGAGGTCAACAACAAGCTGTCGGCCGCCAACGGCCGCGCCGACTTGCTGGCCAAGGATGCCCGGCCGGATGGCGAAAAGGTCGAGGAACTGTTCCTCTGGGCCTTCGCTCGCAAGCCGACCGAGAACGACATGAAGGTTGCCCTGGCGCACATCGAGAAGCACGCCAAGGACAAGAAGATCGCCTACCAGGACCTGCTCTGGTCCCTGATCAACTCGAAGGAGTTCGTGTTCAACAAGTGATGGTTGAATCCGCTCGTTCCATCACCGGTCGGGGTTTCTCTGTGGGAGAAGCCCCGGCCGGTGCTGCTTCAGGGCTGCGGGTTTGCCCATCTTTCCTCGTCGCGCCTTGAGCCATTCCTGACGCCGCGCGGAAAAACTGCCGAGCCCTCCTGCATCCAGCCGATACTACCCTCAGAGTCTGCCTGCGCAGAGGGCGCCCGACCCGCGCCTGCCGCCGCGGTCCGTCACCTGGCGCTGACGAGGAATGGCAATGGTTGGCCTGTCCTGCAAGTCCGTCTCCCTGGCCCTGCTGCTCCTGATCCCGAGCGGTTGTTGCTATCCCGTCCGTTCCGCCGCGGACCAGCACATCGCCGATCTAGCGGTCCATCCGCTCGACGTGCGTCCGCCGGACCGTGTCGATACCCCCCCACCAATGCCGCCCGCGGAGGAACACAAGGATCAACCGAAGCCCGGTGCGGCACAGGGACCAATCGACGCCAGTGTCCACACCGCTGCAGCGCAGCTGCCCGAACCGCGTACCTTGCCTGGCCGGCCTCTGTCCGAGCGTCTGCAAATCCCCAGAGAGCTTCCCGGTGCGGGGGCGGCGCCCATCCAGCTGCCGCGCGATCCGCGCGAGCGCGAGGCAGCCATCACTCGCCTTTTCCCGGGATTGCCGCCACTGGGGCCGGATCCGGAGCCGGTGCTTGGGCCCGGAGGCTGCCTGATGAGCCTCTCGCAGCTGCAAGAACTGGCGATTACCAATAGTCCCGTGCTTCGCCAGGCGGCCGCGGACGTCGAGGCAGCGCGCGGGGCGGTCCTGCAGGCGGGTCTTTATCCGAATCCGACGGTCGGCTACCAGATGGGCACATTTGCGACGGGCGGCGGCGCGGGCTATCAGGGACCATACTTCGAGCAGTTGATCAAGACCGGCGGCAAGTTGCAGCTGGCGCAGGCGGCCGCCACGATGCAGCTCAGGAACGCGGAACTCGCGATGCGCAAGGCGCAGGCCGATCTGGCCAGCCAGGTGCGTGCGGGCTATTTTTCGGTGCTCGTCGCCCGCGAAAACCTGCGGGTGACGCGGGCGCTGTCCGTCTTCACCAACGAGGTCTACCAGATCGAGGTCGAACAGGTCAAAGGCGCCCAGGCCGCGCCGTACGAGCCGATGCAGATGCGCGTGCTGGCGATCCAGGCGCGCGCGGCGCTGGTGCAGGCACGCAATCGCTATGTATCGAGCTGGAAACAGTTGACCGCCACGCTCGGCCTTCCCGCCATGCCGCCGACCGAGTTGGAAGGCCGCGTCGATATGCCCATCCCGGTTTACCAGTACGACCGGTTGCTCGCGCAAGTGCTGACGGCGCACACCGACGTGCTCACTGCCGAAAACCTGGCCCAGCGCGAACGCTACAACCTGCGCCTGGCCCAGGTCGGCCCTGTGCCGGACGTGGACGTCCAGGTATTCATCCAGAAGGACTTCACCACGCCGCAATCACTCATTTCGCCGACGGTGCAGGTCAACGTGCCGGTGCCGGTGTGGAATCGAAATCAAGGGAACATCGCCCAGGCCCAGGCCAACCTGCTGCGCGCCACCGAGGAAGGCCATCGCGTGCGTTGCGACCTGACGCAGCGTGTCGCCGAGGCGTTCGCCCGTTACGAGAACAACCGCATCCTGCTGGACTATTTCCGAACGTACATCTTGCCCGACCAGGTGCGTGCCTACCGCGGCGCGTTCGAGCGCCACCAGCAGGAGCCCGACCGCGTCGGCTTTGGCGACGTGGTGAACGCACAACAAATCCTGGCAACCGGCGTGACGGGCTACGTCACCGCACTGGGCGACATGTGGACCGCGGTCGTGGACCTCGGCAACCTGCTCCAGACCAACGACCTGTTCCAGGTGGGACCGGAATCGACCGGAAGCGAATGCGTCGCCGCAGTGCCCCAGCTGGAGGCGTTGCCCCCCCTGCCGTGTTGCCATCCCTCCTCGCCGCTGCCGGAGCCATGGCTCAAGGGCGCGGACGGGACATGGCCGGCGGCACTGCCGCATGCTCTGGAGAAGCTGATGCCGCCGGCCGAACAAGCGCGAAACGGGGAGAAGAAGGACGACTGAACACGTCCGTGGGCGCGGCGCGGACGAAGTGCTCGATGACAGGGATTCTTAAGGGAATAGAAACCGGTGGTGAAAGTCGGATAGAATGAGCGTGTCAGGAGCCGCCCACAATGATTCCAGAATTCGACGACAACGGCCACCTGCCGCCTGGCATCCACCCGGCCACGCTGGACGAGATCGAGGCGCGGTTCGGCCAGGAGTCAGAGATTAGACGGGTTGAGATGGAATCGGTGCGATGGCTGGTGGACCTGGCAAAGCGCGCTGGTGCGACGCGTCTGGTCATCAACGGCCGTTTCGTCACGGACGCCTTGGAACCCAATGATGTGGACTGCGTCCTGCTGTTTGAAGAAGGCCAGCCGCGTGACAGTGCCCTTGAAGCGGAACTCGCAGCCGGATTGCCATTCCTGCAAATCGAAATGGCAAACCAGAGTATGTTTGATTTCTTTGTGCAGTCGTTCTACGCATCCGATCGTCAAGGGATCTCCAAGGGAATGATTGAGGTGGCGCTATGACCATCCAGTCCCAACACGAATTGGAAATAACCAAGCAGAAGCTACGGGAACTGGAGGAGCACTACCGCAGTCAGTGCGGCGCCCCGACTACCGATCCGCGCCTCCGCGAGTTGAGCTTGCGCTCCGTCAAGAAATGGATCAATCGTCTTACAGAAGAGATCGTCCGCTACGAAGCACACGCCCGGACCAAGGGCTGATCTCCACCCCTTGGACGCTCCCGCCGAAATTCATACATTTTCCCCAATGTTTCCTCTCCCGTAGTGCCGCGCCGAACTGATCGGCTTGCGGACAATCCCCGTTCCCGGAATGCCCGGGATCGCATTCTCAGTTAGAGACTCCCATGAGCAAGTACGTCTACTTCTTCGGCGGCGGCAAGGCGGATGGCAACGGCAAGATGAAGGACCTGCTCGGCGGCAAGGGAGCCAACCTCGCCGAGATGTGCCTGATCGGACTCCCCGTCCCGGCCGGCTTCACGATCACCACCGAGGTCTGCAACTACTATTCCGCCCATAACAAGACCTACCCGCCCGAACTGAAGAAGGAAGCCGAGGCCGCACTCAAGCAGACCGAAGAGGTGATGGGCGCCAAGTTCGGCGACCCCAAGAACCCGCTGCTGGTCTCGTGCCGCTCCGGCGCCCGCGTCTCGATGCCCGGCATGATGGACACCGTCCTCAACATCGGCCTCAACGAAGCCACGCTCAAGGGGCTTATCGACAGCACCGGCAATGAGCGCTTCGCCTGGGACAGCTACCGCCGCTTCGTGCAGATGTACGGCGACGTCGTTCTCGATCTCAAGCCGCAGTCGAAGACCGAGATCGACCCGTTCGAAGCCATCATGCACGATCTCAAGCACGAGCGCGGCGTCAAGGAAGACACCGAGCTCAACGTCAAGGACCTGCAAGAGCTGGTCAAGCGCTTCAAGAAGGCGGTCAAGGAAAAGAAGGGCAAGGACTTCCCCGAAGACCCGATGGAGCAGGTCTGGGGCGCCGTCGCCGCGGTCTTCGCCTCCTGGGGCAACGACCGCGCCGTCGTCTATCGCCGGCAGTACGGCTATCCGCACGACTGGGGCACCGCGGCCAACATCTGCTCCATGGTCTTCGGCAACATGGGCGACGACTCCGGCACCGGCGTCGCCTTCACGCGCGATCCGGCCACCGGCGAGAACGTCTTTTACGGCGAGTACCTCATCAATGCCCAGGGCGAAGACGTGGTG
The DNA here is from genome assembly GCA_019752375.1 of Gemmataceae bacterium. Classification (GTDB taxonomy): domain Bacteria; phylum Planctomycetota; class Planctomycetia; order Gemmatales; family Gemmataceae; genus JAIEMG01. Next base: position 4,067 of record JAIEMG010000067.1, on the reverse strand, counting down.
GCCGGCATCCGTACGCCGAAGAAAATCGCCGAGCTGGCCAAGGACATGCCGGCCGTCTACAAGCAGCTCGACGAGGTCCGCAAGAAGCTGGAACAGCACTACCGCGACGTGCAGGACATCGAGTTCACCATCCAGAAGGGCAAGCTCTGGATGCTCCAGACGCGCAACGGCAAGCGCACCGGCTTCGCGGCCGTCCGCTTTGCGGTCGACATGGTGGATGAAGGCCTGATCACCAAGGAAGAAGCGTTGTCGGTCGGCCGCATCCCGCCGGACGATCTCAATCAGCTGCTGCAGCCGATCTTCGACCCGGAAGCCAAGCGCAAGGCCAAGGTCATTGCCAAGGGTATCAACGCCGGGCCCGGCGCGGCGACCGGGGTCATCAAGTTCTTTGCCGACGACGCTGAAGCCCACGTCAACAAGCTTGGCAAGCCCGACGCGCACGGCAAGCGCGCTCCCGAAGGCCGCGTGATCCTGGTCCGCCGCGAGACGTCGCCCGAGGACATCCGCGGCATGCAGGCCGCCGACGGCATCCTCACGGCCTTCGGCGGCGCATCATCCCACGCGGCCCTGGTCAGCCGGCAGATGGGCAAGGTGTGCGTCGTCGGCTGCGGGGCGCTGCAGATCGACTATGAAAAGCGCACGGTCACCGTCGGCAGCACCGTGCTCAAGGAAGGCGACTTCATCAGCGTGGACGGGTTCACCGGCGAAGTCATGGCCGGCCAGGTCGGCGCCAAGCCCAGCGAAGTCGTGCAGGTCCTCATCGACAAGACGCTCAAGCCGGAGCAATCGAAGGTCTACCAGCAGTTCGCCAAGCTGATGGGCTGGGCCGACGCGGTGCGCAAGCTCAAGATCCGCACCAATGCCGACAAGCCCGATCAGGCGGGGCAAGCCATTGCGTTCGGCGCTGAAGGCATCGGCCTGTGCCGCACCGAACACATGTTCTTCGACCACATCAAGGCGATGCGCGAGATGATCCTCGCGGAGACCACCGAAGATCGCAAGAAGGCCCTCGCCAAGCTGCTGCCCCACCAGCGCAGCGACTTCGAGGGCATCTTCCGGGCCATGAAGGGCTTCCCGGTTACCATCCGCACACTCGACCCGCCGCTGCACGAGTTCCTGCCCCACGACGAGAAGGGCCAGGCGGAAATGGCGAAGGAGCTGGGCGTCTCCAAAGAAAAGATCGCCGAGCGCGTCAAGGCGCTGCACGAGTTCAACCCGATGCTCGGCTTCCGCGGTTGCCGGCTGGGCATCGTCTATCCCGAGATTACCGAAATGCAGGCGCGGGCCATCATCGAGGCGGCCTGCAACGTCGCCAAGGAAGGCGTCAAGGTCGAGCCCGAGATCATGATCCCGTTAGTCGGCTTCCTGCCCGAGCTCAAGTCCCAGGTGAAGATCGTCCGCGACACGGCGGAGAAAGTCTTCGCGGAGAAGGGGACCAAAGTCGAATACATGGTGGGCACGATGATCGAGCTGCCCCGCGCTTGCGTGGCGGCGGACCAGATTGCACAGGAGGCCCAGTTCTTCAGTTTCGGCACCAACGACCTGACGCAGACCGGCCTGGGCATGAGCCGCGACGACTACGGCAGCTTCATTCGCGTCTACATGGAGAACGACATCGTGCCGCGCGATCCGTTCCAGACGATCGACTTCGACGGCGTCGGCGCGCTGATGCAAATCGGCGTCGAGAAGGGCCGCAAGACGCGGAGCGACCTCAAGATCGGCATTTGCGGCGAGCACGGCGGCGATCCGGACAGCGTGAAGTTCTGCCACAAGATCGGACTGAACTATGTGAGTTGCAGCCCGTTCCGCGTGCCGATCGCGCGCTTGGCGGCGGCACAGGCGGCGCTCGGGAAGTAAGCGAAGCGGCTGGAGAAACCACTCGATAGGTGAGCTCCGCCGAAGGGAGCGCGGTCGTTAGCCCGACGCGCAAGCGAGGGATACTTCATCCCTTGCTTGCGCGTCGGGCTAACGACCGAATGTCGGCCGAACGAGCGTGCTTCGAGTCGACGAACGACGAGATCATTTTGCGATATTCCTTGATCGCGCAGATACGGGTTTACACCCCGCCGAAGCGGACGAGTTGACAAGCGGTTCGCTTGTCAACTCGACAGTTGTTGATTCACCCATCTTTACCGAAGGTCGCTAGACGCGGTCGGTGCCCAGTAATCGACCCACGGCTTCGCATGCGATCGTAAATCGCTCCTCCCAGCTGCCGCGCACCAGTGTATGCGGCCGGCCGCGCGCCGCCAGGGCCTGGAGCCAGCGGTCGCGCAGCTCTTCGCGGCGGTGCGGCATGTCGCGCTGCGGGTCGGCCACCCAGGGCACGTCCACGTCGTTGAGCAGGTACAGATCGTAGTGGCGTTGCTCTGCGGCCTGGCGCACCCGGTCGGGGCAGCTGCCGTAATAGAGGTCGCTGTAGAGCATCGTGGTCAGCACGTCGGTGTCGCAGAAGAGCACCCGGTTGGCCTGGCGGGCCAGGGCGTCCTCGGCGGCAGCCTGGCCGCGGGCAATGTACGCAACATCGGTCATCTCGCAGGGGCTCGCCTTGTGATCGAGGTAGCCGCGGGCGTACTCGCTTACCCAGACAGTATCGTAGTGCTCGGCCAGGCGCCGGCACAGCGTCGTCTTGCCCGTCGATTCCGGGCCGAAGAGGCAGACGCGCTTGACGAAGTGAGGGCGGACACAGGGCGGCAGATAGCGCCAGTAAGCCAGCGGCTGGTCGCGGATCTGCGTGCCCGAGACTGGCACCAGCTCGCGGGCACGATCGACGACAACGTGCTGCGCTCCCAGTCGCCGGGCCAGCTCGTCGCCGTATGCCTCAGACGTGAAGACCACGTCCGGGCCGCCCGGCAAGCATTGCCGTACCGTGGCGATCCAGACGTCCCAGAAATCGGGGTGTTCGTGCGGCTCCGACGGGTTTTCATCGGTGACGTGCAGCACGGCGGCGTCGGGACACATCTCGCGCACCCAGCGGTGCCGTAACTCACCGGCGATCGGCTCGCGCTGCAGGGAGCAGACCAGGACCGTCAGGTGCGGCACGTAAGCCCGCGCGAAGTCGAACAGGTACTGATGCCCGCAATGCGGCGGCAGGAACTTGCCCAGGATCAGTCCCGTCTGAGGTGGTCCGCCGTCGTGGTACGCGTCGCTCATGGCTTCTCCACGGCTGGAACGGTGTCCGCTGATTCCTCCCGCGCGGTGCCGCACAGCGATCGCTGCCATTCCACGTAACCGGCCGCGGCCAGGAAGAGGAAGATCGCATAGAGCACGACAGTCGGATAGAGCCCCTTGGCCGCGTAGACGCCGACGGCCAGCAGATCGACGCCGATCCAGAGGAGCCAGTTCTGGAGCAGCTTGCGGGCCAGCATCCACTGGGCGACCAGGCTGAACGCGGCGATCGTGGAATCGAGGTACGGCATGTCCTGGTTCGTCCAGCGTGCCAGGGCCGTGCCAAGTCCGGCGCTGCCGACGGCGCCTAGCAGCATCAGCAGGAGCATCAGGCCCCCCGAGGCACGGCTGACAGGCAACCGGTCGTGCGCGCTACCGCCATGCAGCCATTGATACCAGCCATAGATCTGAAGCACGAAATAGACGACCTGGAGACCAGAGTCGGCGTAAAGGCGCTCGCGCCAGAAGATGACCGCGTACAGCGCCACCATGACCACGCCGACCGGCCAGCCCCAGACGCTTTGCTTGACCGTCAGACCGACGCTAACCACGCCGAACAGCGCCGCAACCAGCTCCAGCACGCTCATGCCGAGGATCTGAGAATCGAAATCGATGGGCATAGAAGCTTACCAGCGTGGAATCTGCACCGCTCTCCCCCCTTCAGGGGCGAGGGGAGCATGATTGGTCGATTTTGTCCGCACAGCAGTCAGTCCCGCGATTGCGGCGTGGTTCCAGCCGAAGCGCAGACGGGCCCGCCGGATTAGCTCCGGCCGGCCCGTCATTGACTGGAAGAGGATCGTCTACTACCAGACCTGGGACATGGAAGGCTCTCTGACCCGCCGGGGCGCCCGAGGGCGACGGGTCGGCGGCACCGCGGGTGGCGCGGGTGTCCCCGGCCCCCG
>JAIEMG010000364.1 GCA_019752375.1 Gemmataceae bacterium | reverse complement strand
CGGTAAATCGAGGGAATCAACCCTCGCGCGACAACGGGGAGGGAGAGGAATGGCCCTCTCCCTTACCCACTCGACCAGGTTCGCGCCCGGCATCCGCAGGTTACGCTCCGTGAGACTCCATCCCAATTAATGGCCACACCACCCCTTCAAGAAACCACGGATGGAACAACAATGGCAACGGCAGCGCCAGCCAGCCCAGCGTCCAGACGTGTGCCATCGCACCCCACCGCTCGATCCTTCCCCAGCGTCGTTCCCCAAGTACCAGCGAACCATGCAGGACGAAGTAAAGCGTGGGCAGACCGTACCCGGCACCGACTGGGACGCTGATCGCCAGTTCGTGAACCAATCCAGAGAACAGAAACGCGGCCACCGTTCCCGACGAGCGGCCGAGCCATCCAGCCATCGGCCGATAAACGCCGAGCGCGGCCATCTCCGTGAATGCCAGGTTCCAGCGTCGGCTCCAGAAATCGCCGAGCGTCCTGGCCCGGAGCGGTGCACGGAACAGCGGCCGGCAGTCGACGCCAACGTGCCGCCATGCGCCCGCCACGATGTTGAAAATGCCGAAGTGCAGCACCAGGCTCAACCCCGGCAGCAAAACCACCGTCGCCGCGAGGCGCGCTCCGTAGGGACCGAGCAGGGCCGGCGTTTCTGTCCAGATGAATCGAGCCAGCGCGATGAGAGCCAAACCGAGAGCCAGTCGCCGCAGGCCGTTGCCGATCAGTTCGGACGAGCCCTGCAATGCCGTCCTCTCCCTGGCAAAGAGTTGCGGCCACATGCCAAACCACAGGGCCGCGAACTCCAGCCAGCGCGACGGCGTCAGACGTGGCTGACCGGACGCCTGGGCTTCCACCGTGACCACCGCTTTCATTGCGAACAAGAGCGTGCCGCAGATGGCAAGCATCCGAAAGCCCGCCGGCGCATCAGCACTGAGCCGTTCGACGCCGAGCGTTGCCCCGATTGCCAGCGCCCAGGCCAGCAGCCGTCCAAGCGTCACGGAATGAAGGCGCGAAATGCCCAGTCCGGCAGCCAGCGTGCCGGCGATCATCGCTGCGACGAGCCAGAGGAGTTCGACGTTATCCGGCCAGTACGCGCTCACCCGGCGGTCCCTCCGAAGTTGAACAGGGCCGCGCTGCCGTAGACGAGAGTCAGGTACAAGAAGAGTCCGACCAGTGCGGCTTCCGCAAGGCGCGTCGGCATTCCCGGCGGCACGTCCGTCCGGTCAAAATAGGCGAACTGGATGACGAGCCGCGCGCCCCAGTACAGGGTGATGAAACTCGCCACGGCGCCCGCCAGCGGCGAACGATCCAGGAGCCACGTTGGCGCCAGCGTGGAGACCAGGCCGAAGCAGAGATTCGTCGTCCAGATGTAGCCCGCGTAGGTCCAGAAGACCTGACGCGTCAGCGGCCGCAGTTTTGCGGTCTCCGCGCTCCACTGCAGCACGCACGGAATCGCCAGGCTGGCTGCTACCAGGACAAGCTGGCCGATGCCGACGAGAACAATGAGTGTGACCACGGTCTGCCTCCCTCAAAGTCCCGCCACCGCCAGCGTGAAGACGCCCGTGAGATACAGGAACGCCAGTGCAAAGCAGACGTGAAAGACCGGATGCTTACGTTTGATGTCGGCATCGTAGATGCAAATCTGGATGCACAATCGCCCGCCCCAGAAGATCGCCAGAAAGCCGCTGAACGATCGGCCCAGCGTGCTGCCACCCGCCAGGTCTCCGGCAAACAGGAAGCACATCGCCGCGTAAGCGACAAGCGTGAAGACGATGTAGACGTTTTGCACGATGAAGATCTCGCGCACGATCGGGCTCACCTTCGCCAGATTTTCGCGGTAATGCAGCTTACGCGGCGCGAAGAAGTTCGCCGCGGCGATCAGCAATTGCACGGCTCCGGCGGCCCACAGGTACGGAATCAGGCTGTGCATGGCATTTTCCCCTTGGCTCTGCGTCACGAACCGCTCGAATTCCCTGGAATTAACCGCGGCGAGGGTTACGATCTCGATTGCGCCCACGAACCAGCGAGGTCCTCTTCCATGCTGCACCGACCCTCCCTGCGACTGTTGCCGCTCCTCACGCTGTTTCTCGCAGTCCAGCCCGTCCAAGCCGAGCTGCGTTCTCTCGAAATCATCAAGCGCGAGCCCTTCGCCGGCGGCATGGCGTTCGGCGAGGTCGGGCCTTATGAGAAGATCGTGGCCATCGGCAAGTTTGCGGTCGATCCCAAGCACACACGTAATTCGGCGATCATCGACCTGGCGCTGGCGCCGACCAACGGCGACGGCAAGGTCGAGTTCGAAGCAGACGTCTTCATCCTGATGCCGAAAGACCCCGCGAAGGGCAATCGGGCGCTGCTCTATGAAGTGAACAACCGCGGCAACAAGAATATGGTGCGCTTCTTCAACCAGGGAGGCGGCGGCAACGATCCGACCAACGCAGCCGACGCGGGTGATGGCTTCCTCATGCGCCGCGGCTATACGCTGGTCTGGTGTGGCTGGATTGGTGAGCTGCTGCCCGGCGGCAATCGCATGTTGCTCAAGGCGCCGGTGGCGATCGAGAAGGGCAAGCCGATCACCGGGCCGGTGCGCTACGAATTCGTTCCGGACCAGGCCGCGGAGAGCATCTCGCTGGCCGGGCCGCGCGGCAATCACGGCAGCTATTCGCCCACCAAGACCGGCGAAGCGGAAGGCACGCTCACCTGGCGCAAGCTCGAAGGCGATGAACGGATACCCATCCCGCGTGCTCAGTGGTCACTGGAGCGCTCGCCCGTGGGCAAGGTCGAGAATGGCGTCGGCCCCACGTTGCCGGAGATCAAGCTGCGGCTTTCCGGCGGCTTTCGCCTGGGTTACATCTACGAGCTCATTTGCGAAGCCGAAGGACCGATCGTGCAGGGCCTGGGCTACGCCGCGGTGCGCGACCTCGTCAGCTTCCTGCGCTACGACACCAGCGCCAAGAACCCGTGCCGGAATGCCGAGGGGCAGCCGGTGATAACCCGAGCCCATGCCTTCGGCATCTCGCAGAGCGGCCGGTTCCTGCGCAACTATCTGTACCTGGGCTTCAATGCGGACGAAGCCAACCGCAAGGTCTTCGATGGCCTGATCCCGCACGTCGCGGGCGGCGGGCTGGGATTCTTCAACCACCGCTTCGCCCAACCGACGCGCCACAACGCGCAGCACGAGGCACACCTGTATCCGATCGACTACTTCCCGTTCACCTATGGCGAGACGACCGATCCGTTCACGAAGAAGACCGACGGCATCCTGCGTCGCACACTTTCGGACAACGCCAAGCTCATGCCGAAGGTGATGCACACGCAAAGCTCGTCGGAATACTGGAACCGCAGCGGCTCGCTGGTCCACACGACGCCGCTGGGCACCAAGGACGTCGACATTCCGGATGAAGTGCGTATCTACACGTTCGGCGGCACGCAGCACGGCCCAGCGGCCGACCCGCCAGGCCGCGGCAACGCGGACAACCTGCTCAATCCCGGCGACTTCCGACCGCAGATGCGCGCCCTGCTCGACGCCCTGGACCTCTGGGTCAAGGACGGCACCGCGCCGCCTCCCAGCGTTTATCCGCGTATCGAGCAAGGCACCCTGGTTCACTGGCGGCAGCCGAGCACCGGCTTCCCGGCGCTGCCCGGCGTACGCTATCCCGAGGTGATCCAGCGGCCGCCCAGCCTCGACTTTGGCCCGGACTTTGACAGCAAGGGCATCATCAGCAATGAGCCGCCGAAGTCGCGCGGCGAATTCACCGTATTAGTGCCCAAGAGCGGTCCGGACGGCAACGACCTGGGTTGCCTGTCGCCCATCGAGGTGGCCGTGCCCGTGGCGACGCACACCGGCTGGAACCTGCGCCGCCGGGACGTCGGCGCCGAGGGCCAGCTCGCCGCCCTGATGGGGTCCTACTTCCCGCTGCCCAAGACCAAGGCCGAGCGGCAAAAGAGCGGCGATCCGCGCGATTCGATCGAGGAGCGCTATGCCAGCTTCGACGAGTACCAGAAGCGTTTTGCCGCCGCATGCGAGGACCAAGTCAAGCGCCGCTACCTGTTGAAAGAGGATGCGGACCGATTCATCAAGAGTCGCGACAAGTATCGCGATCTGTTCCCGAACGCCAACAAGTAGAGCGCGGAAATGCGTTGGACGGGGGCTTCCGCTACCCCCGGTAATTCGGCTAGAATAAACCGTGTCATGGCCTCCCCGCGCCACCTTTGGGCGCGGTCGACCACGCCGCCCGTCCTTCGAGTCACCGCGCCGCAGAACGATCTACGATTGGAAATCGTCGCGACGCATAATTCTAAAGCGTACGAGCCCGCCGGGTTTCGCGCGCATCGCCTGGTGCAGCTTGTCTTGCCCGCTCTCTCCCCCCTTCTGCAACCTGCGGCGGGGAGGGCACGAGCCACACCGGAGAAGGTTCTCCATGTCGGTGCTGTTGGCCATTGACGATGATCCTGTGATGTTGCGCCTGCTGCGCGAGATCTTCCGGGACCAGCTGGACCTGGAATTTCGCACGGCGTCAACGGCGGCCGACGGGCTCAAGCAAATCGAGCGTTATCACCCCGACGCCATCCTGCTCGACATCAATTTGCCGGATGCGTCCGGCCTCGATCTCTTCCAGCGCATTCAGAACGTCGACGCACGCATCCCGATCATCTTCATCACTGCCTCCGGCACCACGGAGACCGCGATCGAGGCGATGAAGCTCGGCGCGTACGAGTACCTGCTCAAGGAAAATCTGACGCAGGCCGAGGATACCGAGCACCTGCGCGAGCTGGTCGCGCGCGCCATCGACATTAGCCGGTTGATGCACGTGCCGACGATCATCGGCGATCAGGAGGCACCGCCCGGGCCGTCCGACATGCTCGTGGGCCGCAGCCCGGCGATGCAGGAGGTCTACAAGGCCATCGGCCGCGTCGCCCCGCAGGACGTGACGGTCCTGATCCTGGGTGAAAGCGGCACCGGCAAGGAGCTGGTCGCCCGCGCCATCTACCAGCACAGCAAGCGTGCCAGCGGTCCCTTCCTGGCAATCAACTGTGCCGCCATCCCGGAGACCTTGCTGGAAAGCGAGCTGTTCGGCCATGAGAAGGGCGCCTTCACCGGCGCCGATCGCAAGCGCATCGGCAAGTTCGAACAGTGCTCCGGCGGCACCTTGTTCCTGGACGAAATCGGCGACATGACGCCGTTGACCCAGACAAAGATCCTCCGCGTCTTGCAGGAACAACGCTTCGAGCGCGTGGGCGGCAACGAGACGGTGCAGACCAACGTCCGCCTCATCGCCGCCACCAACCGCGACCTGCAAAAGCTCGTGACCGTCGGCCAGTTCCGCAGCGACCTGTACTATCGGCTGAAGGTCTTCACCATTCAGCTGCCGCCGCTGCGCCAGCGAAGCGACGACTTGCGCCTGCTCGTCGATTACTTCGTCACGCGCTTCAGTCGCGAGCTGGGCAAGGAAGTCCACGAATGCGATCCGGCGGCCATGGACCTGCTGCGCCGCCATACGTGGCCGGGAAACCTGCGTGAGTTGCAGAGCGTACTCAAGCAGTCGCTCTTGCAGGCGACTGGACCACGACTGTTGCCTGATTTCCTGCCTCCCTACTTGCGTCAGGAGTCCCGACCGTCCGATTCCGTCGGCGCGGTGCCGGGCTCGGAATGGGAGCAGTTCATCGAAGAGCGCCTCCAGATGGGTTCGGAGAACCTGTATGCCGAATGGCTGGCGCTAACCGAGCGTTGTTTGCTGACGCGCGTGTTACGACACACCCGAGGCAACCAGGTGAGAGCGGCGAAGATCCTCGGCATGGCGCGCAACAGCCTGCGTGCCAAGGTCCGCAGCCTGGGAATCACGATCGAACGCTCGGTGGGCAGCGCGGAGGATGGGGACGCCGGTTGAGCGAGCGGCCATCCGGGCGAGCGTCGATGCGTAAGCCCGATGTGGTCGTTCGCAAAAACACGTCGGGCTGACGCCGCTTACGCCTCGACGCTCGCCGGGGAAACCGCCTCCGGCACGTCCACTCCGAAGTCCCTGATGGAAAACAGCGGCTCGTAGTCGGTGACTCCCTCTTGCTGGAAGATCTGTGCGGCGCCGGCCAGACGGTCGACCAGTGCCATCACCTTGATCACCTCGCAACCTTCCTCGCGCACGGCCCGGAGCGCCTTCACCGCGGATCCGCCGGTCGTGAGAACGTCATCGAGGATGATGACGCGAGCGCCCGCCTTCACTCCGCCGCCTTCGATGAGCTTCTTCGTGCCGTGCTGCTTGACTTCGTCGCGGACCCAGAAGCCTTCCATTTCCCGGCCATGCAGGTGATAGCTGATGACCGTCGCGGTGGCGATGGGAACCGCGCCGACCGCGAGCCCGCCGATGGCATCGAACTTCAGGTGCTTTGTGCGTTCGTAGATCGCTTCGCCGATGAGATGCGCGCTCTTCGAGAACACCGCACTCATCCTGCCGTCGATGTAGTACGTGCTGGTGCCACCCGACGTGAGGCGAAACGTCCCGCTCCGGAACGAACGACTTTTCAGGATTTGCAGCAGCTGCTGATCGATGTCCGACATGGCGGCGGGTTCCTTTGTAGCAAGCGGAAGAAGGTCGGGATTCCGGGCACATTCTTACCAGATCCGTGACAAACCGTAGGCATCGAACACCGGGTCGGCGGAGATGAGGATCAAGTCCTCGACCTGCGCCGTCGCGGCAATCAGGCGATCGAATGGGTCTTTGTGATGGAGGGGTAGCGTTGTTAGCGGCTCGATGTGATTCGAGTCCAAAGGCAGCAGATGGATGTCGTTGGCGTGCAAACAAGCCGGGAACATGAGTGCGAACGGATCGGGCAGCGGTAATTTACCGAGGCGATTCTTGATCGCGATTTCCAGCAAACTGATCGGTGAGACCCACCGCACGTTCGCCGGGTCGAGTATTGCCGTTCGGGCCACTGCTGACAGCTTTGGATCGTTCGCCAGGAACCATAGGATCACATGCGTATCGAGCAAGAGCGTCATTCCTCGTATTCCCGCATCTCCTCTAACGGTTCCTTGAAGTCATCGGGCACCACCAGACGCCCCTCGTACAATCCCGCCCTGGGAATACCCGTGACCGGTGGGCGCGGCCGTCGTGGGATCCGCGAGACAGTCGGCAGGGGCACGAGCCGGGCCACGGGACGGTCATTTTCGGTGATGGTGACCACCTGGCCAGGCGCAAGCCCATGAATGATATCGGCCAAGCCGGTCTGGGCTTCTTGAAGTGTGATCGTGTTCACGCGCGCCCTCCATCCCGAATCGGCAAATCCTCTGACATTCTACCAGACAATTGTCCGCTGTCTCCGCTGAGAGCGCGGTTGACCGTCGGTTGGGGCTGCTTTCCGTGGCGCGGACATTTCTGTCGTGAAACTGCACGGATGGAAATATCCGCACCACGGGAATTCGCCTAATGAGCGTCTAAAACAATGACTGGGGACTACTCGTTCGCAGTCTTCGCCGGGCGCTTGCCCAGCGGTCGGCCGCCCTTCTTGAGCTCTTCCAGCTTCTTCTTCTGCTCGTCGGTCAGCACGTCATTGAGCTTGCCTTCGAGCTCCTTTTGAAGCTTGGCGATCTTCTCCTTCTGCTCGGAAGTCAGCTTCAGTTCGTCTTGTAGCTCGGGCGGCAACAGTTGACCGGGGCCCGGACGGTTGCCGGGCTGGGGCTTGCCGCCGAACGGACGGGGTTGCGGCTGTTCCTTCTTGATCTCTTCAAACTTCTTCTTCTGCTCGTCGGTCAGCAGGCCGGTCAACTTGCCTTCGAATTCGGTGCGCAGCTTGCCGGCTTGCTCGCGAACGTCGCGCATCTTTTCAGCAGCGCTCTTGATGGCGTCCTTGTCCTTGTCCTGGATGGCCTTCTGTAGGTCTTCCCGGATCTTGCCGGTCAGGTCCTTGCTCTTGTCCTCGAAATCCTTGACGAGCTTGGTGATCTTTTCCTTCTGCTCGCTGGACAGCTTCAGCTTCTCCATGGCCTCGGCGGACAGCAGCGGCTGCCCCTGGCCAATCTGGCCGCCAAACTTGCCCTTGCCCGGCTTCTTCTCGTCGTCAGCACCGGAGGCGAACGGGGTGAGGAAGAGAGCCAGACCCAACCACAATGCGACAGAACCGAACCGAAACATATGCGTGCTCCTTGAAGAGAGGGGGGGTAAGCATGAAACCCCATAAGTGTGTCCAAGTTTCGGTCTTCCGACTTCTATACCCTCAGGCTTCAGCCTGCGGAGTGAATCCGCCGCCTCCCGCCATGCCATTCCTCCGGCTGAAGCCTGAGGGTACAGAACGGAATGAGGCCCCTCTACTTCTTGACCCCCTCGTTTCAGTAGATGCGGACGTTGCCGGTGGCGCGGCCGACGGCGACGATATCGATCTTGCCATCACCGTCGAGGTCCACGGCGCCCGGGCCTTCCACCGCGACGCCACCGTCGTCAATGATTTTGCGCGCCCACTTGGCGCCGATGCCGTCAGTGCACTTGTAGATGCGCACCGCCGCTTGCCCAGCGGTCGGCCGCCCTTCTTGAGTTCTTCCAGCTTCTTCTGCTCGTCGGTCAGGACGTCATTCAGCTTGGGGGTGTTGTTTCAACAAGCCCACTGCCAGGCGGCGCAACAAGGAGAAATTCTCGCCCGCGTGATCCGGCTCGCGGATTTGACGTGGCGAGTCAGCAACAAAGCCAGCCCGAGGTGTAACATTACACCTCGGGCTGGCTTCGTCTGTCCATTCAAACCGACTACTTCGGGTTGATCGCCACTTGGACCGGGTCGATCCAGTGCTTGTGGTCGGCGTTGTAGTACAGGTACGCACGGCTCGCGGGGCCGCGGTAGTTGCCGGGGACGCGGCAGATCAGGTCCACGTCAACCTCGATGGTTGCCTTTCGCTCGATCCCGCGCCAGTAGAGCACCAGTTCGCGGCCCCGGATCTCGAAGTGGCTGATCTTGCCCGGTTCGGTACCATCGTTGCGGAGCTTGGCGTAGTTCTTGAGCTGCTCCATGTCATCCGGCACGTTCAGCCCGGCGGGCAGGCCGATCACTGCGACCACCATGCTCTGGCCCTTGTCCGTGGTGTTCTCCACCTTGACCTTGAGCTGTACCGTTTCGCCATCCTGCATGTTACCGCGGTCCAGCTTGGTGCTGAGCCGCACTGGACACGCTTCGGGCGACTTCGGCGTCAGGCTGCTATAGGTCAGGCTGAGCGTGTAAGGCAGCACGCTCTTGCCGGTGACTTTGATTTGCACGTCGTTCTTGCCGGGCTTGAAGGCGTCCTCGACATTCTGGACGGCAACGGTGAGCGCTGCCTGGAAGTCGGCACCAAAGTTCTGGCTGGCGACGTCCTTGCCATTGACGACCAGCGTCAGGGTGCCGGCCTCGATCGGCCGCTTCGCGAACTTGGCGTAGCCGATCAGGGCCTTGAGCGCCAGGATGGTCGCTTGGGTGGCGCCGAAGCCGCCGTGTCCACCGCGTTGCTGGCCGATCCACTTGGAAGCGTCGCGGATGTTCTTGTCGTAATCCTGCGGACGGTTCGCCTTCAGCCAGGCCATCACACCCAGGGCCGTCGCTTCGATCTGGAGATCGCGGCCGCCGCTACCCGTGATGCTCGTCTGGGATCCATCCAGGTAGCCTTCGGGCTTCTGGGTAATTGACAGGCTCTTGAGCAGGGCGCTGGCGTCCATACCGCGATTCAGCAAGCTGTTGGCAACCAAGGCGAGGAAGTACGGATCCTTGCCGCGACCGTTCTGGGCAAGCTTCACCAGCGCGGCAATTTCCTTCGACAGGTCTTCCTTCTGATCGCTGTCCTTGTCGCTTTCGGTCAGGGCCCAGACGATGTAGGCGTTGGTGACGTCTTCCGGGGCGCGGCCAAAGCTATCGAGGGCCTTGGCATTGCGAAGGAAGCCGCCCCTGGTGTCGCGGCGCGACAACAGGTACTTCCGGGTCCGTTCGACCATGGCCTTGTCCACGCCGATGCCGACGCCGGCCATGTCGCGGAACTGGAGCAAGCCGTACGCGGTCAGCGCCTCGTGGGCGGGAGCCGTACCGCCGAACCACTCATAGCCCTGGCGATTGGCGGCGCCTGGCTGCTGGCACTCGAAGGCAACCAGCTTGTGGTAGCCGCGATCCAACATGGTTCGTGCTTTGTCCTCGGTGTCCGAATCTTCCTGGTTCGTCTCGCGGAGGTACTTCAGGATCAGGACGTTGGGATAGTTGCTGGTCGAGGTCTGCTCGAAGCAGCCGTTCGGCTCGCGAAGCAGGCCGGCAAGCCCCTTCTGGAGGTCTGCCAAAGCGGATGGATAGACCTGCAACTCGGCCCGAAGCGTGTTCTTCACCCATTCCCTGGGGAGAACGACTTCGTGATGCGCCGCAACTTCGAGGACGTCGCTGTATGCATCGGTCCGGGTGAACCCTTCGGGGACGATCTTGACGCTGTACTGGATTGCGTCGGTGCCGAACGGCTCGGAGTTGGCCCGGATCGTGATGACGCCGTTCCCCTCGGCCACCTTTGGCTTGACCGGCACGACGATTCGAGTTCTCTGCCGCGCAGGCACCAGAACTTCGCGACGATCCGCACTGGCCACCGTCGGCTCCAGGTTCTGCAGATCGACCTTGATGTGGATGCGGCGTTGCTCGTCGCTGTCGTTGGCGATCGTGATGGGCAGCTCGATCACGTCGTTGCGCGTGACCTGGGCCGGGACCTTGGCATCGATCGTGAAGGGCCGACGCGACTGAATCTCGCTGACCGCAGCGCCCAGCCGGCCGTCGCCCGTGTGCCCGGCGACGGCCACCTGGAACGTGGTGACCGAATCGCTCAGGTCAAAGCTAACCTCGCCCTTGCCGTCCGGCAGGAAGAGCACTGGGTGCCAGTAGACGGTTTCAGTGAAGTCGGTACGAAGCTCGTCACTGTTCTCCGTGGCCCGGCGATGGGCATAGACCCGCACAAAGCACGGCTCCGCCAACACCTGCTGCGACGCACGCTGATCGATGACCTGCTTGAGCTTTTCCAGGTCCTGCGCATCCACATTACGGTTCTGCCGCAGCACGTCTTCGAGCTTCTTGTAGCCCTGGGAACGCTGGACCGCGTCCAGTTGCAGGTTGCGCTGGAACTGCGGCAGTCCATTGCCCCGTTGCCCAAAGCCGTTCGCCGCCTCGCCTCCCTTACCGTCCACGGGGGGAGCGGGAGCCATGTAGGTATTCGCCGCCTCCTCGACCGGGCGATTCATCGGTCCTTGGGTCACACCCGGCGGAACTGGCCTCAATGCACCCGCGCCACCTGGGACCGGGGCGCCCGGTTCTTTCCGTCTCGCTGGAGGAGCCTTTGTAGCAGGGGACCGTTCGCCTCTACCCGCCAAGGTGGCGGGCTTTTTGGGTTCGTTTTTCGGGTCAGCCCCCCTTTGATCGGGTGCCCGTCCGTTTGGGAGCAGATGGGCGTTGCCGTCCTTGCCCTGCTTGCCAGGGTCGGCGCCCTTGTTTTCTTTTTCGGGCAAATCGCGTCCGCGCTTGTCGTCTCCCCGCTGCTCCAGGTCGGTCGGGGTCTGGACGTTTGCCAGATCATTACGCTTTTCAGAAAGCTGTGCAACCGCGGGAAGCTCCCGCTGCGCGGGCGCCTCAAACAGGAATGTGCCCAGGACAACCAGGCCGCAGGCGCCGATGGTGCCAAGGGCAGCGGCATAGATCGGGATCGCTCGCGGCATGCTTCGCAACAAGCCGACAATCAGGCTGCCCGCTCCCGCAATCAGGAGCACCAGGCCCAGCGCCAACAGCGCCCGTTGACGCAGTGCTTCGCTGAATGCTTCCAGGTCCTTCAGTTTGCCAAACGAGGTCAGGTAGGCCGAGCGAGCATCTTCGGTCTGCTCGTGCAGCTCGTGCTTTTGTCGTTCAAAATCCGTGGTGTCGCGCGAAGCGACAATGGCCAAGTCGGCTTCATTCATCTGCGCTTCGAGCTGGTCGAACTGAGGCTTGAAACGAGCCAGCACCTGCTCCTGTTTGATCTCGAACGACTTGAAGACCTTTCGTTCCTCGGCAGCGTCCAGGCTCATCTTGCCGGTCACGACCATCAACCGGTCCACATCGGCCTTGCAGCGCAGGTCTTCGGACTTGTTGCCGCTCTTCTGGTCCTTGTCAAAGCGTTCCGGGTCGGATTCCAGGAAACGCCGCCAACCCTGTGTGCCCAGGAGCATGTCGAGCGTCGGGAATGCGCTCGCGTGATCGTTGCTCAGCATCACATCGGCATATTCCAGGTCGTCGGCGCGACGCACTTCGCTGGTCAGCAGAAAGTGCGTGGGCATCGAGCGGGCGGTCTTCTCATCCGCCATGGTCACGACGCTCTTGTCGACCACACCGACCAGCAACACAGTCGGCGTCAGATGGCCGTGCTCGCTGGCGGCGCTCAGGTGAAGTGTCACCTTCTCGCCGGGTGCGTACAACTTCTTGTCCGCACGCACCGAAAGGTTGAGGCGCGCGGCCGGCAGGCGATAAACCAGGCGCTCCGCGACGGGTCGCAGCAGTTGCTGCTGGTCGCCGCGCTTCTCGAAGACCGTCACGCGATAGACGCCGCCGATGCCGGCCGTGGGTTGCAGGTCCAGCTTGGTGGGCACGCCCGCGCGCGCTTGAATGGTCCGAAAATCGAGCATCGCTCCCCGGCAATAGGCGCCGATGAGCAGTTCGCGATCCTTGGTCGCACTGTTCACGATCACCGACATCGGCTCCTGGTCGGTGGTGACGCCGCTGGGAATGCTCAGCGTCACGCCGTCCACCACGGCCTCGGGCAGCAGAAACTGCCCCTCAATGCCGTTGGGAGACTTGATCTTCAATTCGTAGCGCTTGCCCGCCTTGGGAACCAGCGGGAAGACCCCCATGCCCTGGTTCAGGCGGGGCTCGTCACTGACAGACACGGTCTTCGCATCGCACACCTTGCCGCCGCCCACTTCGTAGATGCCACCCTCGATCTTGGCGGGCTTGTCGAGCAGGGTGCGGGCCTGAAAATAGACGCGATTGGGCACGCCGGCAACCAGGTCGCCACCTTCGGGAAAGAACTCGACTTGAAGCCGTTTGATCACCACCGGGATCGGCTTGGTCAACGGCTCCGAATTGCCCCCGTCGTGAAACGTAACGGACAGCGTCGCATCGCCGCGTTCGATCTTCGCGGGCAGCTTGAACGGCACGCTGACTTCGCCCTGTGGATTGGTGGCCAGTTCCACCCCGGCATTCTCATCCTCGGCTACGGGCTCGCCATTTGGCTTGTAGAGCTTGCCATCGACCCGGATCACGGCGACGACTCGCTGCGCGACCAGCGGCAAGCCGCCCTCGGCCTTGGCAACCTTGCAGTGAGCGATCACTGCATCGCCCGGCCCGTAGGACTCGTTGTGGAACTTGAGCTCCTTGTTGAGCCGGGGCTTCTGGTAGATGTTGACGAGGAACTTGCGGCGCTCCGGCGGAAACTTCTTGCCGGCTTCCTCGACGATCAACGTGTACTCGCCGCCTTCCAGGTCTTCGGGCAGCACCAGCTCGCCGGCGCCGATGCCGCGGATCGGCCGCTTGTCCGGTCCCAGGATTTCCTTGTTGTCCTTGATGACGCGAGCAACGCGGACCATGCCGGGCGCCTTGGCGCCCTTGCCGTTGTCGGCCAGCATTTCCCGGCCGCGGTCATCGAACATCGCCACCTTCTTGCCCTGGCCATTCTCCAGGGTGAAGACCAGTCGGAAGTCCTCGGTGGTCGGCTTGAGCGTGAAGCGATCCAGCGTGAGCGAGCGGAAATGGACCGTTTCGCCTGGCTGGTACATCGGCTTGTCGGTGACCAGCTGCGTCACGTACGTGGAGCGGGCCAGCGTCAACTTCTCGCTGAGCGAACCCTGTTGCGGGCCGCTGGCGCTGCGGGCCACCACTTCCAGCGACAGCTGATTGCTGGCCTTCTGCGGCAGGTCAGGCGACAGCGACAGGAGGTGGTTGCCTTCGCTCTGGACCTTCTTGGCCTCGTAGACGACCTGATTGTTCGCCAGGTCACGGACCCGGATGTCCAGCTCGGCCTTCTCCTTCTCGCCCTTCATGTTCTTGGTTTCGATGCGATACTCATTCGGCACGCCGGGGCGCAGCGCTTCGTGGCCGGTGACGACCAGGTACATCTGACGCTTCAAAACGTCGTCGGCGGCGGCGTCCAGCTCGTTCTGCTGCATCCGCACCAGCTCCGCGTGCTGCTCCTCGGCTGCCTTGCGGTCGGCGTAGGCCTTGGCTGCCTTCGCATCGTGATCGTTGATGAGCTTGCGTTCCAGGGCCAGCAAACCGTCGACGCGTGCCGACGTATTGTCGACCTCGTTTTCCTGGGCATAGTAATCGCTGACGTGACGGCCCACGGGTACGCCGAGGCCTGTCAGTGCAATCAAAACGACAGCGGCTGCGGCCCAGCGGCCCCAGTGGATGGGTGTCGTGCGACGGGCAACTGCTTGCTTGCGCGGCTTGGACATCGGGAGCACGTCCGGTTCCGGTGCCACGAAGCGCACGGAGCTGAAATCCACCTTGGCGGCAGCGGCCAGGAGCTTGCGACTACCGTCGGCGCGCTGGAGCGCGGCCCGGCATTCTTCGCAGGCGCCGGCGTGCTCGATCAGAGCCAGGCTCGCCTCGCCTTCCAGCAGACCGTACAAATGTTCCAGCAGCTGGGCCTGGTAGTGCTCACAGCTTCTCATGGTGGTCTCTCCCGTCTCGATCGAACCCAGCGGTCATCCCGCGGGCCTGGGCGTCTTCTAAGCGAGTACCTTGCGTAGTTTCTGCAACGCGCTGCGCATCTGCGTCTTCACCGTGCCAACCGGGCTGTTGCGGATCTCCGCAATCTGTTCGTAGGTCAAGTCGCCGTTCTGCCGCAGCAGAAAGACCTCTTTTTCCTCGGCACGCAGGGTGAGGATGGCTTTCCGCAGCCGATCCATCGATTCCTTTTCTTCCAGGGACACGATCGGGGCCGTGCTGGAATCGGTCAGCATTACCGCTTCCCCCATCAAGGGCCGCGACCGCCGATTCCAGGCACTACGCTGGTAGTCCTTGGCGGTGTTCAGCCCCACGCGGAAGATCCAGGCTCGCAAGTTCTGGATTTCTGGCACTCCCTCCTGGGCCCGCCAGCACTTGAGGAACGCTTCCTGGGCTGCGTCCTGGGCGTCTTCCAGGTTGCCAAGCATGTACATGAGCGTGCTGACCAACTCGTCGCGCAGGTCGTTAAAGGCGCGCAGCAACGCATCGGCGGGGGGCACGACGCCGTCTGATGCCGCGGTCGGCCGGACAGACAAACTGGCGCCAGCTTTACTCATGCTTCCACTCTATACGACGGTGCAGCGGGGCTTTTGGTTTGCGCGATTGCAGTTTTGCGGCGATCCGGTCCGGAACGCAAAGTCCAGCTCCGCTTCCAGATCGAGACACCCTGCGGCCGCTCATTGTCCCATTTGCGCCGGCCCTGGCAATCACAATCCGATCCGATCGCAACTGTTTTGCGGCAAAAGAGTTGAAGCAAACTTCCGATTGTTTGGAGTTGGGCGCGGCGATCGGAAAGCTGGGGAGGCCCGTCATCCGACGGTATCGCACGCCTAGCTAGTGAGGGTGTGCTGCCGTTAGACACCGTTTGATGACGGTGCAAGGAGAGACGCGGGGGCGCACGTTCCACAGGCTACGGCGTGCTGCCGTTAGACACCGTTCGGTGACGGTGCAAGCCGCCAAACCGTCACCGGCACCCATCGGTTATTAGCCACCAACCGTTAGACACCGTTCGGTGACGGTGCAAGCCGCCAAGGGCTGGTGCGCAACACGCTCGCACAGGCGCACCGCTCCATCCTTCAACCTTGTCAAATGGCTTCAGGGCAAGGCAAGGGGAAAACGCCGTCGGTTTCGGCGAACAGGATCGGTGTCGAAGCCGCCGCTGCCGTTGGCCGCGAACGCGGCCAGTCCCACGTCGGACGCGGTGCCGTCGCCCCAGTCGATCGTCGCGCGGTACTCCGCCGTCGTCGCGTTCGGGTTGCCGTCCGTGAAGGATGCGAGCAGGCCGCTGAACGCCTGGCCTTCCGCGGCCGGGAGCGTCTGGTTCAGGAACACCTGGAGCGTGGCGTTGTCCTGGCCGACGGTGGCGATATCGGTCGCGCCGTCGTTGTTGAAGTCGCCGCCGATGATCCCGTTCAAGCCGCCGGCCGCCGCGATACTGACCAGGGTCGGGAAGGTGCCGTCCCCCCGGCCCAAGAGGATGCCGACGTTGTTCCCGTAGTTGCTCACGGCCAGGTCCGTCACGCCATCGCCATTGAAGTCGCCCGCGGTCAACTGGGTCGGGTTGCTGCCGCTGTGGTAACTTGTCGAAGTGAAGCTGCCATCGCCATGGCCCAGGAGAACGGTGACCTGCCCGAACAGGCTGGCCACGGCCACGTCCGCCGCGCCGTCAAAGTTGAAGTCGGCCGCCACCAGGTCGAACGGGTTGCCCGCCGCGCCGCCGACGGCGGCCGGGGCGCCAAAGGTGCCATCGCCATGGCCCGGCAGGAGTGACAGCGTGCTGTCATTATAATTCGCGGTCATCAGGTCCAGGACGCCGTCGCCCGTGAAGTCGGCCGCCACGACCGCGATCGGCCCATTGCCGGCCGCGAAGTGGGTGCCGCTTTGGAACGTCCCATCACCGATGCCGAGGAACACTGAAACACTGTTCGCATTCTGATTCGCCGTGACCAGGTCGGCGACGCCGTCGTCGTTGACGTCGACCAGCGCCATGCGGTTGGCCGTGCCGGCCGCGGCTGCGAGGGTCTGCGTCAGCACGAGCGACCCATCGCCCTGCGTGGCGAAGACCGAGACCGTGCCATCGTAGTAGTTGCCGACCGCGACCGTGCTGCCGTCGGGCGCGATGACGATGCCGTTGGCGCCATTGCCCGTGGCATAGTCGCCCAGGTGCGTGAACTCACCCGTGCCATCATTCAGGTACACCCCCAGGGTGTTGCCCGTGAAGCTCGCCACGATCAGGTCCGCGTTGCCGTCGCCGTTCAGGTCGCCACTCGCCACCGAGTCGGGCGTCGGGCCGGTCGCCAGGGGCGAACCCGCGCTGGTGAACGTGGGTGCAATCGGCTGCGTCGCAAGCGGTGCGTCTTGCACGACCGCGGTGCCGCCAACGCTCGCCTGACTTCCGCCAAACGTGACGACCACGGTCACCGGGTAGCTGCCCTCGTCGGCATAGGCGTGTGTGCCGCGGACCTCGAAGCCGCCGTTGCCGTCGGCGACGATACTTGTGTTGGTGTCGACCGCCGAGCCGTCGCCCCAGTTGACGCTGGCCTGGAAATCGGCGGCTTGCGTGCCGGGACCGGTGTGCAGGATGGTGGCGACCGTCACGGAAGCCGACTGGCCCTCGGTCATGTCCACCGTGGTGCCCACGACGACTGGCAGGTACGCGGGCATCAGCAGGCTCTGGCCGCGATTCAGTTCGTCCGCGGCGGCGGAATCGAACCAGCCGCCGTGCGCGGTGGCGCCGCTCGACTCTAGCAACAGGTCGTTGGCCAGCGCAATGATCATGGCGGCGTCGGGATTGCCGCCCAGGTCCACGGACAGGAAGACGTCTCCGCCGCCGCTGCTGCGGTACGAGCCGTCGACCTGCTGCGTGAAGGCGGTCGGGGTGCCGCCGAGCGACAGGTCCCACAGGTCGAGTTGCAAGGCCGCGGCCAGGGTCGGGTTGCTGGTCAGGTCGGTCATGCCGTATTGCTGGAACAGGTAGGCCATGGCACTACCGCCGTTGACGAAAGCCACGTCCAGGTCGCTGCGCAGGTTGACGGCCCAGCTCTCCCCGATGCTAACTTCGTGGAACAGGTCGATGCAGAACGTGTTGAACGCGAACGACGAAACGCCCGCGCCGGTGAACGTGACGTCGAACTGGCTCAGGAAGGTATTCAAGTTGCCGCTGTGGCCGGCGCCGTCATTAAAGCTGACGATGGCGGTGGTGGTGTTGTTCAGGGTGTTGAATGAAACGGTACTGGCCACCTGTAGCAAGTTGGAGAATTCGGACGTCCCCAGGTCCGGGTCGGTCGCCGTGGCGGTGATGAAGGTGCCGTCTCCCGCGCCGAGACTGAAAGTTGCCGTAAACGCCGCATGACCGTTAACATCGGTTGTCACCGGCATTGACCCGAGGAATGTTTGGCCCTCATTTTCCTACTCTTAATCCTACTCCTACTCTTGCTCTCCTACGGCCCAACGACACGATACGTCAGCAACGGCGTGCGTTTGCGATGGATGGCGGCCGCGATCTGACTCCGCAGCAGGCCGCCGGCGCGTTCGACGCGTTCCAGCACCTGCAACGGATCGACTTCGCCAGCGACAGCCAGCGTTACGAGGAGATACGCCGAACTCGGCGCCGGAGCGACCGAGACAACGGTCAGTTCGCGCAACAAGTCATCGGCACACTCGCCGAAGATGCCGTTGAGCGCCTCCGCAACCTGGGCGCAGAGCTGGAGCGCCTTGCGGTTCTTGACGCGCGGCCGCGTCAGGCGAAAGCCGGTGCGCGGATCGATGCCATCGTCCGGACCGATATCGCTGCACGAGGACAACAAGTCCTCGCGCGACGGTTTCTTCTCTTTCATGAAAGCTCCCACGTGCGAATCGACGCGGCGCGCAAGAAGGACGCCCCGGTCGATGAAATCGGGTAAGAAACGCCGATGGTGCGAGCCTGGCCCGGACGGGCCGACGAGAAAAGGTCAGGCGCCGACGGGGCCGAGGCTCTGTGGGGCAGAGAAATGGTTGATGGAGCGCATGGCCGGCCTCCGTTTCGCACGGCAGGGTTGAAGGGGAGCTTATCGTCCTATCGACGATCCGGTCCGCGAAGTTGAGGGCTCCTCGTTGACTGCTCTTGCCAGGGGATACGTTGAATCCGATCGGATTTTCAGTGGCGGCCAATCGTTATGTAGAGACGGTCGCGGCGGCTCGTGTCATGACCGCATCCAGCATCGCCTCCGTCAGCCTTCCCGTAAACGTGTTCTGCTGACTCGGATGATAGCAGCCGACCAGCGCGTACGGTCCCACCATCGCTTCCGCACCGTGACCAAACTTCGGCTTCCGCTCCGGCACATGCCCCAGCTCCCGCAGCGTGCGCAGCACGCCGTCCCAGGCGAACCCGCCGAGGCAGACGATGACGCACACCTGGGTCAGCAGGCGCAGGTCTTCGACGACATAGCTCAAACAGGCATCGCGTTCCTCGATGCTGGGCTTGTTGTCCGGCGGGGCACAGCGGACGCAGGCGGTGACGTAGCAATCGGTCAGGGCCAGGCCGTCGTCGCGGTGGTGGGAGATCGGTTGGTTGGCGAAGCCGGCGCGGTGCAGGGCGGCGAAGAGCCAGTCGCCGGAGCGGTCGCCCGTGAAGACGCGGCCGGTGCGGTTGCCGCCGTGGGCTGCGGGGGCCAGGCCGCAGATCAGGACGCGTGCTTGCGGGTCGCCGAAGCCGGGTACCGGACGGCCCCAGTAGTCCTCGTCGCGGAAGGCGGCGCGCTTCTCGTGGGCCACGTGCTCGCGCCAGGCCACCAGGCGCGGACAGCGGGTGCAGGTGATGATGCGGGCGTTGTGTATTTCCAGTGGCGTGCGTTTCATGCGAGCGCAGCAAAAGGCCCGGCCGACTGGCGACCGGGCCTGGATGTCGTTTCAGCCCGGTGGGCCAGACACTCTTGTCTGGCCAGACAAGAGTGTCTGGCCCACCGGAGAAGTTGAGGCGATTGTGCTTAGGATCCGCGCAAGAATCACTTGTGCAATTCCTGTAGGACGGATTTCCAATCCGTCCGGTTTTCTAGGGACGG
>JAIEMG010000315.1 GCA_019752375.1 Gemmataceae bacterium | reverse complement strand
GATTGGACTGTCATGCGTGTCCTTGTCACTGGCGCCACGGGATTTGCGGGCGGCTACCTTGCCGAGGCGCTCGCGGCGCGTGACGGGACCGAAATCCACGGCGCGAGCCGCCGCGGCGCCTGGCCGGAGCACTGGTGCCACCTCGCCCGCCAGACGACCCTACATCCCTGCGACCTTGGCCAACGTGCCGCGGTCGAAACCTTACTCCGTGCGGTGCAACCGGAGCAGATCTATCACCTGGCGGGTTTTTCGCGCACCGGGCAGTCCTACCGCGAGCCCGACGCGGCATGGGCCGACAACTTGACCGCCACGCGCAATCTCTTCGAGGCGACGATCCACTGGGGTGGCCGGCCGCGCATCCTGCACGTCAGCAGCGCCCTGGTTTATGGCGATCCACGGCGAGGCACCGAAATCGTCGACGAAAGCGGCCTGCTCCAGCCGGTCAGTCCTTATGCGTCCAGCAAGGCGGCAGCGGACCTGGCTGCCTATCAATACAGCCGCGTTCCGGGGCTGGCGATCGTCCGCGCGCGGCCGTTCAACCACATCGGTCCCCGCCAATCGGGAGAGTTCGCCGTCTCGAACTTCGCCCGGCAGATTGCCGCCGCCGAGCAGGGCAGGCAGCCGCCGATCATCGAGACCGGCGACCTGAGCCCGCGCCGCGACCTGACCGACGTGCGCGACATGATTCAGGCATACGTGCTTTTGATGGACAAGGGCGTGGTGGGCGAAGTGTACAACGCCGGCAGCGGGCAGGCCCATTCGATGCAAGCTGTGCTCGATCGTCTGCGAGCCCTGGCGCGCGTCGCGGTCGAAGTGCGTCAACGCACGGAACCGGATCGAGCCGCGGAAGCCCTCGCCCTCCAGGCGGATTGTCGCAAGCTGCGCGGCCTCACCGGCTGGCAGCCCCGTTACGCACTCGATCAAACCCTGGCGGATACTCTGGAATACTGGCGGTCCTCCGGGACCGTCGCCCCTGGACGCAATCCATGAAGATCGCAATTATCGGCACCGGCTATGTGGGACTGGTCACTGCCACCTGTCTGGCGGAGAGCGGCAATTCCGTCGTCGGCATCGACAAGGACGCGAGCAAGATCGCACTGCTCGAAAGCGGCAAGCTGCCGATTTATGAGCCTGGACTGGCCGAGCTGGTCGAACGCAATCGTCGCGACGAGCGGTTGAAGTTTTCGACCGACCTGGGCGCCTGTGCCGGAGTGCAGCTGATCTTCATCGCGGTCGGCACTCCGGAGAGCGCCAGCGGCGCCTCGGACCTGTCCAGCATCTGGGCGGTCGTGGATGCGCTTGCTGCCGTCGTGGCGCCTCCGCAGATTGTCGTCATCAAGAGCACCGTGCCGGTCGGCACCAATCGGATCGCCGGCGAGCGATTGTCCCAGCGCCTGGGCCGACCCATCGACGTGGCCAGCAACCCGGAGTTCCTGAAAGAAGGCGCTGCGGTGGACGACTTCACCAAGCCGGATCGCGTTGTCGTCGGCGTGCGCCGCCCCGAGGTCGGCGAAGTCCTCCGCGAGCTCTACGCACCGTTCCTGCGCACCGAGCATCCGTTCCTTGTCATGACTCCGGAAAGCGCGGAGATGACCAAGTACGCGGCGAACGCCATGCTGGCGGCCAAGATCAGCTTCATTAACGAGATGGCCAACCTTTCGGAACGCCTGGGCGCCGACATCAACGACGTGCGCCGCGGCATCGGCCACGACGAGCGCATCGGCTTTCAGTTCCTGTTTCCCGGGGCCGGCTATGGCGGCAGTTGCTTCCCGAAGGACGTGCGCGCCTTGCTGGCGATGGGCCGGTCCGTCGACCTGCCGCTGCGAATGATGGAAGCGGTGGACAGCGTGAACGAAGCGCAGAAACGCGTGCTGTTCAGCAAGATTCGCAAGCACTATGGCACGGGCCTGTCCGGCAAGACCATCGCCGTCTGGGGGCTGGCATTCAAGCCGCGCACCGATGACGTGCGCGAAGCGCCGGCCCTGATGCTGCTCGACGCCCTGCTCAAGGAAGGGGTTGGGTTGCGCGTCCACGATCCTGAAGCCATGGGGCACGTGAAGGCGATCTATGGCGACCGGCTGATCTACTGCGAGCGGCCGTACCAGGCACTGGAGGGAGCAGACGGCCTTGCCATCGTGACGGAATGGCAGGAGTTTCGTCGGCCGGACTTCGGCATGATGCGGCAGTTGTTGCGCCATCCCGTGATCTTCGACGGCCGCAATCTTTACGAACCGAAAACCATGGATGCGGCCGGCTTCACGTACTACGGAATTGGTCGGCACGGGCGGTGACGCGCCCTTCGGCACTTCGCGGCGTCTACTGCTTGTATGCCGTCGCGACGACGCAATCGGCCTGGTGGGTGAGATAGCTGTACCAGGTGACCAGACGCGCCATCGGACCGGTGGTCAACCAGCGGTGCCAGTACGGTGAGCGGCGGTCGGAGCGGCCCAGGCGCGCGGAGTAACGGAGCCATTGGCTATGCCGCACCAGGCGGACCGCGCCGACGCGGAAGCCCGTGCGTTCGAGCATCAGGGGCAGCGTCCAAGGCGTGAAGTGCGTGAGATGACGTGGAAGGTCCAGGCCGTACCAGTTGCGGCCGAACCAGCGGAACGGCAAGCTATCGATATTCGGAGTGCCCACCATCAGCTTGCCGCCAGGCACGAGCAGTTTGTGCGCCTCGCGCAGAATTTCGCGGGGGGCATGGACGTGCTCCAGCGAATGCCACATTGTGATGACGTCGAAGCTCTCGGGCTGGAGCTCCGTGTGCGGCAGCGTACCAACCAGGACCGGTAATCCTGTCTCGGCACGGACGCGGTAGACGGTTGGCGCGGACACGTCGAGGCCGGTCACCTTCCAGCCCTGCGAGTGCATCGTCTTGAGGAACCCGCCGCCGCCGCAGCCGAAGTCCAGCAAGCGCCCCTCGCCGTGCCAGCCCACCTGCTGCCCGCCCGTGCGCTTGTAGAATAGGCGCCGTCGTGCCCGGCCGTGCTCGCGATTGGTTGACTGGTGCGGGGCGTAGCGAGTGGGATAGAACTGGCCGATGCTCTTGGCGCTGGGCCGCGGGTTGGTGAAGCACATCCCGCAGTCCTGGCACTGGACGACGGCGAACCACAAACCGGTGGCAGCGACACCCACGTCCGGTGCTTCCACCAGTGGCGACCAGCGCCGGCCGCTGCACAGCGGGCAGTTGGCTTCCTCCCACTCGATCGATAGCCCCGGCGCGGGGGCCGGCGCTGCCAGGTCGCGGGGAAAAAAGCTCATGCGCGAGGTCCCTCTCGTCAGGTACGCATCCTTGTGCGAAACTATAGCTGCGAGGCGCCGGAGGGTCAATCGCAGGCCCTTGCCCGCGAGCGTACGGTTCCCCAGCTTTCCCAGACTTCGCCGCTCCCGCCAACGAGGGCGCCGGTTGAACATTTGATGACGAATGCCGCTTACATCCATGTCCCGTTCTGTGCCCACCATTGCGGCTACTGCGATTTTGCCGTGGCTGCGGGGCAGGACCACCTCATGGAATTGTACCTCGAAGCGCTGGGCGCCGAGTTGGCCGCGCTGCGCGAGCCGGCTCCGGTCGAGACGATCTTCATCGGTGGCGGTACACCAACCTATCTGGACCCGTCGCGATTGCAGCGGCTGCTTGCCGAGGTGACGCGCTGGCTGCCACTGCGTGCCAATGGCGAGTTTTCCATTGAATCGACGCCCGACAGCATCGACGAGAATAAGGTCGCGATCCTGGCCGCCGCGGGCGTCAATCGCGTCAGTATCGGGGCGCAGTCGTTTCATCCCCACTTGCTGCGCGTCCTGGAACGACGCCACGAGCCCGCACAGGTGTCGAAAGCCGTTGATGCGGTTCGACAGGTGGGGGCGCAGGTATCGCTGGACCTGATCTTTGGCGTGCCGGGGCAGACGCTGGCGGAATGGGACGCCGATCTACGGCAAGCGCTCCGACTGGCGCCCGATCACATGTCGACGTACGGCCTGACCTACGAGAAGGGCACGCGGCTCTGGAAGCAATGGAAGCGCGGCGACGTCCGGCCCCTGGAAGAGGACGACGAGCTGGCCCTCTACACCCACGCGATGGACACCCTGGAGACGGCCGGCTTCGAGCACTACGAGATATCGAACTTCGCACGGCCCGGCTGCCGGAGCAGACACAACCAGGTCTACTGGGCGAACCTGCCCCATCACGGCTTCGGCGTCGGCGCGGCCCGCTACATCAACGGGCGGCGCGAGCTGAACACCCGCGATCTGAAGGAATACATGCGTCGGGTGCTCTCCGGCGAGTCCGCAGCGTTTCAGTCCGAAGAGCTCGATCCCGAGGAACGTGCGCGCGAAACGATCGCCATCCAGATCCGCCGCAGCGACGGCATCGACCGGCATGGCTTCCGTGTGCAGACCGGATTCGACCTCGACACACTTGCGGGCGCCGCGTTGGCAAACCACGCCGCCTTGGGGTTCGTGGCCGACGACGGCGCCGGCGTCCGCTTGACGCGACGCGGCCGATGCGTCGCCGACGCTCTGATTCGCGACTTGCTGTAAAACACGTCTCACACAAGTCTTATCTCATCGCCAGCACCCGCTGCGACCGCCGCCGCAGAAATTCCACGCACCGCATGTCCGGTCCGCGCTGCGATTCCGTTGATAGCTGTGAAGGGGATGCGACGAACCACAAGGCGACTACTCCCCACAGCGAGGCCAACGTGTGTTCGGCCCGTGAACCGAGAAAGTACTTTCTGGAGGACACTTGTCATGTCGAAGTTCGTGACGGCAATGGCGGCGGTCGTGGTCATGCTCGGTCTGGCTGGTGCGGTGCGAGCCGAAAACACGACCAAGGAGAAGGCGCCGACGGTGAAGGCCCCCGCGGCGGCATCGGCGGGTCAGCTGACGCTCAAGTTCGACGCTTCCAAGTCGGAAGGCGAACTGAGCCGGCGAGGCGGCTGGGGCGGTCGGGGCTACGGCGGTTACGGCCGCTCCTGCGGCTACAGCTGCTACAGCTCGTGCTACTATCCCTGCTACAACTACAGCTATTGCTACACCCCGTGCTATAGCTACTCCTACTACCCGTGCTACAGCTACTGCTATTCCCCGTGCTGCTACTACAGCTGCTGCGGCACCATCGGCACGCTCTCGGCCGGCAAGGCCACGACGACGACCGCGACCGTGGAACGCACCGACGCAACCCTGAAGTTGCCGGCTTCGCTCGTGAAGTAACGGGGCACTTTCTTCCATCCTGACGTCAAAACACCTCTCGGTTCGCCGAGAGGTGTTTTGCATTTGTGAGATTTGCGTGGCGGCCGATGCAGCCGCGCCTTACGATGAAAGACTCCTTACGGGTGATCGAGCCTTGGGCGTGATGCCTGGCTCTCGCCGATGAAGACAACTCTGGCCGCGTGTCGGTAGTTACGACGGAACTCTCCACCGTCGGACGCTGGCCGCGGCCACCTTCATCCCCGACCCTGTCGACCGCACCCAGCCACCACTCTTCTGCTGCGACCTTGAGGGCACGATTCACCTTGCGTGTTTGTATCCGCTCGGCCGCTGGTTCGCATGCCGGCTTCACCTGGCTCCCCGTCTGCCACCACCTTCAGGTGATATCACCAAACCGCCATATGTCACGCAAATGCCGCTAGTAACAGGTCGTGCTCCGGCTTGTAGCACGACCTGTTACTAGCGGCCATAGAGGTCGGTCAAGTCCGCCAGTCGGTCCAGCGTCGAATCGTTCAGCATGCCATCGGTGTAGCGCCAGCCCCAGTTGCCGGATGGCCGGCCGGGCAGGTTCATGCGGGCGTCGGTGCCCAGGTTCAACAAGTCTTGCAGCGGCGCGATTGCGTAGTCGGCAATCGACGCCCACGCCAGGCGGATCAGGTCCCAGGAGATGTCGTTGCCGTCGCGCCCCAGGTACCGCCGCACGAAGTGTCTTTCGGTCTCCGAAACGGTCGCGTACCAGCCTTGCGTCGTGTCGTTGTCGTGCGTACCGGTATAGACCACCGTGTTGCGGTCGTAATTGTGCGGCAGGAAGCGGTCCTCCGTTGCGCCGCCGAACGCGAACTGCAGGATGCGCATGCCCGGCAGCCCAAGGCGGTCGCGGAGGACGCCGACCTCGTCGGTGATGATGCCGAGGTCCTCGGCGATCAACGGCAGATGGCCGAGGACCGTCCGGATCGTCTCGAACAGCTCGATGCCCGGGCCCTTGACCCAGCGGCCCACTTCGGCGGTTGGCTTGCCGGCCGGGATCTCCCAGTACGACTCGAAGCCGCGGAAGTGATCCAGGCGAACCATGTCCACCTGGCCCAGCGTCGCCCGCAGCCGGGCGATCCACCACGCGTAGCCCGTCTGCTTGTTGGCGTCCCAGTCGTACAGTGGATTGCCCCAGAGCTGGCCGGTCTGGCTGAAATAGTCCGGCGGCACTCCGGCGACAAAACGCGGCTTGGACTGCTTGTCCAGCATGAACAGGTCGGGATTGGCCCACACGTCGGACGAATCGCTGGAGACGAAGATCGGCACGTCGCCGATGAGACGAATGCCGCGATCGTTGGCATACTTCTTCAGCTCGCGCCACTGGCGGAAAAAGAGGAACTGTCCGAACTGATACATGCCCACGGCTTCGGCGACTTGACGCCGGGCTTTTTCCAGTGCCGCGGGCTTGCGCTGGATCAACTCCTCGCTCCATTCCAGCCAGCTCTTGCCGTTGTGGGCGTCCTTGAGGGCGCGGAACAGCGCGTAATCGTCCAGCCAGCGTGCATTCTCGGCATTGAAGTTCTCGAACGCGCTCTTCAGGTTCGCCGCCGAGCCGCCGCGGAAATTCTCCCAGGCCTTCTTGATCAGACGGATCTTGAACGTGATGGCGGGACCGAACTCGACGTGATCGGCCCGGAAGCGGGTGCCGGACAGGTCTTCCTGCTTGAGCAGGCCGTCCTGCACCAGGAAATCCGGGCTGAGCATGAACGGATTGCCAGCAAAAGTGCTGAACGACTGGTAAGGCGAATCGCCAAACCCCGTCGGTCCCAGCGGCAGGATCTGCCACCACTTCTGATGCGCGCGGGTCAGATTGTCGACCCACTTGAATGCCGCCGGCCCGAGGTCGCCAATGCCGTACGGCCCCGGCAACGATGTGGGATGAAGGAGAACACCGGCGGACCGATTGGGAGTTTGCTTCTTGGTCACGAGCCTCACCTGCCATGCGGAGCGGAAGGGATCCCTGGGCCATCCGTGGGGCAAGTTGTCAGTGTACGAATCCGGCCCGCGACGACAAACCGCTGTCAGCCAACCTTCGGCAGGATGTCCGGGTCGATCTGGTACGCGTCCGCCAGGCTATTCATCTGGTTGAACAGCCCGACCACCGCCAGCACCTCGCCCAGCCCCTCCACGTCCAGGCCGAGCTTTTGCGTCGCCGCCGTGTGCGAGTTGATGCAGTACTTGCAGCCGTTGGTCACCGACACCGCCAACGCGATGATCTCTTTGGTCAGCGCGTCCACCTTGCCCGGACTCATGATCGCCTTGAGGCGCGTCCAGCAGAGGCGAAGATGTTCCGGATGCGTGGCCAGCGCCCGCCAGATGTTCGGGATGAAGTCGATCTTCTTCGTCGCCTTGATGTCCCGGAAGACTTCCTGAACGATCGGGTTCGGGTCGTTTTCGTCGACCAGCTTGACGGTCGGCACGTCGCCTCCTTTTGTTCTTCAGCTCTGGTGCTCTATACATGGGAGGAATGACTAATGACCAAGGACGAATGACTAATCAAAGACGAAAATCCAATGCACCAACAGAGACCTGCTTTTGATTCGTCCCACGGGAACTGTCAGGACTATACTTCGGGCGGTAGAGAACGGTTGGGTTCGGTGGGCCAGACACTCTTGTCTGGCCGGCCAGACAAGAGTGTCTGGCCCACCTTGCCAGGGATCAAATTGGTCCGCGTGCAGTCTATATTGGTGCTTGGGCATTCGTCATTCCTTAGTCATTAGTCCTTAGAAATTAGGCATTTTCAAGGCGGCTATTCGATAAACTCCACCGCCACCGCGGATGGGATCACGCCCGCCTTGTGGCCTTCCGCCAGGAGACGCTTGACCGCCTCCCGGCCGCGCGGGCCGTAATCCAGCGTCCAGTCGTTGACGTACATGCCGACGAAACGGTCCGCCAGGCCCTTGTCCATGTCGCGCGCGTACTTGAGTGCGTAGTCCAGCGCATCGCCGCGGTGGTCGAGGGCATAGCGAATGCTCTCTTTCAGCAGCCGGCTGATTTGCTTCATGGTCTCCATACCCAGGTCGCGGCGGACCACGTTGCCGCCCAGGGGCAACGGCAGGCCGGTCTTCTCGTGCCACCAGACGCCAAGATCGACGATCAGGTGCAATCCCTGGTTCTGAAACGTCAGTTGCCCTTCGTGGATGATCAGCCCCGCGTCAAAGCGGCCGGCCGCGACTTCGTTGATGATCTGGTCGAACGGCACGACTTCGTGGGCGAAACCGCCCGGCAGCAGCAGCCGCAGTGCGAGGAACGCGGTCGTCATTGTGCCCGGCACGGCGATGCGCAGCTTCGACAGCTCCTCGATCGTGTAGGGACGTTTCGCCACCACCATCGGGCCATAGCGGTCGCCCATGCTGCAGCCACTGGGCAGCAGGGCGTACTTGTCGAGGAGCTGGGCATAGGCATGAATGCTGATCGCAGTCACTTCCAACTCGCCGCGCAGGGCCCGGCGATTGAGCGTCTCGATGTCCTGCAATTCGTGGCGGAATTGCAAGTTGCCGGTGTCGAGCTTGTCGTGCGCCAGGGCGTAGAACATGAAGGCGTCGTCGGGATCGGGGCTGTGTCCGACGGTGATGAGTTGCTTTGCCATGAAATCCTCCAGGCCCGGTGGCCTATGCCATCACTTGCTTGAGAAATTGCTGTGTTCGTTCCGCCTGCGGATGGTCGATCACCTGCTGCGGTGGGCCTTCCTCGACGATCTTGCCGTCGGCCAGCACCAGCACGCGGTCGGCGGCGCGGCGGGCGAAACCGATCTCGTGCGTCACGAGCAGGAGCGTCAGGCCTTCTTTCTTGAGGTCCTCCACCACGTCCAGGACTTCGTGCTTGAGCTGCGGATCGAGGGCGCTGGTGATCTCGTCGCACAGCAGCCCCGCCGGCTTCATCGCCAATGCGCGGGCGATGGCGACGCGCTGTTTCTGGCCGCCGGACAGTTGCCGGGGATATGCGTCGGCACGGTCCGCCAGGCCCACATGGTGCAGGAGTTGGGAAGCGTGGCGTTCGGCCTCGGCACGCGACAAGCGCAGTACCTGCATCGGCGCCTCGACCACGTTGCCCATGACGGTCAGGTGCGGAAAAAGCTGGAAGTCCTGAAAGATCATGCCGAACTCCCCGCGCAGTTTGAGCAACGCTTGGCGCTGCTCCCGTCGGCTCGCCACGGCACGGAGGACATACGGTCCGACCGTGATCGTGCCGCTGTCGAACGTCGTCAGACCGTTGATGCAGCGCAGCAGCGTTGACTTTCCGCCACCGCTGGGGCCAATGAGCGCGATCGTTTCGCCGGCTGCGATATTGAGAGTAATTTCATTCAGCACCACGCGCGTGCCAAAGCGCTTGCTGACGCGTTCCAGCGCGATCGGCATGCCGGCTGCTGGTCCAGAGCGGCGAAACACGGAGGAGTTGTCGCTGAAGGCCTCGCTCATGAGCCGGCACTCCAGCGCTGTTCCAGGTAGCGTGACAGGTGGCCCAACGGCACGGACATGACGAGATACAGCACCGCCGTCATCGCGGCGATCTCCAGGTAGTCCGCGTAATTGGCCGGGTTGTTCACCAGGATCTGGTACTGCTTGTTCAGCTCGACCACCGTGATGACGCTGGCCACGCTGGTGTCCTTGAACAGGGCGACGAAATCGTTGGTCATCGGCGGCAGGATGGTGCGCATCGCCTGGGGCAGGATGACGCGGCGAAACGTCAATGCCGGTCCCATGCCCAGGGACGCAGCCGCTTCCCACTGGCCGGCCGGGATCGCGCTGATGCCTGCCCGATAGATCTCCGATTCGTAAGCGGCGTAGTTGAGACCGAAACCGAGGATCGCCGCCGTCAGAGGCGACAGCTTCATCGACCAGGGCCAGGCGTAGTTCACCGCAATGTCGGGCAGCACGAAGTAAAGGAAGTAGAGCAACAGCAGCACGGGAATGCCGCGAAAGAACTCGACGTACAGCAATGCCAGCCAGCGCAGCGGCGCCGGGCCGTAGAGCCTGGTCAGGGCAATGGGCAGGCCAAGCATGATCGCCCCGGCCATGCTCGCGATGCTGATCAGGACCGTCAGCCCGGCCGCGGGCAGCAGCTCCATGAAATAGCCCTGCGTGCTGCCGGCGCCGAACACGAGTGGAACGGAAGCAAGGTCGGTCATCGCGAGTCCATCGCCCTACTTGCCAAGGTTGGTGGGCAACGGCGACGGCGTGCCCTTGGGAAGGCTGGCCTCCAGTTGCTTCTGGTCGTCGTTCCACAGGCCCCACTTTTCGTAGATGCGCTTCAGTTCACCCTTGCGAATCAGCTGTTCCAGCGCCTGGTCGAACTGCTCGGCCAGCTTGGCGTCGTCCTTGCGAAAGGCGATGGCGTACTGCCCGGGTTCGATCGGCTCGCCCACGAAGACCAGCTTCTCGTTCAGCTCCTTGTTCTTCTTGACGACTTCGACCGCGATCGGCAAATCGAGCAGCACCGCGTCCAGTTCCTTGGCCGCCAGCTTCTTGTAGGGGTTCACCTGGTCCTCGAACAGGATGGGCTTGAGGCCAATCTTTTCCAGGTAGCGCGATGCCGCGGTGTTCTCCAGGGTGCCGACCTTGAGGTCCTTCTTGCCTTCGAGGTCCTTCGTATTCTTGAACCGTTCGTCGCCGCTTTGCGCAACAAGCTGGAGCTTGTAGTAATAGTAAGGCTTGCCGAAGCGCACTTGAGTCTTGCGGTCTTCCGTCACTTCAAAGCCGTTCATGGCAATGTCGATGTCGCCTCGTTTCAGGCCCTTGGCCAGGTCCTTGAACGGATATTGCTTGAACTCGATTGGCCGGCCCAGCTCCTTGGAGAGTGCCTCGGCCAGGTCCACCTCGAAGCCGACGTACTTGCCGTCTTCCTTGGCGACATACGGCAGCCCGCCCTCTTCGTCGGCACCCCAACGGATCGCTTTCTTGCCGTCGTCGGTGGGTGCGGTGGTGCGTTGACAGCCGATGCCGGCAACCAGTAGACCGGCAACGATCGCCAGCAGCATCCTGCGTGTGAAATAAAGGTGAGACACGTCGTGGGCCTCCGTGGGCGAACCGGGATAGTGGGCAAATCTGCGGTATTGTACACTTCCGGGGGCGAACGGTAATATCTGCTCGGCGCCGCTGGTGCGGCCTGCCATCCATGCATCTATGCACTGATGGACGACCGCCTGATCGAAGTCTTCGGCTTTCCCTGGCCATCGTGCCTCAGGCGCTGGCTGGTCCGAAGCGCACTGCACGTGCGAGCCACGGCGCTCCGCCGGCTCCCGGCGCGCCGCCGACGCCGGGCCAACAGAGTAGGCACCGAACACCGCTTCTCGAAGATGCTGTGTCGAACCATCGGCTCCATTCCCAAACGAATTCGCAATTGGTAGGAAACCCACTTTGAGGTACAGGACGATTGCGGCCGGCACAGCCGGCCCTACAGGAATTTAGGCCTGTAGGGCCGGCTGTGCCGGCCGCAACCTCCGTGAAAGCAGGGCTTTCTACCAAGCAGTTGGCAATCCTTCACACAATGGCAATGCCTGAGTCTTTGCGTCTTTTTCGCGCCAGGCATGGCGGGGACGTTTAAGATTGCAGGCGTCGGACGCGCTGTCGCCTGCCCCTGAACCGTCCTGCCCCAATCCGCCCTCGAAGCGAGATGAAACCATGCGTACGGCTCTGGCCATTGTCTTCGCATTGACGGTCACGTCCTCGGTCCATGCGCAAGACAAGGAACTGATGGACTTGCTTCGCGGGCTGGACGCACGGGTGATCGTGCGCGGCCAGGTCCGCCAGCCGCCGATGGCATCCATGTTGTCGCGCGATGCCGAGGCCGGACTGCGCCTCGCCAACCGTGCCGACCAGAAGGCCTGGGAGGAGGTAAAGACACGGAGCGACTGGGAGCGCTTTCGCGACCGTCGCCTCCAGGCGCTGCGCGGCTCGCTGGGGCAATTTCCCCCGGTGCCGAAGGACTTGAAGCTGCGCGTCACGGGCAGCCTGGACGGCGACGGCTACCGCGTCGATCGCCTGGTCTTCCAAACCCGTCCTGGCTCCGTGGTGACGGCCAATCTCTACC
Organism: Gemmataceae bacterium; assembly: GCA_019752375.1. Taxonomy (GTDB): domain Bacteria; phylum Planctomycetota; class Planctomycetia; order Gemmatales; family Gemmataceae; genus JAIEMG01. The sequence goes on along the minus strand of JAIEMG010000315.1, from coordinate 7,490 downwards.
GGCCGGCGAAGCTCGCTGCATCCATGCCCGGCATTGTCATCGCCCTGAGCCATCAGCGGCCCAAGCACGACGGACAGCGGCAGGACATGGCCATGACCTGGGCGCGTGCCGGTTGCCTGGTCCTCGTTCCGGACCACCTGGGCCACGGCGAGCGACGGCAGCACACGTTCGGGGAGGATGGGCCCCACGACTACCACATGCGCTATGACACCGGCATCCAGTTACATCTCATCGGCGAAAGCCTGATGGGCTGGCTGGCCTGGGACCTGATGCGCGGCGTCGACGTGCTGCTGGCAGAAAAGGGCGTTGATTCCAAGCGTCTTCTCCTCATCTCCGAACCGGCGGGCGGCGGAGACGTGGCTGCGGTGACCGCTGCCCTCGATCCGCGCATCACGGGCGTCATGATTCAAAACTTCGGCGGTCCGCAGCCGGAAACAGCTTACCCGCTGGCGAAGGATGCCGAACACTCGTATGCCTACGCCGGCTGCGGCAGCTGGGAATCGACCCGAAACCTGCGACTGTCCGCGCGCGACGGCTTCTTGCCCTGGGCGATCGTCGCATCGGTTGCCCCGCGTCGCCTGATCTACTTCCACGAGTTCTACTGGGACCGCGAGCAGGACCCCGTCTGGAAACGGCTCCAGCGCGTCTATGGCCTCTACGATGCCGCCGACTCGCTCACGGGGATTGCGGGACAAGGGTTTGTCGTCGGTTCCGCGCCGGAAAATAGCCACTGGCTTCCCATCAACCGGGAACTGCTCTATCCGGTCCTCGATCGGTGGTTCGGCATTGCCAACCCCAAGAAGGAATACAGCAATCGTCGGCCGGTCGCCGACTTGCTCTGTCTGACGCCCGAAGCGACCAAGGAATTGCAGCCGCAACCGCTCCACGTCCTGGCCACCTCCCTGGGCGCGGAGCGACTGGCCATGGCCCGTAAGGAACTCGCCACGCTGACCGCAGCGCAACGGCAGAATCGACTTCGGCGCGACTGGTCGCGGCTGCTTGGCGACGTTGCTCCCACGGCTGACCCGGTGGTCCGCCAACTGGCGCCGGAACGGGAATCGCTGGGCAAGGTGACCGCGGAACGGATCCACCTGGCCACGGAACCGGGCATCGTCGTGCCGGTGCTTTTGTTGTCGCCGGCGGTCAAGGAGAAGCGCGTGCCCGTGGTCGTCGCCATTGCCCCGGAGGGCAAGCAAGAGTTCCTTCGGCAGCGGGCGGGGCCGATCAGTGAATTGCTGGCTGCCGGAACCGCCGTGTGCCTTCTGGACGTTCGCGGCACCGGCGAAACGTCTCCCGGCGAAGGACGCGGCCGCGGCAGCTCGATCACCAGCATCTCGGCCAGCGAACTGATGCGCGGACAATCGCTGCTCGGCGGGCGCCTGCGCGACCTGCGCGCCGTGCTGCGTCATCTTCGGCAGCGCCCCGAGCTGGATGCCCGCCGCCTGGCGCTGTGGGGAGATTCTTTCGCTCCGGTCAATCCCGCGGACCGCGAGCTGAAGGTGCCGCACAACGCGGCCCAGCGGCCGGCGCAGTCGGAGCCGCTCGGCGGCTTGCTGGCGTTGCTGGGCGCGCTCTTCGAGGAAGACGTGTGTGCCGTCTACGTCCGTGGTGGTCTGAGCGACTACCACTCGGCGCTTGCCGGCCCCTTCTGCTATCTGCCGCACGACACCGTCGTACCAGAAGTGCTGACCATCGGCGATCTGCCGGACCTGGCGGGTACGCTGGCGCCGCGACCGTTGCGTCTGGAAGGATTGGTGGACGGGCTCAATCGCAAGGTGCCGTCAGATGGACTACGAACGAAGTATGAACCGGCACAGACGGCGTACGAACAGGCAAAAGCAGCCGAGCGACTTCGCGTCGGCGACGGGGAGGACAAGGAACCATCCGTGGCTCGCTGGTTTGTGGGCCACCTGGCGGAGACGCGTGGCGAGGCGCCGATGGCGGAGGGCTGGGACTATGCCCCGGCGATGAAGAAGGTTGCCGCCAAGTTTCGCGGCCAGGAAGGCGTCGTGCTTCACGTCGGCGGCTCGATGACGATTGCCAACCCCTACGGCACCTGGCCGCGCAGCGGCAAGGGCAAGACCCCCGCGGACGAGGCCATCCTGAAGTGGATGCACACCGAAGCCAAGGACAAGACCGATGGCTGGTGGTTGTGTCGGACGGAAGTCGAGCACTATCGCGCCTACACTTCCGAGAGCGGGCTTCAAGCAGCGATGCTCCTCAAGGGCGGCAAGCGCGGGCTGCCGACCCTGGAGAAAATGCTGACCGAGTACCGGCCCCGGATGGTCACGCTTGAAGTCGGGATTTACGATGTGGAAGAGAATGTTCCGCTCGACGACTATCGCAGGGACATCGCCAAGGCGCTCGACTTGATCCTCGATCAGGGTGCCATCCCGGTCCTCAACACGATCCCGCCGTTCAAGGCGCAGCTGGAACGCACGAAGCAGTTCAACGAGGCGCTGCGAGCGCTGGCGAAGGAGCGGGCGATTCCGGTCATCGATCTGGAGCGGGAGATCCTGACGCGGCGGCCCGATGACTGGTTCGGCCCGCTGATGAATCGCATTCACCTCACCGCTGGCAATACGGGGGCCGAGCCGACGGCGGAAAACCTTCGCCGCAGTGGCTACTTGCTCCGCGGCTGGCTCACGGTGCAGAAAGTCGCCGAGATCAAGCGACGCGTGCTGGATTGAATGGATCCGTTCGGTTCAACGAACGGAGAACGTCGATGGGGATTTCACGCCGGGACAGAGAGTGAGCAGGCGTCGCGGTTCTCAAATTTACTCGTGCCAGCTGCTGTAATCGCGCGAACTCCAGGTTGGTCGCTGCCGTAGGACTATTAGTTGGCATGATAATTGCGTTTAGGGATGTTTTGGCTCATCAAGGAAGATGAATGCTGGTACTAACCTTCCCACCATGCGAGCCCGTCCGCCGTCGTCCCCATTCAGCTGGTTCGGCTATCCGCTGATTTGCGTATCACTTCGGGAATGAACGGTATGACGACTCGACGGTTTCCGCAGCGCGGTCTCTTGCTCGTTTGACTTGCAGTTGCGGTCCGGTGAGGTTAGGATATGAGCAGGAATGGATTTCCGGAATTGTGTGAAAAACGGACGCAGAATTGAAGAGGCGGTTCCACGCAGGCGAGAGGGTGGGGAGCCATGGAAAAGTGTAGCGTCTACAGTGATAGCGAGAGAGAGGCGCTGCAATTCAAGTGGATTGAAAGCGAAAAAGCCGGTTGCGACCTCGGTGAGGCCGCCATTCGCCGGTGGGTCAAGGAGCACTGGTGGGGCTACTTGCGAGCCCGCTGGCTGGAGCATCTGCAAGGGAAACGCTTCTGGGTCGAACTCGACCGCGGTGATTTCGGCCTGCTCCAGCGTGAATTTCGAGAAAATACCCTCCTCCTCGATCGCATCCTCGACCGCCTCAAGTCGGGCCAAGAGAACCTCGACATTATCCTCTGGGCCCTCGACTGGAAGATCGAAGTTCCCCTCGTCCTCAAGATCCTCGAAGCCCTCGACATCAACAGCCGCCGACTCGCCTGCCGTTTCGAATCCCCCAGCTAATGTCCTTTCCCGGCTCGTGTTCAATTCCTGCCCATTGCGCGCAATTTCTGCACACGCTTCCGAGCCCCTGAACTGACAAACGATCCCTCCTCTGGGAAATTATTTAACGCACGGCCCCACCGTTCACCCGGATGATTTGCCCGGTCACGAACGCTGTAGCTGGAGACACCAGCCAGTGCGCAACTGCCGCGACTTCTTGCGCCGTGCCCCAGCGGCCCAGCGGCGTCTCGCGCAGGACACGTTCTTGCCACGCTTCCGACGCGCCTTCGCCCCACGCTGTGCGAATCCAACCGGGAGCCAGGCAGTTGACGCGAACCCGCGGCGCCAGTTCCAGTGCCAAGCTGCGCGTGAACGCCATGACTGCCCCCTTGACCGCCGCGAACAGCTGACCGCTGTCCCCTTCCATGCCGGTTTCGGCCTGGTCCCAGCCCATGTTGACGATGACGCCGCTGCCACGCGCCTTCATGCGCTGGCCGATCGCGCGGGACAGAAGCATCGCGGCGCGGACGTCGACGGCCCAGAGTTCCTCCAACTTGCGTTCGAAGGACCAGTGCCGCGCTTCGCCAGTGAGCGTGTCGGCGCCGGCATTGTTGATCCAGATGTCGATGCCGTTCCATTGCTCCCAAGCAGTCTTCACCAGGCGCTCGGAGCAGGCGGGGTCGCACAAATCCGCAAGGACGGACGCGCATTGCACCGCGTGCCGGCGCACCAGCTGGATGGTCTCCTCGATGGCAGCCGCACGACGGCCATGAACGACCACATCCGCGCCAGCAGCTGCCAGCTCCAAGGCAATCGCGCGTCCAATTCCACTTGTCGCGCCGGTGACGACAGCACGGAAGCCAACCAGATCGCGTTGGCGCCCCGTCGTCCGCACCGCACATAGGTGGCGGATGGTCTTCCCCAACACGGGATGCACGACATCTGCGGCAATCTCCGCCAACGGCTCCAGCACGAACAGCCGCTCGTGCATGCGTGGATGCGGCACGATCAGGTGGGGTTCGTTGATCGCGCGGTCCTCGTAAAGCAGCAGGTCGAGATCGATGGTGCGTGGCCCGTCGCGCACTTCGCGTATACGGCCGAGGCTCGCTTCCACCTCGTGCAGTGCGTGAAGCAGGTCCATCGGCTCCAGGTCCGTGGACAACTCGGCTGCGGCATTGAGGTACTTGCCTTGCATCGCCGGACCGCCGACTGGTTCCGTCTCGTGATATGCCGACACGCGCTTTACCGCGATGCCGGCGCGCGGACGCAGTGCTTCCAGCGCTTGATCGAGATAGGAACGCCGGTCGCCGAGGTTGCTGCCCAGCGCGATGTACGCGGTCGCGGTCATGGGTGATCGATACTCGTCGGAGTGAGCCGTAGGACGAAGGCGAGTCGCAAAAAATCACGTCCCTGGCGAGCGTCGAGGCGTAAGCCCGACGTGGACAGCGTCCAAAACCAGGTCATGGACTTCACCCAGACACGTCGGGCTTACGCCTCGACGCTCGCCAAAGGGACTCCCTGGTCTTTCTCCTGCCGGTGGCCTAACTGCCGAGCACCTCAAGCGGCTTGCGCCGCTCGTCCGCGGGACTCGGCGACCAGGCACCCGCGGGCTCGATCTCGATCAGCACCGATTTGAACGCGGGCGTCTTCGATGCCGGATCGGTCGCGGTGGGCACCAGCACGTTTGCTTCGGGATAGTACATGAGGGCGTTGCCGGCACGGATGTCGAATGGACGGACCAGGATCGGAGCCATCGAGCCGGCCGAGCTGCGGACGCGCACTCGCTGGTCGGCGCTCAAGCCCAGGCGCTGCATGTCGTCCGGGTTCATCAGGATCACGTCGCGCCGTTCCTGGCCGCGATAGATGTCTTCGTCCTCGTACACCACCGTGTTGAACTGGCCTTCGGAACGCACGGTCATCAATCGTAGTTGCTTGTCGTCGCCGCGCAAGGGCGGAATGGCGATGGCGCTGAACTGGGCCTTCCCCGATGGCGTGGGGAAGCGCGCCGTGTGCAGGATGCGGCCCTCGACGGCGAATTCCTGGTTGGTCTTGTCGACCGCGGCGATCTGCTCGTAGCCGGGCACGACCTTGGCAATCAGCTGGCGGACGTTGGCGTGGTCCTGCATCGCCTTCCAGTCGATCGTGGGCCGGTCGGCGAACGTCCGCTCGGCGATGTCCGCCAGGATGGCCACTTCGCCGCGCGGCCCCGGGAGTCGCGGCACGCCGCCGTCGCTGACGCGGACGTAGTTGAACATCGATTCCTGCGTCGTCTTCTGGCACTCCTCGTCGCGGGCCAGCACGGGGAGCACGAGAGTTTCGCGGGCACGGCCCCAGGCGTGGCCGGTGTTCAGGCTCGTGTTCAGGTAGGCGATCAGGTCGAGCTTGCCCAGGGCGTTGGCGGCGAAGTTCGCGTCCGGATTGCTGCCGAAGAGGTTGCCGCCCAGGCACAGGCCGGCACGCACTTCTCCACGATCGGCCGCGTGCATGCAGCCCATCGTGTCCAGGCCCTGTGTCCGCGGCAACGGCACGTTCAGCTGTGCCTGCAGCCGTTCGAACAGCGCTTCCTTGAGTGCCGGCGCCACGCCCATGGAACCGATGCCCTGCACATTGCTGTGCCCGCGGATGGGCAACAACCCCGCGGCCGGACGGCCCGCCATGCCGCGCAGCAGTGCCAGGTTCACGATGCTCTGCACGTTCTCGACGCCGTGCTGGTGATGCGTGATGCCCATCGTCCAGCCGAAGACCACGTTCTTTGCTGCCGCGTAGAGATCGGCGATCTTCTCGATCGTCGCGCGGTCGACGCCGGAGCCCTCCACGATGGCTTCCCACGCGGTGGCTGCCACCTGCTCACGATAGGCATCGTGCCCTTCAGTGGCGGCGGCGATGAAGGCGTTGTCCACCGCACCGCGTTCCAGCAGCAGCTTGGCGATGCCGGTCAACAGGGCGATGTCGCCGCCGATGTGCGGTTGCACGTACAGGCTGGCGATCCTCGTGCCGAACAGCAGGCTGCGCCAGTCGGACGGCACGCTGAAATTGACCAGTCCCAGCTCCTTGACCGGATTGACGACGATCACCTGGCCGCCATTACGGCGGATCGTCATGAGCGAGCGCATCAGACGCGGATGATTCGAAGCCGGATTGCCGCCGATCAGGAAGAACAGATCGGCATGCTCGATGTCCTCCAGCGTGACGGTGGCCGTGCTGGTGCCGAGCGACCGCGTCAGCCCGACGCCGCTGGCCTGGTGGCAGTAGAAGCTGCAGTTGTTGAGGTAGTTGGTGCCGTACACGCGTGCGAACAGCTGAAACAGGAAGCCGGCCTCGTTCGACGATCGGCCGCTGGCGTAGAAGAAGTTCTGATCGGGTGTGGTCGCCTTCAAATGGCCGGCGATCTTTGCAAGGGCTTCGTCCCAGCCGATGACGCGGTAGTGCGTGTCGGCCGGTCCTGCGTAGAGAGGCTGCGTCAGCCGGCCGCACATCTCCAGCTCGCGCGGCGACAGGGTCCGCAGCTCGGCGAAGCCATAGCGCTGGAAGAACTCGGGCCGCACTTCCGCCTGCATGTCGCCAATCATTGCTTGCAGCGACTTCTTGCAGACTTCCGGCCAGTGCCCGGCTTCATTCCGCATGCCGCCGAGCTGGCCGCCCATGCCCAGGGCGCATGTCTTGCACGCGTTCCGGGAGCTCATGGACTTCCAGAGTCGCCACCAGCCGACGCGGTTGGCCATCCGCAGCGTGTAGCGAATCGCCGCCCAACCGCCGCCGCTCTTCATGCGTTTCATCGCTGTCGTTCCAGGGAGAAGTCTGGATGCGGGCGGATCGATCCCCATCGTTCGCATCGTGGCGGATACAGCGGATCGTGTCAAGCAGCCAACCCCGGCGGGTGCAAACCCGTTTCTGCGCGACCTGCTTGGTCGAAGCCCTCGCTCTCGTGACCGGGCTCTGCCCGGTCACGCA
>JAIEMG010000224.1 GCA_019752375.1 Gemmataceae bacterium | reverse complement strand
CGGCGGTGGCGGTGGCTATCGCGGCGGCGGTGGTGGCGGCGGCTACGGCGGTGGTGGCGGTGGTGATCGTGGCGGCGGAGGCGGCGGCTACGGTGGTGGCGGCGGTGGCGGTGGCCGTCGGTACTAAGCCAGCCAGCTTCCGCGGGTATCACTCCGCGGTGCATTCACGAAACACTCACAGCGTTCCTGCTCTCGGGCAGGGACGCTGTCTTTGCTTCAGGCGATGCAATTTCCTCCCTCGCGCATAGAAAAACCCAGTTGGAACGCAGAGTGCTTCATTTACGAACCTGCTGCGTCCGCGACGGGGAACGCAGCGGACGCGGCGGGTTTGTCCCCCGGCCAATCATCCTGCACTCCGACTGATGAGGTACGCTCGGGCCGCAATCCTGAACAGAGGAGGCCGCATGTCGATTCCACGAAGCAAGTCCCCGGACCGCAACGGCAACGGCGACGCCGACCAGGCGGAAACGCGCGAATGGCTCGATTCCCTCACCGCCGTGCTCGATCACGGCGGACACGACCGCGCTCGCTTCCTGCTGGGGCAGCTCGAACGCCAGGCCCAGCGCAAGGGCGTCGCGGTCCCGTTCACTGCCAACACGCCTTATATCAATACGATCTCGGTGGACCGTCAGCCGCCCTTCCCTGGCAGCCGGGAAATTGAACGCCGCATCAAGAGCCTGGTGCGCTGGAACGCCATGGCGATGGTGGTGCGGGCCAACAAGCACAGCCCCGGCATCGGCGGCCACATTTCCACTTATGCGTCGGCTGCCAACCTGCTCGAAGTCGGCTTCAACCACTTCTTCCGCGGGCCCGGCGCCCCCGGCGGCGGCGACCAGGTCTACTTTCAGGGCCACGCGGCGCCGGGTGTTTATGCCCGCGCCTATCTCGAGGACCGATTGTCCAGCGCGCAGCTGGAGAACTTCCGCGCGGAGCTGCAGCCCGGCGGTGGTCTGTCGTCCTATCCACACCCGTGGCTGATGCCGAACTTCTGGCAGTTCCCCACCGTGTCCATGGGCCTGACCGCCATCACCGGCATCTACCAGGCGCGGTTCAACCGTTACCTCGAGCATCGCGGCTTGAAGGACACGTCGAAGCAGAAGGTCTGGTGCTTCCTGGGCGACGGGGAGACCGACGAACCTGAGTCGCTCGGCGCCCTCACGCTGGCATCGCGCGAGGGCCTCGACAACCTGATTTTCGTGGTGAACTGCAACCTGCAGCGGCTCGACGGCCCGGTGCGCGGCAACGGCAAGATCATCCAGGAGCTGGAAGCCGCCTTTCGCGGCGCCGGCTGGAACGTCATCAAGGTGATCTGGGGCAGCAGCTGGGACCCGTTGCTCGCCAGCGACAAGAGCGGCCTGCTCGTGCAGCGCATGGGCGAGGTGGTCGACGGCGAATACCAGAAGTACACCGTCGAGCCCGGCAGCTACATCCGCGAGCACTTCTTCGGCAAGTATCCGGAGCTGCTCAAGCTGGTCGAACACCTCTCCGACGAGCAGCTGCGGCGGCTGGGCCGCGGCGGCCACGACCCCGAGAAGGTCTACGCGGCATTCAAGGCGGCAGTGGAACACACCGGGTCGCCCACGGTCATCCTGGCCAAGACGATCAAGGGCTATGGCCTGGGCGAGGCCGGCGAAGGCCGCAACGTCACGCACCAGCAGAAGAAGCTGAACGAGGAGGAGCTGCGCGAGTTCCGCAGCCGGTTCGGCATCTCGATCTCCGACGAAGACGTCGCGCAGGCGCCGTTCTACAAGCCGTCCGAAGAGAGTCGCGAGATTCAATACCTGCGCAAGCGGCGCGAGGCGATGGGCGGCTACTTGCCCGCGCGCAAGGTCGCTTGCGAGCCCCTGCACATGGCGGGCCGCGACCTGTTCGCGGATTTCCTCAAGGGCAGCTCGCAGAATGCGTTCTCGACGACGATGGTCTTCGTCGGCCTGCTCAAGAAGCTGCTTCAGGACGCGCAGCTGGGTAAGTGGATCGTGCCCATCATCCCGGATGAAGCGCGCACCTTTGGCATGGATTCGCTGTTCAAGCCGTTTGGCATCTACTCCAACGTCGGCCAGCTGTACGAACCGGTCGATGCGCGGACCTTGCTGGCCTACCGCGAGGCGAAGAACGGCCAGCTGCTGGAGGAAGGGATCACCGAAGCGGGGGCGATGTCATCGTTCATCGCGGCCGGCACCGCGTACGCAACGCACGGCATCCCGACGATTCCGTTCTTCATCTACTACTCGATGTTCGGCTTCCAGCGCATCGGCGACCTGATCTGGGCCGCGGCCGATATGCGCACCCGCGGCTTCCTGCTCGGCGGCACTGCCGGGCGCACCACGCTCAATGGCGAAGGCTTGCAGCACGAGGACGGGCACAGCCTCCTGCTCGCCTCCACGGTGCCGAACGTGGTCGCTTACGATCCGGCGTTTGCCTACGAGCTGGCGATCATCATCCAGGACGGCATTCGCCGCATGTTCGAGATCGGCGAGGACGTGTTCTACTACGTCACGCTGTACAACGAGAACTACCCCATGCCGCCGATGCCCGAAGACTGCGCGGAAGGAATCCTGCGCGGTATGTACCGCTATCGGCCCGCGCCCATCGCATCGAAGATCGAAAAGGTGAACTTGCTCGGCAGCGGTTCCCTGTTGCGCGAAGCCCTGCGAGCACAGGAAATGCTGGCCGAACGCTTCGGCGTTGCCGCGGACGTCTGGAGCGTGACCAGTTACAAGCAACTTCGGCAAGACGCCCTCGATGCCGACCGCTGGAACCTGCTGCACCCCGAAGAGACGCCGCGCCGAAGCTACCTGGAGCAACTGCTGGCCAACGAAAAGGGCGCGTTCCTGGCCGTGAGCGACTACATGAAAGCGGTCCCGGAGATGATTGGCCGCTGGGTGCCGGGCGGCCTTTATCCGCTGGGCACCGATGGCTTCGGCCGCAGCGATTCACGCGAAGTGTTGCGGCGGTTCTTTGAAGTCGATGCGGAATGCATCGCGCTGGCGTCGTTGCATCGGCTGGCGCAGCGCGGTGCGATCAAGCCAGCCCGCGTTGCCCAGGCAATCAAGGAATTGGATATCGACCCGGAAAAGGCCAATCCGCTGCGATCGTAGCGTCGCGGTGCTGCTTCCTCGGAATGATCAGCGCCTCTTCTGTAGCCGCAGGCTTCAGCCTGCGGAGGGAGTCTGCGGCCGTCGCGACGCCATTCCGCAGGCTGAAGCCTGTGGCTGCAGACGCTTGTAATGAGTGCGTTCAAAGGAACGCCGTAGAATTAGTCACGTGCGGAGACGTGGCGGCGGACCTCCCGGTCCGCCGAACCGTTCAAAACCGGCAGACCGGGAGGTCCGCCGCTACCCTGTTCGCAGCTCCGCCCTGTCAGCACGTCAGGACCAACCCATGCCCACTGAGATCAAACTTCCCGAACTAGGCGAGAACATCGAAGCCGGCGACGTGCTCTCCATACGTGTCGAGCCCGGCGCCACGGTCGCGAAGGGTCAAACCCTGCTGGAAATCGAGGCGGAAAAGAGCACGGTCGAGGTACCCTCGCCCCTGGACGGCAAGGTCACCGAGATTCGCGTCAAGAAGGGTGATCGCGTGGACGTGGGCCAGACCGTGTGTCTAATTGAAGGCGCGGATGGCAAGAAGAGCGATGGCGCCATAACCGCGCCGGTTCGACCCACGCCCGAAAGCGGAACTGAGCCCGACCGGCCGATGGCCCCCCGTCCCGAGCAGACTCCTGAAGAAACACCGGCCGAGCAGCCACCGATGGTCCGAACGCGCCTCGTGACAGGACCGAAACGTCTGCCCGCGGAAGGACGGCGCGCAGCGGAAGGCCGCGAAGCGCCCATCCCCGGACCTCCGCCCGCCCCGGCAGAGCGCGAGGCCGTTGAAAAACTCGTCCCTGCTGGCCCCGCCACCCGCCTCCTGGCGCGCGAACTGGGCGTGGATCTGCACCGCGTCGCCGGCACGGCTCCCGGCGGCCGGGTGACGCGGGAAGACGTCAAGGAGTTTGTCCGCCAGCTTGCCGCAGGCACGGCCCGGGGCGTATCCAGCGGCATCCCGGTGCCGCCACTGCCCGATTTCGAGCGGTGGGGAGCCGTTGAACGCAAACCTCTTGACGGCATCCGTCGCCGTACCGCGGAGCAGATGGCCCTGGCCTGGAGCACGGTGCCGCATGTCACGCAGCAAGACGTGGCCGATATCACCGACCTCGACGCCTTCCGCCGCCAGCAGGAAGGCAAGGGGCCGAAGCTGACCATCACGGCCTTCACGCTCAAGGCGTCCGCGGTGGCACTGAAGCAGTTTCCGCAGTTCAATTCCAGCCTGGACATGACATCCGGCCAGCTGATCTTGAAACGCTACTACCACGTTGGCGTCGCGGTGGACACCGACCGCGGTTTGCTGGTGCCGGTGCTGCGCGACGTGGAGCGCAAGAGCGTTTCCGAGCTGGCACAGGAGCTGACCGAAATCGCCGACCGCGCCCGTCAGAAGAAGCTGACGGCCGACGAGATGCGCGGCGGCACGTTCACGATCACGAACCTGGGCGGCATCGGCGGCACCGCCTTCTCGCCCATCGTCAATTGGCCCGAAGTGGCGATCCTGGGCATGGCGAGGTCGCGTTTGCAGCCGGTGGTCCGCGACGGCGCGATTGTGCCCCGCTTGCTGCTGCCGTTGTGCCTGTCCTACGATCATCGCGTCATCGATGGTGCCGATGCGGCACGCTTCGCGCGGCGCATTGCCGAGTTGCTGGAGAATCCGTTACAAATGTTGCTGCATGCGTGATTGGTCAGGACCGCATCTCGGAGGGCCTTATGCCTCTGCAGGACCACTTCCATCCGCCACTTTATCCACACCGGCAGTGGCACGGGTTTCATCACGCCTGGGCCTCGACAATTGCTTTCAACTTGAATCATCGGCTTCCGCAACGCTTCTTCGCCGAGCCCAACGTGCAATTCGGCATCGAAATTGACGTGGCGACCCTTGAGGATACCGACGACGGCGGTCCACGCCCGGCCGTTGCTCCCGCTTGGCTGCCGCCGGGACCGGCGCTGATTGCGCCGATCGCCGTCGTTGCGGACGTCGTCGAGGTTCGCGTGTATCGCAACGAGGGCGGCTTCGTCCTGGCTGGCGCGATTGAACTCGTCAGTCCCTCCAACAAGGACCCGCCGGCCTCGCGTACCGCATTCGTTTCCAAGTGCGCGGCATACATTCAGCAAGGCGTCGGCCTCGTCATCGTCGACGTGGTGACGGAACGTCTCGCCAACCTGCACGACGAGCTATTGGCAAGGTTGGAAGTAACGGCACCGCCCTTGGCGGCAGCACTGTATGCGGCCGCCTACCGTCCGGTGCAGCGCGACGAGCGGCCGCACGTCGAAGTCTGGCAGGAAGCCCTGGCCATTGGTGCCCCGCTGCCTACTATGCCGTTGTGCTTACGCGCGGGGCCGTGTATTCCACTCGACCTGGAAGCCACCTATGAACATACTTCCCGAGAATTGCGCATCCCCGGCAATGGTGCGTGAGGAGACAAGCGACCATGGCTGAAACTGTCGAAAACCAACTCGTCGTCATCGGTGCCGGCCCTGGCGGCTACGCCGCCGCATTCCTCGCCGCCGACAAGGGCATGCAGGTCACCCTCATCGACGCCGGCGACAAACCCGGTGGCGCCTGTTTGCACGTCGGCTGCATCCCGTCCAAGGCACTGCTGCACACGGCGAAGATCCTCACCGACGCGCGTGAGGCTCCGTTGCTCGGCGTGCATTTCGAGCCGCCGCGCATCGACATTGCGGGCGTGCGCGGCTACTGGCAAAAGGTCGTCGGCGGGCTAGCCAAGAACCTCGAAGAGCTGTGCAAGCGACGCAAGGTCGAATACGTCAAGAGTCGGGCCATGTTCGAGGACTCCAAGACCGTAAAGCTCGAGGATGGCTCCTTGCGCCGCTTCGGCGATTGCATCGTTGCAACTGGTTCCAGTCCCGCGATGCCGGGCATGTTCAAGGTCCAGAGTCCGCGCGTCATGGATTCGACCGCCGCCTTGCGCCTGGACGAACTGCCCAGGACGCTCCTCGTCATCGGCGGCGGCTACATTGGCCTGGAACTCGGTTATGTCTATGCAGCGATTGGCAGCAAGGTCACCGTCGTGGAACTGACTTCGGGCCTGCTGCCCGGCGTCGATCGCGACCTCGTGCGGCCATTGCAGGCGCGTCTCACCACACTGTTCGACAAGATTTATCTCAACACCAAGGTTGCCAAGATCGAGGAGACCAAGGATGGCATCCGCGCCTTCCTGGAGGGCGAGGAGGTGGCCGAGCGCGAGCCGGTATTCGACCGCGTGCTGGTGGCCGTCGGCCGTCGTCCCAGTAGCCAGGGACTTGGACTGGAAAAGACCAAGGTGCAGCTGGACGAGAAGGGCTTCATCAAGGTCGATCCCCAGCGCCGCACCAGTGACGAGCACATCTTCGCCATCGGCGACGTGGCGGGCGAGCCGATGCTGGCGCACAAGGCATCCCACGAGGGCCGCGTTGCCGTCGAGGCGATTGCCGGCGAGCCGTCCGCGTTCGATAGCCGCGCCATTCCCGCCGTCGTCTTCACCGACCCGGAAATCGCGTGGGCCGGGCTGACCGAGATGGATGCCAAGAAACAGGGCCGCGAGGTCAAGGCGGCACGGTTTCCCTGGGGCGCGTCCGGCCGCGCGACGACCCTGGGCCGCACCGAGGGCCTGACCAAGCTGCTCGTCGATCCCGAAACGGACCGCGTACTCGGTGTCGGCATCGTCGGCGCCGGCGCGGGCGAGCTGATTGCCGAGGGCGTGCTGGCCATCGAGATGTCCGCCACGGCCCGCGACCTGGCGCTGACAATTCATCCACATCCGACGCTGACCGAAACGATTTCCGAAGCGGGCGAGTTGATTCACGGCAACACGACGCACATGTATCGCCCCAAACGCTGAACCAAGGAGCACTGAAGGCCATGTCGCACACACGTTTCAAGATGGGCTGCCTGGCATTGATCGCCGGCATCGCCCTCCTGGGCACCAGCGGGTTCGCCGCCGATGCGGACAAGGCGCCTGTCCGGCAGCTGAAGTTCAAGACCGGTCAGGCCAGCTTGCCCATGGGCGGCACACAGGTCGTGCTGTTCGCCGACGCCAAGGAGCTGATCAAGGGCCTGGAAGAGCGTATCAAGGACAAGTTTGTGGAAGGCAAGGGCTTCATCCCTGCCACGCCCGAGGAACGCAAGGCCATCGCCGAGAAACTTGCCAAGGAACTGGGCGAGCAAGTGGATTTCACGAAGGAGCAGATCGCCTGGGTCGGCTGGACCACCAGCGGTCCGCCCGAGGGCCAGCTCAAACACGAGATCAAGGACAAGGAAGTGATCTTCTACGTCCAGGCGCCGGCAGCGAATGTTCGCGGCCAGCGGGCTCGGATCGGCAATGATTTCTTCGCTGTGCCGGCGAAGCTCAAGGCGCAGATCGAGAAGGGCGAACGACCGGCAGGGAAGTAATCGCGAGTCCCTCCGGAACGACGCCCGCTTTTGTAGCCGCAGGCTTTAGCAGGCTTTAGCCCAATACCGTTCAATTAGGAGCAAATGTTCACTCGATTCTGGTCATGGCGCGAACGTAAGTCCTTATTTCATGGCCGGCAGTTACTGAACACTTGCTCCTAATTGAACGGTATTGGGCTTTAGCCCGCGGAATGGGGGCTCAGCCGAAGCCTGCGGCTACAGAAGCATGCGATGAGCCCGATCAGGATGGATTAAGGATCGGCCCCCCATCTGTCGGCCGCGCTGGCGTGGGGCGTGCCTTGGGAGCCGGGACGGCGGGCACCGGGCTCAGACGCGGCGGTTGAATCACTGCCGGTCCGGGCGGCGCCGGCGGCGTGTGGGAGTCGGCCAGCGGCGGCTCCTTGCTGGTCGGCGTTCCCACCGTTGGTCCATCCGTCTTGGCACTGCGATAGCCGCTCAACTGATATTGCCACAGCGACGTGCGCGCCTGCCAGCGAACCTTGTTGGACGTATCGTTGGCCATCAGCTGTTCCAGCACCATTCCCACTTCTTGCGAAACGGGCCGCAGCTTGCCCAGGCTCTGCACCGCTTCGGCACGCACCTCGGGCTTGGCATCGCGTTGGGCCACATCGAGCAGAACAGGGACGATTTCCGGAAAGGCCTTCGGATCGTATTGCCGCAATTCTTCCGCGGCGGCCGTTCGCTTGCCGTCGTCGGCGTCGGTCTTGACGATGGCGATCAGCTCGGGCACGCGCTGCGCGGGCGCGGGCTTCGCCTTGCTCTTGAAGAAGATGCCGGCCGACGCGGGGACCGTCAGCGCCAGCTCCAGCGCGGAGACCAGAAACAGGCGGCGTGTGAACATGGAAAAACTCCTCCGAGCACGAGGCCGGCCATCGAGGCGCCGGGACAGGGTGCAACACTTGCTTCCACGGCTTCATCCTCTGTCATCGACCGTTCCCTGCCTGCGCCGCCGCTCAAGTTTCCATCCGTAGTTCTTCCAGGCATCGCCGGCGGCGTTGTATCCGTTACAGATTGTTAGAATGACGGCAGTCCAGACCACGAAGGGCCATTCGCGACGATGATCGTCTTCTGCACCCTGATCTTCCTGTCCGGTTTGTACCCCTTGTGGCGGGCTTGGATTGCCATTCGACCGACGAGCCTGACGCACGCGCTGGCGTGGGGCTTGGCGGCTTACCTTGCATGTGGCGCGGCGCTCCTGGCGTGCGCGGCGGGGTTGGACTCCAGCGTGACGGCGATGCGCTTTGTCGCCGTGGGCCTGATCGGCTGCGCCGGCGTGGCAGTGTTGGGTGCACGGCGCCCGGGGGTGGGCGCCTGGAACTTCGTCGTTGTCGGCCTGCTGGCCGTCTTGTTGCTCTTCCTCGCCGAGGGAGTCGCCGTCGGCGGCGAATTGCAGCTCGGTGTCGTGCGAACTGTCTTTCTCGCACTGACCCTGGCGGTCGGCGTGCTCAACTATCTGCCGACGCGCCTGACCTTTGCCGCCCTGCTGCTCGGAGTCGGATGCGGCCTGGAATTGACGATGCTGGCGACGGTAAAGGCCCGAAGCTGGCAGCCCGCCGATTTTCCCGTCGTCGAATTGTCCCTCGTCACGGTCCCCTGGGTCGCCTGGTTGACGACGCGGCGCCAAGCGGTTCGACTCACCGGCGTGGACTTCTTGTGGCATGATTTCCGCGACCGATTCGGCCTGGTCTGGGGCCAGCGCCTGCGCGAGCAGTTCAATCGTGCTGCCGAAAACGCCGAAGTGCCGGTGGAACTCGGCTGGAGCGGCTTGCGCTCCGTTTCAGGAACGACGCCGCCGACGGACAGCGCTGAGGCGGCAAGCCTGGGGATTTTACAGGCCTTGATGAAACGGTTCGGGCCGGAGACCGGTTCGTAGGACAGCGCTGGTGTTGGAAGCACGATTCACCGGAACCGTCTGTAGCCGCAGGCTTGAGCCTGCGGACTGAATGCACGGCACCTGCGACGCCACTCCGCAGGCTGAAGCCTGCGGCTACAGACGTTGCGCGGATCCTTCTCTGAAATGTAGCGCTGTAGTGTTCGTAGGACAGCGTTACTTGATGGAGCGCTTTCGATCAGTCTTGCGCCGTGGCAGCACGAACGTCGCGTGAGGCACGGAAGCCGATGGCAGCCAGCAGCAGCAGGCCGCTGGCCACATAGACCGCCCAGCACGACGAAATGAACGCGCTCATGTTGGCGATCTCGGAGTCATGCGGGCCGTGCGTGGCATACCAGCCGGTCAGAAACGGCCCCAAGGCGCCGCCGCCCCAGCCAACGGTGTTCATGATGCCGGCTGCGGTGCCGCGCGAGCGGGCCGGGATCACGTCGTAGAGTGAGGCGAAGATCCCCGCATCATAGAACCCCTTGCAAACGCCGAACATCGCCATGGACGCGAGCAGCACGACACGGTCGGTCGTCGCTCCCACCAGCATGACGAAGACGGATCCGCCAAGCAGGCCCAACGCCTGGGGCAGAATGCGCCCACCGTCCCAGCGCCGGGCGCAGCGGTCCGCGGTCCACCCGGCCACGGGGACCGTGACGGCGCTGGCCAGGTGAATGAACACGGTCCCGTTGAGCCCCGCGGTCGCCAGGTCGTAGTGGAACTTCTGGACCAGAAACGTCGGCGTCCAGGTCAGGAAGATCGTCGCGACGAAATTGGCGCCGACAAAGGCGAGCATCAACACCAGGGCCGTCGGCGTGCGAAAGATATCGCGGAGCGATTCGCGCAGGGGAGGCTTCTCAAGGGCGGATGCTGTTTCACCACCATCCGACTGGCCGCGACGCGGTTCCACGAGCCAGGCCAGCAGCACCACGGACAGCACCATGCCCGCACCGCCAAAGATGTAAAAGCCCGTCCGCCAGCCGTACTTTTCCGCCAGCAACGCCCCCAGCCAGCTTCCCATGATGGTGCCGACGTAGACGCTCGATTGATGCCACGCCATCGCCCGCGAGCGGGTGTCCCGGCCGTGGTAATCGCTGACCAGCGACATCGACGCTGGAAAGTAGAACGTCTCGCCGAAACCCTCCAGGGCCCGGACCGTGACGAACTGCCAGAGCCTCGAGCACCAGCCGGTCGTGACGGTCACCAGGCTCCAGAAGAAACAACCGCCCAGGATCAAGGTCTTGCGGCGGTAGCGATCGCAAATCACCCCGGCGAACGGCGCACCCGCCGCATACACCCACATGAACGCCGAGGCGATCAGTCCGAGCTCTTCCTTGTCGAACCCGAACTCCGTCTCCAGCAACGGAAAGGTCGCGAAGATCGCCTGCCGGTCCGCGTAATTGAAGAAGCACACAAACCACAGCATGGCAACGACGGCCCAGCGATAGCCGGAACTGGGCTGCGGCGGTGCGTCGTTGTCGCCCATGACGATTTCCCCTCTCCGAGGGTGCCGTTACCTCGGCCGGGCGCCTTTTGAGTGGGTAGGACCGATGGTAGGGTTGCTATTTTTTGCCAGCTGAAGCCTGCGGCTACAGACTGCTCCCGTGAATCGTGCTTTCAAACTAGCGCTGTAGTACTAACCGGGGACATGACTGGCCCCGCCCGCCGATGATGGAGCAATCTTTCACCGTGCCATGCTTGGCGCCGGCATGTGGGAACTGTCGCGGGGCGCTTCCAGGCGGTCCTTTTGTTCGCCGCGGTCGCGGAAGATGTGCAGGATACGGGCCCGGCCCAGGTTTTCGTAGTCCGGTTCCGGGTAGACTTCCGACTTGAATGGCTCGCTCAGCTGGAACTCGTGGATCAGGACACGGGTTCCGGGCACGCCGTGAAAGTGGATCTCGTCTGCACGGCGGCGGCCGCCGTACATGTCGTAGACCTCGAACATCAGCCGCAAGATCTTGCAAAAGCGTTTGAAGCCGACGCCGTCCTCCACGAAGATCAGGTCGATCTGCAGCGAGCGCAGCATGCGATACATGTGATGGCGCACGCCGCGTGGCAGCAATCGATGGTACGGCGGGCCGATGATGCCGGACAGCACCGTGCCCTCGGCCAGGTTCAGCTCCTCTTCTTGTGTGTCGCGGCTGAGGCCAGGAATGAACCAGTAGTGCGGCGCGACCCAGAAACCGCTGCCGCACTTGAAGGTGTGGCGGGCGGCGCACTTGAACAGCCGTTCGAGCCCGCCGACGAGCCGGCGTCGCTTCTGGATCTCGTCTCTCCGGATCAGCCGTTCGGCCGTCTCCTTGGTCAACAGCGCTTCGGGACTCACGGCAAGCGGCCAGCGCAGCTCGGGGCCGAGGACCGCCCCTTCCGTCAGCACCACCCGCACATCCAGTGCTTCCGGAGCGGTGGGCGCAAAGCGCACGTCCCAGCCGCGCCGGTCGAAGAACTTCCGCAACGACTCGCGATATTCCGCTTTCTCGGCGCCCGTCACGTGGAGCACCGGCCGGCAGGACCGCGCCGGATCGCGCAGCCGGCCGAGGAGCGCCTGCATGACCAGGGCCCCCAGCGCACCAGGCGCCAACCAGGCCAGCACCAGGCCGAGCCCGGTCGTGATCGGCATCGCATCCTGGGCCGGACCGCCACCGGTCAACAGCAGGCTGCTGCCACACGCCAGCAGGATCAGGTTGATTGTCGCCAGCGTGAGGACGGAAAACTCGCACGTCACCCACTTGCCCCATGGGATGCAGCGCACGGCCGTCTCGCTGTTGCGATAGCGCCAGACGAACGACACGTCCGGATTGGACGGCACCGCAATGGTCAGCAGGTTGACCAGTAGCGCCACGCCGCACATCGCCAACGGCACCCACGGGGGCAGGATACTGGCAGCCAGGAGCAGCCCGGCGAAGTAAATGCCCAGGCACGTGAACTCGAACTGGCGGGCGGAACGTAGGCCGTCGCTGGCCCGGCTGATGAACACGTCATGGATCATGGCCGCGGGAATGACGATTGCCACCAGTGTGCAGATCATCAAGGCGACCCACAGACCGAGCAGGACCGCCAGATAGCCGAGGTACAGCACGCGCGTTGCCACGGCCCGGAAGCCCTGCGGCACCAAGTCGCCTACCATCAGCAGCACGAGCGAGCAAAGGACCAGGCCGGCGAGACTCCAGACGATCTTGGGGGGTGTGGCTTGGGGCAATGGCGGCGTGCCGCGCAGGTCGACGCCGATGTCCAGGGCGCGCACCTGGAAGAAGGCGCGGACACGCTGGGCGAATGTCAGAATCGCGTTGACCCAGCCGAGAGGCGCCTGACGATGGCGCGACATGGCCAGGACCGCGAGCAGCGCAAGTACGGCTGCCGACAGGGCGTCGTGAATGTCGCTCTCGCTGCGGTGGCCGACCACTTCCAGCGTGGCCAGGATGGCGACGACGCCGTAGGTAAACCAGGCATCGGCACCGAGCAATCGTCGCAGGTCGCGCCAGGTTCGCGTGAGCAGTTCCATGAAGTTCCCCAGCCATGGCCATCATTCGCTGCAATTGTACCCTGAAGCAGCCCAGGCCACCCGTCATCGCAACCACTTATTATATCCGGGATCGGGGGACGGGGTGGGAAAGTCGTCCTCGTCGCTTTTTCCTTGCGTTCGCCGGACGGCGTCGACACGATGAGCGGCGCTCTTCAAGACTCTCCAAGGCTCGAAACAAGGGAGATTGTGGGATGCGCAAACTTTTCGGTCTCGTCGCTTTCGCGGCAACGCTGGCGCTGGCGGTGCCGACCATCGCCGCCGACGAGGAGAAGGCTGGCCCGAAGGACAACATGCCGCCGGACGGCTTCAAACTCCTGTTCAATGGCAAGGACCTGGAGGGCTGGCAAGGCTTGATCGAACTGCCGCAACGGGCCAAGCTCGACAAGGACCAGCTGGTTAAGAAGCAGAAAGAAGTCAACGATCGCATTCTGCCGCACTGGGTGGTCAAGAATGGCGTCATCCATTACGACGGCAAAGCCAACAACCTGCAGACTGCCAAGGACTACGGCAATTTCGAGATGTTCTGCGACTGGAAGATCGGCAAGAAGGGCGACAGCGGGATCTACCTGCGCGGCAATCCACAAGTGCAAATCTGGGACAACCCCGTCGGCTCGGGCGGCCTGTTCAACAATCAGAAGAACCCCAGCAAGCCGCTCAAGGTCGCCGACAAGCCCGTGGGCGAGTGGAACACCTTCCGCATCGTGATGAAGGGCGACAAGGTGACCATCTGGCTGAACGGCGAACTGGTCGTGGACAACACGCCGCTCGAGAACTACTGGGAGAAGGGCAAACCGCTGCCGGCCAAGGGACCCATCGAGCTGCAACACCACGGCGATCCGCTGTGGTTCAAGAACATCTACATCAAGGAACTACCGGACGATTGAGTAATTCCGCAGACCCCGTGGTGTCTGTAGCCGCAGGCTTCTTTCTGCCTGCTAGTGACTGTAGCCGCAGGCTTCAGCCTGCGGAGGAAATGTACGGTACCTGCGACGCCACTCCGCAGGCTTTAGCCGGCTTTAGCCTGCGGAGTGAATGTACGGCACCTGGGACGCCACTCCGCAGGCTGAAGCCTGCGGCTACAGACGTTGCGCGGATCGTTCCGCAGAATGGAGCGCAGGAGTATTGAGAAGCACGATTTATCATCAGGTTCCGCAGGCTGAATGAAGCCTGCCCCCAGCAGTGCTCTTACCAATCACCCCAGAGGAGGTAGCGTCGTCAGATGCCGCCGAGCAGGTCGCGTAAGCGCGTGCGGGCGTCCACGAGCAGTTGCGGCGGCCTCGGCCATTGTTCGAGGATCATGAGGCCCTGGTACTGTCGTCGCGCAAGCCGTTCGAGGAAGCACCGGATACCCACGTCGTTGTCGCGCGACGGACCGGTAAAGAGGGGTAGGTGCCGGTCGGCGTCGCCGTAGTTCTCGTGGACGTGCAGATGAATCAAGGGAACTTCGGCACTGAGCGTGTCCAGGTAGCGTAAGTAATCGTTGTGCGTGGCCGAGCACAGGTTAGCATGGCCGAGGTCGAAACACATGCCGATCAGGCCCTGTCGAACGGCCGGGCGCAGACAGGCGAACGTCTGATTGAAATCGTCTGGCGAGGTGTGCGGGGTGTTCTCGATGCTGATGCGGACCTGGGCCGCCGCCGCGCGCTTCAGCACGGGTTGGATCGCCTCCGCATATGCCTGGGCCCCGGCATCCATGTAGAGATGCAGGTTCACCAGGTCAGCGCCGATGTCCCGGGCGAAGTCGATGCTTTGCAACAGGTGTGCGATGCCCTCTGGATGCAAGGGATTCGCCTGCCAGGGCGCATGCATGCTGAAGCGAATGTCGCGCGACCGTCCCGTCTCCCGGATGTGGGCGCGGAGCGCCGGATCGAAGTCGGCTTCCTCCCACCCCTGCGTGAAATGGTCCGCGTTCGTCTTCTTGTCGGCAAACCACTCGAAGGCGTCGAACCCGTGCTCCAGGGCGAACCGGAAAGGCTCCAGCGGGTCAGCGCTGGAAACGGCAGTCTGATTGCCGATGCGGATCGGCCGGTTCATGAGAAGTCCTTTCCGGGAAAACGGCGTGGATCAGCGTTCCGTCAGCCCAACTTGCGGCCGCGTTTGGACGACAAAGAATCGGCCGCCGCTGACCGCTCCCTCAATGTCCTGGGGGGATTTCAGGGCTCGCTCCACTTCCAGACCAATCCGGGCAATGGAGCGCAGCAGGTCGTCGCGGAAGCGGACGTCGCAGACCAGCGGCGCGCTGCTGTAGTCCAGCGGCCGATGCTCGGGCTCTTCCGCCAGGACGCTATCGTAGAGGCCTGCCCCGGCAAAGCCCTGCAAGTCTTCGCCATTGGAATCGGAGCGGAAGATCGCGCCCTTGCCGTACAGGCCCGCGGACTTGCTGGGATAGGAGACCAGTTGCAGGCTCAGGTCGGACTTGCGAGCGATGAACCCTAGCGCGCGGCCGGGGTGGTTGCCGACCAGCGTTTCGCCCAGTCCCAGGACCACTTCGGCGAAGATTTCGTCCCGGTTGCGGTTGATCGGGTTGGCGGTGTGGATGACAAAGGCGTAATCCGCCTCGACGACTTGCTGGATCAATACGGCCATCAAGAGATCGTCGTGCGGCACGCCGCGCGCCCGCCGCGACAGGTACGCACGCTCGTTCCATTTCGAGGCCCAGACCCGCGTGATGCTCCGCCAGACCCGGTCCCAGGGAACGACGGGCAGCTTCGCTTGCTGCCAGACGGCCAGCAGACTGGCTTTCAGTTCGTCCGGAGCCGTCAGCTCAAGAAAGGCCGCGCGGACGCGGCGCAGGACTCCATCCGGGTCTGACTCCGCCCCGGGGAGCAGTGCCTGCACTTGTTCCCGGATCGGACGGTTGGCGTCGGTCTGAAGCACTCGTTCCAGGGTGCCGAACGGCAGGGCCACGGAGCTTGGCAAGTGAATCCAGTCGGGAAGCCGGTTGCGAAGTCCATTCAGGTTGTTCGACTTTCCGCCCACGATGTCGGGACTGAAGGCGTCGGCCGCAACCACCCACTGCGAAGTGAACGGCGCCCGCGTGATGGCACGGGAAGCACTTTCGGGAACAGCGTCCATCGGCGACGCATGCAAGGGCGCGTCAGCCTCCTGAACCTCCACGTCGCCCGACGGAGTGACGCCCACCGCCATCGTTCGATTCGCGTGCTTCTTGAGTCGATCCAGCTCCGCCGGATCGAAGCAAATGGCCAGCAGCACGCCGACATTGCGGGCGCGGACCGCGACGTGGGAGACAAGGTCCACCTGGGACGTCGTCAGCACGGCCTTGACGCCTTCGGGGATTTCTTCCTCGCCGCTCACCGTATCCGTGACGAGGACCGTCGCCTCCGGATAACGGTTGGCCTGGACGGCCAGCAGGTTCTCAACCACAAGCAACCGGCCAAACGTCCGCGCCGGACTGACGACTTGCCAGCCGCCCAGGCCCGCCGCCTTGCGCAACGCGGGCTCCAGCCGGCGCAGCAGACGGGAGAGGGCGAAGACCGGGCTGCCGCGGATGATCTCCTCGCTGAACAGCGGGATCACCCATTTCTCGACGCCGCAGGCTTCGCCGAGATACTCCGCCTTGGGCTGCAACTGATTGTGAACCGTCGTCGCGTAGCCCTGGACCCAGCGATTCAGCCGTTCCACGGCGCCAAGCGCCTGCAACGGCCAGTCCGGAAGCTGCGAGCGCTTGGCCGCCAGCGCGTCCCAGTGCCGATGAATCCGCACCAGCTCGTCATCGGCCAGGGATTGCTTCACGTTCTGGATCGCCGTCTGCACCAGCGGCAGCAAGCCGTCCAGTGCAAGCGCCTCGATATCCTGCCGCTCGACGGCGCCTCGGAGCGATTCCTCCAGGGCCAGATCGAGGAAGAGGAGGTCGCGCCGAGCGGCATCGTCCTTCGATTGTTCGAGGGCCCGAGCGACGGCGTCGCGGGCCGAACCAATGGCGCGCAACAGATCGGCGGGATTGCCCTTCTGCATGCCAAGCACGCGGTCGAGCAGCGTTTGCACCTTGGCGTCGACCCGGCCGCGCGCGGTGCCGACCGCGGTTTCCAGGTCGGTGCCGGAGTGCAACGACTTGAGGATCCGCAGGAAGTTCTCGAACTCGCGGATCAAGGTGTCCTTGCGATCGGCATAGAAGATCGGATCGTTGCGGATTGGGCGTTCGAAGCTCTGCAAGCGAGCCCGGCTGACGCCGCCCTGCTCCAGCGTCCGATAGAAGACCTTACCGTCGCCGCCGCCGCGCAGGAACGCCAGGTAGGCTTCACAGATAACCACGTCGTCGGGCGTCGTGTTGTTATGCAGCTTCTGGTGCCATTCCTCGATGAAGTTGCCGCTCGATTCCTTGAGGTGATTGCGGTGCATGATGTGGAGGATTTCGTCGCGCACACGCTGGCCCTCGCCGCCACGGCCCAGCGTGGTGAACATCGCCCGCGCCCACAGACGTACCGGCGAGCCCGCTGCCTGTCGTTGCCAGACGGCCGCCAGGCGCTGGGTCAAGCGGTCCTGCGAGTGGCTCAGCTCGCGTGGCTTGGTGTTGTAGCTGCGCTGCCACTCGAGCTGGCGCATGGCGCTGTAGCGCAGCCAGGCGAACAAGAGTGCCATCGCGTCGGGATCGGCTTCGGCCTTGCCCAGCAAATCGTGACAGAGATTGAAGCGGTGCATGAGCGTCCAGGAGCTCTTGCCCACTTCCGCTTCCACGATCTCCTCGGCCGCCTGCTGGGCGATGGGAGATGATAGACGCCGATCGGCTTCCACGCCAAACAGGGGAAGCGTCATGTCGCTTCCACCCTGCTTCAGCCACTCGCCGGTATCGGGTTGAAACACGACGAAGCGCAGTCCGCGTGGGCCGGGCCCATCCGCGGGCTTGTGGAATTCAAGCTCCAGCCAGCGCAGGCCTTCGCGATCGACCAACGGCGTCCGCGCGGCTTTCTCCTCGAACACACTCGTTCCCGCCGGCCGCTGGTTCTCCGCGGGCAGCTTCCATTCATGCGGAAATCGTTCCGCCAGGCCCCAGTGCAAGAGTGCGGAGCCAGCCGCGTCGCAGGCCAGGAAGACCCGCACCCGATTCGACTCGGTCTGGATGGCCGTGGCGACCTGCGTGCCGTCGTCCAGGGTGAATGTCGTGCGCGTCGTGGCTTCGGGGACCCAGCGTGACAGGGCTTCCTCGGGACGCGGCCCACTCTGCGAGCGCGGCAACGGGATGTTGAAGTCGTCCCGGCCGTTTTTCACCCAGCGATTCTCCTTGGGCATGTACAGGACAAACGCCAGGTTCCTGGGGGAATCGGGCGGTTGCAGGTGGATCGACAGCACGCGCTCGTCCTTGCTCGCCTGCACAAAGGGCGTGCGGGCCGCGCGACCGTCCACCATGACGGTCCCGTCCGGCCAGCAGTCGGGCGGCGGGCAGCGCCAGTCGCCGCCCGGTCGACTGCTCACTCCCCAGTGCAGGATATACTCCGCGGGAGATTTGATCTTCAAGGTGACCCGGCTGCAATCGGAGCCTTCCTCCGTCGAAACCACCAATGGACACCCGGCCGCGGAAAGGACTTGTTCTTGCATACGATCCTCCTTGTCAGGGCCACGTCGTACGCGGAAGGCCCACGAGCTATGTGTAGCAACTATTCGCCATCACTGGCAAGCGGTTCGCGGTCTTTGTGGGGCCGGCTTTCAGCCGGTCTCGCTGGCCGGCTGCAAGCCGGCCCCACATCGAGGCGTGAGGTTGACTCAGGACTTGCCAAGGATATGGCCAATGGCCCAGCAGCTTGCGGGGTTCCGGGACGTGCGGAAGCAGGCTGCAAGGTCCGGGTGGCCGGCCTCGAGGAGGGCGTCGTGCAGGGCGAAATCGCAATCGACGCCGGATGCGGCGGCTTCGGCGAGTCGCGTGACGACTTCCGGCCAGTGGACTTCCGGCCGATCGATGCGCGGCGGCGGGCCATAGGTCCGCCGGACGCGCCAGCGCTTCTCGGCCAGCCAGGTGGACACCTCGTCGGCATTGGAACCGGACGAGAACACGTCATCGTTGCCCAGCTTCATCAGCCAGAACAGGAGTCCAAAGGGCAGCGCGGCCGCCACCCAGGCGACGGCGATGGTCATGACCGTTCCCCGTCCACCGATCGACGCGCAATGGGAAACTCCAGTCTATCACCGCGGATTCGACGGCGCAAGACCCTCCACGGCGAAAAATCAGCGCGGCGGGATGGGCTGTCACGGTCGCAACGATTGGGGGCCCGTCACCAGATCGCTGTCCGGCGGTGCGACGACGCGCTCAGCGATTAGTCCGAGCTGTTTCGCCAGCGCGCGATACTGATGCGATGCAGGGGAGTCGGGACACAAGCGGGTCACGGGTTTGCCGAGCAACACGGCACGAGTCGCCTCGGCGTCGAAAGGAATGGTCTGGGGCAGCGAGCGGCTGCCGAGCAACGACCGAATGCTTGCTTCCCAGCGACTGGTTCCGTCGCTTCCAGGCGGCAGTGTGAGCAGAATGCCGCATAAGGTACCGATGCGGTCCTCCTGACTCACCGCCTTGACGCGTGACAGGAAGCCGGGCAGCGTCCGATACGCCAGCGGCTCGGCCCGGATGACGAGCAACCACTCATCGCACATTTCCAGCAGCAGTCGGGGGCGTGGTCCGAGATACGGCGGCGAATCGAGGACGACCAGGTCATACGCTCCGTAACGCTCGACAAATGGGCTGGAACCAAGCTGCTTTAGCAGTTGCTCGAGCTTGTGATCGGGCAAGTCGGCGGGTGTCACGGGGACCAGCAGGTCCGCGCCGACGCTGGTGCCGCGCCAGAAGGCCCAGGTCTTGTGCCTTTCCCGCGAGCGCAATTCCTCCAACCGTGCCTGTAGTCCCAGCACCGGTACGATGCTGCCCAGCGGATCGGCGTCGATGAGCAACACCCGCTGGCCCGCATGTGCGGCCAGATGGGCCAGATTGACGGCCGTGGTGGTCTTGCCGACGCCGCCCTTTTGACTCGTGATCAACAGTTTCCGCATGGCAAATCCCGCGTTTCGCAAATTCGTCCATTGGAGTGGGTAAGGGAGAGGGCCATTCCTCTCCCTCCCCGTTGTCGCGCGAGGGTTGATTCCCTCGATTTACCGGCGAG
>JAIEMG010000300.1 GCA_019752375.1 Gemmataceae bacterium | reverse complement strand
GCGCATTCGCAGAAAGGCCCGGAATCGTGCCCCACGGGGAACTGCCGTTGGCGGCCGACGCGCCCGGGTTCGCCCAGCTTGCACCGGCAATGGTCGCGGCCGCCGCGCTCAAGGCGGGTACGTCGCCGTTTTCGCCGGGGTTGGCGCCGGCACTCACGGTGAACTGCCAGTGACTGGTGTCGGAGTAGAGCGGGACGCCGTTCAAGTCAAACTGGCCGATCCAGGCTTGCGGGCCGCCGTCGTCCCAGGCCAACACGTAGAGGTAATCGCCCGGCAACGCCTGGAACGTGTACGTTTCGGGCAGCGACCAGTTGTAGGGTCCGGGGTTGCCGTTGAAGCCGACTTCGTTGCGGCCGATCAGGCTCAATGAGCTGGCATCCGCCGAACCGCGATAGAGGCCGTAATGGTTGTCGGCCGTCAGTGTGGCGGTGACGGTTTCGGTGCCGGGAAAGCCCACGGCAGGCGCCAGGCGATCCTCGAGATTTTCCACTTGCGGCTTATACCGGAGGGGGGGGGTAGGGATTTCGACGGGCGGTGCAGGGATGGGACGGACGGGAACCGAACAGGCTGTGCATCCAGGTGCGAAACAGGCCAGGCATCGGGCGTTTCCTCTTCGTCGTTGGAGGGGGCGTCGTCCCACGATGGGGCGATCCAGCCAAGGAGAAGTTTGCGCTTTCGGGCGGGGCTTGTCAATCGGCGTAGCGAGTCGTTCGTCGACTCGAAGGACATTCGTTCGGCCGACACTCGGGCGAACCACCATGCATGGGTGCCATGCTTTCTTCCCTCGTACCCAAGCCGGAGAGCCTGAGAGCGAATTGCCAAACGGGCTATCGCGCCGTGTAGCGGAAGTCGCCAGACTTCCGTGCGACAGGATCCTGTTCGGAACTCTGGCGAGTTCCGCTACGTACCCAAGCCAGAGCTTGGGTACGAGAGGAACGAGGGGATAGCGCAACTTCAAAACGCGCAAGCGAGGGATGAAGCATCCCTCGCTTGCCCCATATTCCGCATCCTTGTTTTATGGGCTCGTAACGCGTGAAGCAGAAGGGCCTTAAAGCGATCTTGCCTGGCCGACCCATCTTAACGTCGCCCTAAAAACAAGGGACATTTTCGCAAGGGTGCGGAATATGAGGCTTGCGCGTCGGGCTAACGACCGCGCGGTTCGGCACGGACACGAACTACGGCCGAACCGCGGGGTTTGTTTGCCTGCTGCCAACGTCAACTCCATAATGGAGCGGCACGGCAACCGGGATCAGGGATTTGATGATGACCGAGCAATCGCAGACCATTGTGGCGGTGTTGGGGCTGGGCACCATGGGGCATGGCATTGTTCAAGCCTTTGCCAGCAAGGGAATTCAGGTTCACGCGTACGATGAGTGGCCGCACGCACGCCGAGAATTGCTCGGGCGGGTGCGGACGATCCTGTCTGATTTTGTTCGCGTCGGGCTTCATCCCGCCGGTCAGGTGGAATCGATGCTGTCCCGGATCACGGTGCATGAATCGATGGAAGCAGCCTGCCGTTCCGCGACGTTTGTCGTGGAGGCGGTTCGAGAGGATCTGGCCGTCAAACAGGCCTTGCTGGCTGAAGTCGAGTCCCATGTCGGCATCGATACGATCCTCGCCAGCAACTCATCGAGCTTTCCCATTTCGGAAAGCGGCACGAGGCTCAAGCATCCGGAGCAAGCGCTCGTCACCCACTGGTTCAATCCGCCGCACATCGTGCCTACCGTCGAAATCGTTCCATCGCCGCTGACGAGAGAGGATATAACGCAGGCAGCGCTCGCACTCCATCGGCGGATTGGCAAGCAGGCGATCGTCATTCGTCGCGAGGTGGCCGGTTTTCTGGTCAATCGCGTGCAGGTTGCGGTGATGCGCGAGGTGTGGGATCTTCTTGAAAAGGGCGTGGCATCCGCGGAAGACATCGACGCCGCGATACGCGGGAGCATGGGGTTTCGGCTCGCGGCACTGGGGCCATTGCGGATCCACGATTTCGGCGGCCTTGATATCCAGGCATCGGTCTATCGGAACCTCTGTCCGCAGCTTCGGTCCGACACGACGCTGCCGACGGTCGTGGAGAAGATGGTTGCCGCCGGCCACTTCGGGTTCAAGACCGGAGAGGGATTTTACGCCTACCCGCCCGAGCAAGCCGATCGTGCGCTGGCGGAGCGCGATGAGCGGTATCTGGCACTCCTGAAACTCCTGCATGCGGATTCGACTCCCACCAAGTAGCCACGTTCGCGGAGATCGTTGCCGATGGCCAAAGCTCGAAAAGTGATGATCACCTGCGCCGTCACCGGGGCGATTCATACGCCGACGATGTCGCCCTACCTTCCCATCACGCCGGACGAAATCGCGGAAGGGGCGATCGGCGCCGCGCGGGCCGGGGCATCCATTGTCCACTTGCACGCTCGCGTGCCGGCGGATGGTCGTCCGACTCAGGACCCCGATGCCTTTCGGCGGTTCCTCCCCGGGATCAAGGCGGCTTCCGACGTCGTGATCAACATCACCACGGGTGGGGCGCCCACCATGCTGGTGGAAGAGCGCCTGCAACCGGCCCTCAAGCTCAAGCCTGAAGTGGCGTCGCTCAATATGGGCTCGATGAATTTCGGCCTCTACGAAATGATCCCTCGCTATCCGGAGTGGAAGCACGACTGGGAGGCGCCCTATCTCGCCGGCAGCGATGAACGGATCTTCAAGAACACATTCAAGGACATCGCCTACATTCTCGAATCGTGCAGCGGCAATGACACTCGCTTTGAAGTCGAGTGTTATGACATCGGCCATCTGTATACGGCAGCGCATTTCCTCGATCGCGGCTTGATCAAGCCGCCGCTTTTCATTCAATCGGTCTTTGGAATTCGCGGCGGCATTGGCCCGCATCCCGAGGACGTGATGCACATGAAAAGGACCGCGGATCGCCTGTTCGGGAACGACTACCAGTGGTCGGTGCTCGGCGCGGGCCGCAACCAGATGTATATCGCGACGCAATCGGCCGTGCTGGGCGGCAATGTTCGGGTCGGACTGGAAGACAGTCTCTGGATCGGCAAGGGGACGCTCGCGCAAACCAACGCGGATCAGGTTGCCAAGATCCGCCGGATTCTGGAAGAACTCGGCCTCGAAATCGCCACACCCGACGAAACGCGACAAATCCTGAAGCTCAAGGGGAGAAGCAACGTCGGCTTCTGATCCACGCGGAGTAGCCATCTAAGAATACGTTCGTGGGTTCGTAGGACGGATTTCCAATCCGTCCGTTTTTGCCGGACGGATTGGAAATCCGTCCTACGAACTTATTCTTGAACGATTGCGGAGCGAAGCGGCGATCATCGCCGACGGCTGCCTGAAATGGCACTCGATCGCAGGCAGCATTTCCGAGTCACCAACATGCGGAGAGGTCAAGTGGCTCAACTCGATCGGCTTCGCGTGCTGGTTACCGGAGGTGCGTCGGGAATTGGCCGCGGTATTGCAGCGCGATTGGTGCGGGAAGGCGCCCGGCTGCACGTCTGCGACGTCTCGGCGGAGGCACTTCGGGAGATCGTGAAGGTTCACCCGGAGGTCAGCGGCACTCTCGCCGACGTCGGAATCGAGGCGGACGTCGATCGCCTGTTCGCGGACGTGCAGGCGCGACTCGGCGGTTTGGACGTTCTCGTGAACAACGCCGGCATCGCAGGCCCCACGTGCCCGGTGGAGGAAGTCGCCCTCGCCGATTGGCAACGAACGCTTGACGTCAATCTGACCGGTCCGTTTCTTTGCGCTCGTCGAGCCGTGCCCTTGCTCAAGCAGGCGGGCGGCGGGTCCATCATCAACATTGCGAGCGTTGCGGCCAGGTTGGGTTTCCCCAACCGCAGCCCCTATTCGGCCTCCAAATGGGCCATCATCGGCTTGACGGAGACGTGGGCCATGGAACTCGGTCCGGCCGGAATACGGGTCAATGCGATCTTGCCCGGAATCGTGGAGGGTGAACGTCAGGACCGAGTATTGCAGGCCCGCGCTCAGATCGAAGGCATCCACTTCGAGGAAGCCAAGCGTCAACGTCTGCAATCGGTTTCTCTCCGAAACATGGTGACGGCCGAGGACGTGGCCGAGTCCGCGCTTTTTCTTTGCTCGCCCGCTGGTCGGATGATCTCGGGCCAGTCCCTCGGCGTTTGCGGCAACGTCGAAACATTGCGATAGTCGCCGCTTGGCTTTCCTTGCAGCAGGGCAGAGTCACGAATGGTTTGGCCGGCACATCCGGCCCTCCATGAGGCTTTATCTGTAGGGCCAGCCGTGCCGGCCAAACCACCAGCAACCTACTTTGTAGAAAAGCTTGTTCTCGTTACCGGGCTCTGCCCGGTAACGCACTGCCGACGAGGCTCTGCCTCGCGCGCCATTCGCTGGCTGGACCGGCAGGTGACGGACGGCGCACTGCCGCGAGGCAGAGCCTCGCGGACAGTGCGTTACCGGGCAGAGCCCGGTAACGAGAGCAAGGGCTGGCTGTGCCGGCCGATCCACCTACTCCGCGCCCGCGGCTGGGCGTCGGCCATAGCCGTAGTGGTCGATGAATCGGCCCCAGCGACTGGTGATCTCCGCGTCGAAGGCGGCGGAAGCTTCGTGCGTGTTCGCGCGGTACGATCCCAATCCCTCCAGATAGCGCTCCAGCCGCGGCTTCACACGTTCGAATCCGCCAAGGTCCAGGTGCTCGTAGACCGCCTGCACCTGCCCGATCGGATCGAGGACGAGGTCTTCGTAGCGCAGTTCATGGAACCGCGACGGATCGACCAGACGGCGACCCGCTTCGAGGCGGTCCATCAGCAGCGGGTAGGTCGCCAGGATGAATTCGTCCCTGCCGGGGAAGGGCGGCGATTGAAGGCTCGTTCGATTCCACATGGCCGCGAGCGTCTTCTGCATCGACGCGAAGACCGGATAGGGGTTGCGGACAATGTGGACGAAGCGAGCATCGGGAAACATCTCGAGCAAGATCTTGATGCGGGCCGTGTGCGTGGGCGATTTCAGAAGCAGCCGGCCGGGACGCCGGTAGAGGAGGGACTTCCAGAAGCGCATCACCGCCTTTTTCCAGCGCTCCCGCGCCTGGCGCGGGACGTTCTCCAGGTCCAGATATTTCTGATAGAGGAACGGCTGATTGGGGAACGCCGAGTCCAGGTAGGGCGATGGAACGCCCATCACGCTCAGGCCGACTTCATCCTCGGCAGGGGTTTCCAGGCTCACGCCGACATTGTCCATGGCCCGCCGGCCTTTCACGGCGGCTCCCCGCCAGCGGTGCACCAGCGAAGCGGTGAGCAGAAAGTGGCCGGGGGCCGCGCAATCGTAGTGAGTGGGGTAGGTGTGCCGTTCATCCTGGCTCAGGAGGTTGTGCAAGTAGGTGGTGCCGCTGCGCCAGTGACCGAGCACAAATAGTGGCGGATGGTCGACCGGCGTCCGTCGAATATCGCGGCCGTGGAACACCTCCTGAATCATGCCCAACGCGGAAACGGCTGCACAATTGAGAGTGGTGCGAAGCACGCGCGGCCAAAGCGAGCGTTCGAACGCGTAGTGTTGCCGTGCCAGAAGCCGTAACCAGGGGCGCAGGTTGCTCCGGCCCCACCACAGCGGACGCAGATCGACAGGCAGTTGCTTCACGGTTTCGCTCCTTCCCGGACAAACGGCCCGCACGACGGCGCGTTTGCACGGCCGAGCGTATCACCGGGAAGCAGGAATGCAATGCTGTCGTCTGTCGCGCGTGCAATCCCGTTTCGGCGCGACCAAGGAAGCTCGCAAAAGCAATCGACTCGAAGCGCGCTCGTTCACCCGACACTCGGTCAAGCGCTGATACGGGTTTGGCCGAGCTTGGATTGTTATCCCTGAGCCTCCATGCAATGTGCGGAGAAGTGGTGGCGGCTGCTGCGGTTCGGTCGCGATGGCCGCCAAGTGCAAGGCGTCATCAGGGACTGTCAATCGAATAGAACTGCGCGCGCAGCTCACGCAGACTCTCCATCGGCAGTCCGGACGCGTAGTTCCCCAAGGCGCGATGGAGTGTCGTGTAACGCGCTTCGTCGCCCAGGGTGACCGGAGCAAACTGGAGCCCTTTTTTGGTCATCTGGTCGACCAGCTCTCCCACATCGCGCGCGGTCAAGGTCCAGTCGCTGAAGAAGCTGGCCGCGCCGGGCCGCTGGAGGGACCGGGTGGAGTCGATCAACTGGTTCACGAACCGCAGCGCCTGGATGTAATCGGTGGACGACAGGACGCGAGCGTTCTCCCGCAGAC
Source organism: Gemmataceae bacterium (assembly GCA_019752375.1). GTDB lineage: Bacteria > Planctomycetota > Planctomycetia > Gemmatales > Gemmataceae > JAIEMG01. The sequence goes on along the minus strand of JAIEMG010000300.1, from coordinate 13,800 downwards.
GCTGGCGGAGCTGGGTGTTTGCCTGAGTCAGGCTATCGAGGGCCTGCACGTCCGGCTTGCCGGATGCGACCTGATCCACCACCTTGCGCGCCAGCTTATCGATTTCCGTTCGTTCCTTTTCAAAGGTGTCGCGTCGGAGCGCCAACGGCCAGCGCAGGTCCTCGCCCTGGCGAAACACGCCGATACTCCCGGACCTGCCCGACGAGACATTGATGTGGCGAACCAGATCGGGATCCAGCGGCACGAAGTCTCCCTGGTAGCCATGCTCGCCGCGCGCTCGCTGCACGGCACTCAGCAGGTTGTTCAGGGCCCTTCCCGACCAGATCTCGGTCAGGGGCGGATCGTTCCAACTTCGCCAAAACTCCTGTTGTCGCCGGAACTCTCGCTGTTCTTCCAGTGTGGGGGTATTGGCCCGCTCGAACTGGTGCTGCTCGAACACGCGCCGACGATTGTCCATCTGGGCCGCGCGGACCTGTTCCCTGAGCAGGAAGGCCTCCTGGGTGTTCTTCAAGTACCGACCCTGCGCGTCAATGACCGAGGCGGCGCCCTGGAGATAGCTGCCGGAGTTGAAGTGATACACGGGAACCGGGAAGAAACGCGTGTTAACCACCGGTCGAATGACCGGGCGCGGATTGACCACCCGCCGGAACTGCGCCTGACCGGTCGAAGGCTGGACCAGCACCGCGACAACGGCGATCGCTCCGATGCAGACCGAATAGGCGCGACTCATGAGCGGTCTCATTCTTACTTGGAGGGAGGTAGCTTGCCGGTTGGAATGAGCTTGCGCCATTCCCGCACCGCCTGGGCTCGTTTCTCGGGTGTGGCCAGGGGATCAAAGCCAAACTTTCGGCCCGGCGGGACCAGCCGATACAGGGTCCAGTGAGCCAGGCCGCGGATCGCCAGCTGATCGCTCTCCATCAGATCGAGCAGCCCTTCATAAGTTTCCGGCTGGCGCAGGGCGTCATCGCTGTAGCCGTGGAGCAGTTCGAGCACGGTTTCGGCCTGGGTCGCGCTCAGCTTGTGCTTGTCCACCAATCCCTGATACAGTTTCTGGTCCTGGCCGGGCTCGCGGCCGATCCAGTGGCGGACCACCGGGACCCCATTTTCCCAGATGTCCGGAGTTCGCGCGGCTGCAAGTGCCTGGGCCAGGCGTTCGAGGTCGTCCGTGGCACCCAGCATGGCAACGGCGACGCGCCGTTCGGCCAGGTGGTCCGATTTCAACAGTTCGTCCAGGGCTTCCGGCACGGACTTCTTCTTCGCGAGGTCCCGAAAGCGATCCAGCGCCGCCTTCACGTTTTTCGCGTCTTCGGTATCGGACTTCGCCGTCGCCCAAGCCGGCAACTGCTCCAGCCGACGCGGCGTTGCGTCCACATCGGCAACGTCGTCACCGTCCAGGATCGCTGGTCCTGGCGGCGCGCGCATGGAAAATTGGTGCTTGGCCGTCTTGAGCTCGATTTCGCCCTGCAGGACCAGAAGGATAAACGCCAACGCGGGCTTGTGTTCTTGCGGCTTGGCATCCTTGAGGAAAGGAGTTCCCGGCGGCCAGCGCCCCGACAGTACCAGGGCGACGCGCGTTCCCGGCTCGAGCAACCGCAGCTCCAGCGTCCCGTCTCGGCCGCGGACGTGGACCTTGGCCTCACCCTTGGCCTTGCGGTTGACGACATCGACTCGGCCGCGCAAGAGCGAAAAGTCGAGGTCGCCATCCTGGCTGGCGTTGATCCGGACCGCCGACTCGATGATGGGCAATGGCGAAGAGGCGCCAGCGCCGCCCTGGAGCACAAGCCGCACGGCGCCGTTGGTTCCCTCCAGCTCAGCGCCCGCGCCGGCGACGAGCAAGTCGCCCGCATGGAGCGTTTCGTTGTCCGCGACCAGTTGCCAGGGCCTCGTATCGGCTTCCCGCCGCAATAGGGTTCCCGAAGCGCCGACCGCTTTGGCCACGGCCGAACGCTTCGCCGGTTGTGCCGCTGCCACGCTGGCGATGAGCAGTCCGGCAAATAGAAGAGCGAGGAGACGCATGAAGAGATCCTCTACGAATCAACGGCGCGGCAGGACCGTCAATGGCAACGACACGGTGGCCGACTTGTTCGCCACCTTGTCCATCGCCTTCAGTTCGACGACAAACTTGCCGGACCGATTGAGGGATACGTAAAACTGTCCGCCCAGCAGCTTGTCCGTGGCGGCCACATCGCGGTCGATGATGCCCGAATCCGGCTTGTCCAGGACGGGCTTGCCGGCTTCGTCGAGGATCCGCATCTCGAATTGCACCTGCGGCTGCTGCTTGGTCTTGTCGCGCTCGAAGCGGACCGCGGCAAAATTGACCCACACGGACTGACCGACGCCCAGAATTCCGGCGGGCACGGTCCCCTCGGGATCGTTGGTCGCCTTGACCTGAACGATGCCGAAATTCGCGGGCAGCACCTTCAGTTTCTGCGTCAAGAATTGGGTCTGCTTGCTGGCGCGATCGGTGACGGTGACTTTCACGGTATAGTCGCCGGCAGGCTGGTCGAGGCCGATGTCCACGTGTGCCTGACCAGGAACCGATTTTCCGCCCAGACTGGTCACCGCTTCCTGGTCGGCGGCGTTCTGCCGGTAGATGGCCTTGCCTTTACTGTCCACGGCTTCCAGAGCCATGCTGTATTGGACCTTGCCGTTCGCAGCCACCGTGATGCCCTCGATGTCAAAATCGAGCCACACGGTGTCCCCCGGCAAAACACTTTCATCCGAACGAGCCGGGCCGAGCAGTCCGTACGTGACGCGGACGTTGGTCAATGCCAATTTGTCGGCATCGGCAAGCGCCAGGGTGGACCCGATGGCCAGAATGACGGCGAATCGCATGGTTGCGAGTACTCCATCGGAAGGGAAGGGAATGAGAAGGCGACTGCATTCTCTCGGGGGACCGTGGTGGCAGGATAAGTCTTATGGTGCTTCCGGCGGCCGGGCAAGGCAGCGATGGGAATCGGCAGGGATTCTCAATCGCTCCACAGGATCCAGTAGTTCGTCCCATTCTCCGTCCGAAGGGATTGCAGACGACGGCTGACCATGTTGTCGGGTTGCAGGAGGTGGCGATAGAGATCGTCGAAGAACTCGGGCGAATCGGTGAAGAAGTGGTGCAGGTTCCGGGTGCGGTTGACCGGCGTGGCATCCACGACGGCCAGATTCTTGACCCCCTTGGCTTGCAGGTCGAGCAGCTCCATGGCTTCCTCGAACTCATACGGGTCCGGCCGTTCCTCGGGCAGTTCCGAGATGGACGCGCTTCGCCCCAGGCGTCGGCTGCCATTGATCCAGTGGCTCATGAGCAGGGCCCGGTCATTCGAGGTGACGTAGACGCTCAAATGGCGCGACAGCGCCTGGATCCGCTCCGCGAACTTGTCATCGAACGCATCGGCCGACACATCGGGCGCGTTGAGCACGACGTGATCGAGCTTGGGCTTGCCCTTGATGATGTCCGGCTGGGTTTCCAGCCAGGCGAAGGCGTCGCAGATGGTCTGGCACCCCAGGCTGCTGCCCATCAGCCAGACGTTCTCCGCCCCCGTGTCGCGAATGGATTGAGCCAGGACCCGTCCCAGGTCCGGCGCGGACTTGGTGGCGACTTCGCGAGAGGCGCGATATCCAGCCCGGCCTTCGCCCTGATTGCCCGGCCAGTCAAACATCAGCACCGGCGTGTTGATGTCCAGCACGTAGGCCGTGTAAGCCGTCTTGAGCGCCGCCGACCGAAACCAATCCCGGAATCCCCAGACGATGACCAGCAGCGATTTCTGCGGCGATGCCTGCACGGCCTCGCGCAGCCGTGCGGCGTATGCTTCGGGCGCGAGCTCGGCCTGGCCGGCCCAATCCACGTTCTTGGTGTCAAACCAGACGCGCGGCTCGATCGGCATATACGGCGAGATGCGCACGTCGAATGTGCCGTTCGAGATGCTGCTCCCCAGCTTGTTGCCCTGGCCGTTGAACGTGGCGTCGTCCTTCGTGTCGCGGTTGGTGGCGTAGAAAAACTGGAAGCGGCGCTTGTCGCCGTCCGGAGTGCCCGGCAGCCGACCGGCGAATGCCGACCGGGTGGGGGCCGGCCCCATGCCGGTGAAATTCCGACCGAAGTAACTGGCCGCGACGGCGACGGCAACGAGCGAGGCAATGTAGAAGAGCGCAAGGAGCAGGCGACGATAAAGCGGCTTCATTTCCGGTCCCCGTCAGCGGGCAGAGGCGGATCATTCGGTTCGTTCAGCAATGGAAGCCGCCCCGATGAGGGGCGGAATGCGATCGTTCTTGGATGATGCTACCACACGGAATGAAGCGGCTTCACTAGGCGATTCCGAAAATCTCTGGAAGAGCTCGGTTCAGCCGACCTATATATTATCCGTGCCCGCCGTGGGTAATACGGCAAAGCGTGGCGAACAGTTCTGTGAGTGGGGATTCCCACAGAGCATCGCGTCCCTGATTTTTCGAAACATAAGGAGCGAACACCGTGACCCAGGCCTCCCCAGCGTCCGCGCCCGGAACCACTGAACACGTGCGATTGCAGGGCACGTGGTTGCAATTGGTTCTCCTGGGCGCTGTCTCGTTCTTCCTCGGGCTGCTCGCGATCAGCTCGACCTTTGTCGCCACGATGGCGACCGTGTTCGCCATCGGCATCGTTCTGGTCGTCGCCGGTGTCACGGAGGTCGTGCACGCCATCCTGGTCCGCAACTGGGGAGGCTTTGCGCTGCACTTGCTCTCCGCGGCCATGTACTTGATCCTCGGCGTGTTCATGCTCGAGGACCCGGTGCAAGCGGCCGCGGTGCTCACGTTGATTTTCGCCGCGTCCTTCATCGTGGGCGGCGTGCTCCGCATCATCTTCGCACTGACCGAACGATTTCCCTCCTGGCCCTGGGTGCTGCTGAGCGGAGCGGTCGATCTGCTGCTCGGCCTCATGATTTTCAACCGCTGGCCCGACTCGAGCCTTTGGGTGATCGGCCTGTTCGTGGGCCTGGACCTGCTTCTCCACGGCTGGTCTTCGATCATCCTGGGGTTGACGGTGCGCACCGTCGCGCGGCCGTGACAGCGGCGAGTCTGGCTCCGTCGTCGCGCTGGTGAGCGAGGCTGGCCCCATGGACACGCCGGCAAACGCGCTTCCCGAACCGCCGGCTCAAGGGAGTGCCGGAGTCCTGCACGGTTATTCCTGCTGGTCCCCGAGGAGGACGTGCTGGACGTCGACTGGAGCTCGGAAGAAAGCTTGCAGACGATCATCTCCGGCGGCCTCACCGCTCCGGCAGAGATTAGCTACTATCAAGGGACGGCACCCGCCAAGCAGGATACTCCGCGCCAACCATGAGGCGAACGAGCAACAACCGGGAGTCGGGACAACTCACATGACCTTCTTCAAGCGAATCCTGGCTGCGGTCGTCCTTCTCCTCGCCACGGTCGTGTTGCTCCTCAGCCTGGCCGCCGCCATCGGTATCTGGATCATCAAGGAGCCGGTGACCAGGCAGGCGACACAACTCCATGGGCGAATCGAGTCCGCGCTCGATATCGCCGACCAGGGCCTCGATCAGGCCAAGACCAGTCTCACCCGGGCCGTGGAACGCCTGGAAACGACGCGCGAGGAGCAAAGGCAACTTGCCCGCGAGCCGCAGAACCCCGGGCTGCGTCGGTTCATGGCGCGGACCGTGCAGCAACGGCTCGCACCCGAGCTTGGTGATGCCCAGGCGAAGTTGCACACCGTCGCGGAAGCGGCCGTCGCGATCAACACCGTGCTGGAGGACATGGGCAACTTCCCGTTCCTCGCAGCGACTGGTTTCGAGGGCGATCAGCTGACCGAGATCAACGGGCAGCTTTCCCAGGTGTCGTCCTCCGCGTGGGAATTGAGCCGGCTGCTGGGAGATCCGCCGACCGATCAGGACGCAGACGCCGTCAACGCGCAACTGTCGCGCGTCGATTCAACCTTGAAATCGAGCTTGGCCTTGATCGCACGCTACCAACCGCGCGTGGCGGAAGTTCGTCAGCGCGCGGAGGGGATCAAATCCAAGACGCTGACCTGGATCGGGCCAGTGGCAGCGGTCATCTCGTTCGTTTTCTTCTGGAGCGCGCTCTCCCAGCTCAGCATGATGCGCCAGGCGATTTCCTGGTGGAAACGATCGTGAGTCGTGTGGTGCAGAGGGTTCCGCAAACGATGCTGTTTCCGTAAACGTCTGTAGCCGCAGGCTTCAGCCGGCTGAAGCCTGCGGCTACAGACGCCGACGCCGATCCTTCCGGTGGACGTAGCGTTGTAGAATTAGCCAGCAGCTCCCAATGCGTTTGCGTCCCAGAACCGGGCGAGTTCCCCGAACGCGGTGAGGTAATCCCTCGTCGAGAGCTTCGCCTCATCGGCCATGCCGGCAAAATCCGCTGCCCAGAAGTCCGGCGGCTGAGGGAGCTTCTCTGGCATCGCATGAGTGCCGCGCGTCTTGAAGGTGGCAGCGAGCGCCTGGCGGATTCCTTCCGCATCGAGCGGGCCGCGTTCGAGGAGAAGCACGAGATCCACTAGGTCCTTCGTCCGCGTATTGAGCCGTCCCTCCCAGGGAAAGGTGTAGGCATGGACCTTCTCCGCGAACTGCTGGGGCTTCGGGATGGCAAGCACGGCAAGGGGTTCAATTCCCGCGAAGGAAAGGATGTCGTCACCGGTGAGCGGGTCGGGCTCGCCGATCAGGGCGTCGCCAATGCCAATGTCGATATGAAACTTCGCATAGGTCTTGCCAACGAGGAGTGCCTCGCAGGCGTAGCGGCCGCCGCCATTCGGTGCGTTCGTGCGTTCGCGCTTGGGCGTGCCGATCCGGTACGTGAGGTAATCGCCGAGGTCAACGTCCGCCGCTTCCTGGAGTTTTTCCCGGAGCGTCGCCAGCGATCCCGTTCTCGATCCCGCGGTGGCCAGTGCGACGGAGAGATCGACGTCCTTGGTCGTGCGGGCTCCGGGTCGGAAGCGGAGGTCCATCGCGAACCCGCCCTTCAGGAGCCACGGCGGGTTCGCTCCTCGGAAGAGGCGGGCGAGGAGTCGTTCGATGACGAACTTGAGTTGCAGCGTGGTAAACGGCACGGCTCGCTCCTCCGCACGTTTGCGCAGATGTGCTTCGAGTGATGCCTTGAACGCCGAGGCGGAGCCGAACTGTCTGGCCATGGGACGCCTTCCTTGGTGTTGCGGCTATTTCTCTCCGTTCGTGTCGCCAAGCACAAGGCGAAGTCTCCTGGCCTGGCGATGCCGGCGCGCTTTTTCCAGCAGCTTCCCGCGACGGACGAGCCCGCGGGAGATCGCTTCGGACACCGCCTTTTCCAGCTGCTCCGTGCTCACCGCGCCCAGCGACGCGTCCAGGAGGGTCCGAAGCGGCGTCGTGACGTAAAAGCCCTCCCTTTCTTCGACGTCTGGGGGACTGACGGCTCGTTTGTGCAGGACGCATCCTCGAGGCGGCGGCTTGCGGAAGGTGACGGGGACCGTCAGGTGGATGGCGTTGGGAAGAAGTTCGCTGAGCTCATGCAGGACGAGGGCCGACTCGTGAGAAACGACTGCTTGCGGCACGTCTTTCTGATTTCGGCTCCAGAGGGCGAGGCGCCGAAAGTCGTCATGCTCCCCCGCGGGGATGGCCGTCAGCCGATAGAGCCCGTGATCGACCCGTTCAAAGTTCCCGGTGGAGACATGGTAATCGAGGTGCGAGTAACCGTAACCTGCTTGACGAGCTTGCTTTGCGGTGAAGTACCCACCCTGCCAGAGGGCAGTAGCGAACAGGGTCCGGGCGGCGTCTTTGGCCCAGCGTGGCATTGCATAATCCTTCAAGAAACTTGAAGTATTATGCGCAACCTAGGGTCCGGCGACAAGGTCCAATGCGACTGAAGGGAGTGCTCATGATTGGACATATCCTTTTTCATCCTCCGACTGGACGACCGACGTGATCGGTCGGCACCGCCTTGACCAGCGGTTCATCGTGTGGTCAGTGCCGTGTGCGATCGCGTGGAGCCCGTGGAGCTGGTCGGGTGGCTGCTGGAGTCGGGTCTTCAGGTGCGGATGCAGCCGCACATGCGCAAGTGCCCTTTCGCCAATATACTCTCCCAAGGCAAGTGAGGGTCGGCAGCTCCTGAAGCTCCGCAACCCTCGCTCGCCATCGGGCGTCACTCTCCCGCCACCCAGGAACTCCACCATGACCGTCCAGCTGATGACCCTCGATCCCGGCCACTTCCATGCTGCCCTGGTGCAGAAGGAGATGGTCGACGGCGTCGCTCCCGAAGTCCACGTCTACGCTCCGCTCGGTCCCGACCTGCTGGCGCACCTGGGCCGCATCGCGGGCTTCAACAACCGTGCGGCCCATCCGACGCGCTGGCAGCTTGAAGTGCACGCGACGCCCGACTTTCAGGAGCGGCTGCTGCGTGAGAAGCCGGGCAACGTCGTCGTCCTGTCCGGGCGGAATCGAGGGAAGATCGATTCCATCGTCGCCGCGGTCCATGCGGGGCTGAATGTGCTGGCCGACAAGCCGTGGGTCATCGTGCCGGCCGATCTGGCGAAGCTCGAAGCCGCCCTGAATGAGGCGGAGCAGCGCGGGCTGGTCGCTTACGACATCATGACCGAGCGCTACGAGATCACCTCGATGCTCCAGCGCGAGTTCGTCACCGATGCGGCGACGTTTGGCGATGCGGAGCGCGGCAGCGAGGCCGAGCCCGGCGTGTTCATGGAGAGCGTTCACTTCCTGCTGAAGCTGGTCGCGGGCGTGCCGAATCGGCGGCCGCCGTGGTTCTTCGACGTGCACCAGCAGGGCGAGGGGCTGACCGACGTCGGCACGCATCTCGTCGACCTGGTGCCGTGGGTCTTGTTTCCCGAACAGGCGATCGACCATCGCAACGATGTCCGTGTCCTGGCCGGCCAGCGCTGGCCGACGTCGATGACGCGCGAGAACTTCCAGCAGGTGACGGGCGAGGCTGACTTCCCGTCGTATCTGACTGGCGAGCTGCGGAACGGGGCGCTGGACTACTTCTGCAACAACGAGGTCCGCTACACCCTGCGCGGCATCCACGTCCAGCTTCGCGCCCTGTGGGACTTCGAGGCCGCCGTCGGCGCCGGCGACACGCATCTGGCCGTCTTTCGCGGCAGCCGGTCGCGCGTCGAAGTGCGCCAGGGCAAGGAGCAGCACTATCGTCCGGAACTGTACGTGGTGCCCAGCCACGACGGCGTGCGCGCTGCCGTGACGAGGAAGGTGGAGTCCTTGCAGAAGCAGTATCCCGGCGTGGCGCTGCACGACCTCGGCAGCGAGTTCCACATCGAGATCCCGCAGACCTATCGCGTCGGCCACGAGGCGCACTTCGGCGAGGTGATGCGGCAATTCCTCCAGTACCTGCGCGCGCCGCGCACAGTGCCGGCGTGGGAAAAGGCGAACATGCTCGCCAAGTACTTCGTGACGACGGAGAGCGTGGCGAAAGCACGTCGAAGCTGAGCGGTAAGTTCGTTGTAATCTCGTAGGGTGCGTCAAGCATCCTCGCGCGGACGCACCGGCTTCGCGCGGAATCGTCCATGCCGCGCCGCCGGGCGACAGCCGTGGTTCCGGCTTTGCTCCGGTCGATTCGCGGCGCTCACCGGCCGAGGCTGCCGAGGCACCGGCGTTTGAGATTGCTTGACGGCGGGGAAAAGTTCGTAGGGCGCGTTCATCGGTTCCTCTTTTTTGCCCGTTCCGCCTCCGCAATTGCTCGGTCCGCCGCTTGCGCAAGTGGACTGCCTTCCTCCAGATCTCCCGGCAGCGTGGACGTCACCTGGACATAGGGGCCGGCGGCCTGCATGGTGACGTCGATATTGAGGATATGCCGCTGATTATCGGGATAAAGCGCCAGTTTCCGTGCAATCAACGGATCGAGCACCGTGTGCAAGTCGTTCTTCGTCTCCCCGGGCGCTTTCTTGGCGAACTCATTGATCGACGCTTCGCGCTCGCTGGCTGGCAGTAGAGCAAGGTTCCAGGCGATCACTCCCAGCAGGAGCATTTTCCGCAGATCCTCCTCATCCGTCACGTCTTTCAAATACGGGTCGACAAGACCGAGGAGCGCTGCGGACATCTTCATCTGCCCGGGTGGGTCGTGGATGACCACGCTGTTCGCCGGCCCCACGACTTCTCCTTGGCGCTGCCGCTTTCGATTCAGCAGCTTCTGGCGTAGTCGATTCCTGTTCTGTGCCTTTTTCTTCTTGTTTGCGGACATGGGAATCCCTCCAAACCGGTTCCTTGCCCTCCAGGCAATCCGAGTTGAAGTTTATCAGCCGGCATCCCCGTCGCACCAGGCGTCCTTCACTTCTTCCCTTCCAGCTTTGCCACCAGCGCCGAGAAGTCCGGACGCGTCCGCAGCACGGCCAGGTCGGGGTCCGTCTTGACTTGCTCCACGTCCTTGAATCCCTGGGCGATCGCCGATCGTAGTGCCTCGATGGCCCAATCGGCATAACGGAGTTGCTCGGCCTGCTCGGCGGACGTCAGCGACGACTTGCCCTTGCCGACAGCAGCGGCGGTCAGGGCCAGCTCGCGCGTGATGCCGTAGAGCTCGCTCCCATTGGTCGGCCAGAGCTTCTGCCGCTCGCGATGCGTCGTGGCGGCGTCGGCAAGTCGGCCCTGGTCGCGCAGCAGCCGGCTCTGGTTGACGTACTGGCTGCTCAGGTGCTTGCGGTACTGCACGACTTGCGGCGCCTTGTCGAACGCGATACGCTGCTCCTGGATTGCCTGTTGATACGCCTTCAGGGCTTCATCGCGGCGATTCAGCGCTTCAAGGGTCAGGCCCAGCTCGTTGAGGCAGTCGGCCAGCTCGCTGCGCGCGTCGAGAAATGCGGAAGTGGCCTGCACGAGCTTTTCCTGCGTTCCGCGCGTCTGCTGCAACGTGCGCAACGCTTCCGCGGCCTGGCCGCTCTCCCGTTGGAGGGCACCCATCAGGGTCAGCGTCCAGGCCAGCTCCATCGGGCTCTGAAAGCCGAGCGAGTCTGTCTTGATCAGCGCTTCCTGAATCGTCCGCGCCTGCTGCGCCGCAGCCAGGGCCTCGGCATTCTTGCCGCCCGCGCGAAGCGCGCGGGCCACGCGATAGTGCGTGCGCGCCAGGTCGCGCTGATAGGCAGCCACCGTCGGGTTCTCGCTCGCCAGCTTGGCCTGGAGCTTGCGCGCTTCCTCGAATGCCGCGAGCGCCTGGGGGAGCTGGCCGGCGGCCAGGTGGACTTCACCCAGGGCGCTCGCGGCCTGGGCCAGATGTTGTAGTGCCTCGGCACTGCCGATCGGCGGCGTGGTGAGTCGGACGCAGATGTCGCGCGTTTGCTGCAGATTTCGCCGCGCATCGCCGAGCTGCCCCGTCTCGTACTGAAGGTAGCCGATCGAGTACAAGCTACGGGCAAGCTGGAGCAGCGGCACCGCCGTGTTGGGCTTGGCCTGCGCCATCTTGTCTCTCAGGAGGCGCGACTGCTCGAACAGGCGAAACGCCTCGGCGATATTGCCCACCGATGCCTGGTGCTGGGCCAGCGCTTCCTGGCTGAATGCCAGCGACTGCTGGAGCAGAGAATTGTCCGGCGCCGAGCGCGCCAGCTTTTCGCGCAGGGCCACGGTGTCGCGCAGCACGCGTTCCGCATCGGCATATCGGCCGTGAGCGATCTGGTGGATCGCGATGTTATGTCCCACGGCCGCCGCCATGTGCTGGTACTCGACGCTGTCCGGATCGGCGCGGAGGAGCTGTTGATAGACTTCCAGCGATTGCTGATAGGCCGCCAGCGATTTGGCGCCGTCGCCCAGCTGGGAGTTGATGAGGCCGACGCGGAAGTACGCGCGGGCCAGCTCTTTCTGGATCGTCGGGTCGTTGCCGTGTTGCTTGAGGAATTCCTGGTAGTACTTCAGGGCCAAATCCAGCAGTTCCTTGCGCAGCGGCTGCAGGCTGGGGACGTTGAGCAGCCGGCTGTCGCTGACCGTCGTGAAGAAGTCGTCCACCGCCTGCCGCGCCTGGCGGAAGCTCTCCTCGGCGCGGGCTTTTTGTTTCTGGGCTTCCCGAAGATTGGTCTCGGCCTTGGTACGCTGAAGTTCGGCTTCGGCGAGGTTGACCTCGGCATTGCGTCGCTGGTGCTGTGCGTCCTGGAAGTTGGCTTCCGCTCGGCGCCAGAGCACGGTCATGCTGAGGAAGCCGCCGACCAGGGCGACGAGCAGCAGCGCCGACAGCGTGGCGACGACGGGATTGCGCCGGCTCCAGCGCCACATCCGCTCGCGTGTGCCGACCGGCCGGCCGCGGATCGGCTTGTGATCGAGGAAGGAGCGGAGATCGTCGGCCAGGTCGTCCGCGGTGGCGTATCGCTTGCGCGGCTCCTTCTCCAGGCACTTCAAACAGATGGTCTCCAGGTCGCGGGGCAACTTCGGCTGCAACTGGCGCGGCGCCACCGGTTCCTCGGACATCACCTGCAGGATCGTGTCCATGGACGATTCGCCACGAAACGGCGGGCGCCCCGTCAGCATTTCGTAGAGGATGGCGCCCAGCGCGTAGATATCGGCAGACGGGCCGATTTCCTTCCTTCCGGCCGCCTGTTCCGGCGCGATGTAGCTCGGCGTTCCAAGCACCGAGCCGGTCTTCGTCTGGTCGGATGCCCCGTCGGTCCGCTTGGCGAGGCCGAAGTCAGTGATTTTCGGAATAGTGGTCAGTGACAAGTGGTCCGTGGTCAGTGCAGAAGAAGGCGCAGCCTTGTCTTTGCTGACCACTGACGACTGACCACTGACCACTTTTAGCAGGATGTTCCCGGGCTTCAAGTCTCGGTGCACAATCCCCTGCTGATGGGCGTGATGCACGGCGCGGGCCAGCGTTTCGGCCATCGCCGCGGCGCTGCGAGCGGGCAACGTGGTGCCGGCGAGGCGCTGGGCCAGGCTGCCGCCGTCCACGAACTCCAGCGAGAAGAAGGGCCGCCCGTTCTGCTCGCCGACTTCGTAGATCTGCACGATATTCGGATGGTGAAGCCGGGCCACCGCCAGCCCCTCGCCGCGGAAGCGAGCGAGTTCCTGGGGCGACGCGTATTCGCCGGTGAGCACCATCTTGAGCGCGACGAGCCGCTGTAGCGAGACGTGCCGTGCCTTGTAGACGACGCCCATGCCGCCGCGACCCAGCTCGCCAAGGATTTCGTAGCCGGCCACGGTCGGACGGACGGCGGCAACGGTCGGTGCAGTCGGATGCGTCGGCGCGGACGGCGGCGCCGGGGGCCGGACGCCGGTGGCATGGGTGACCGACGGCGAACCGCAGGCCGGACAGGTGCGCGACTTGGCGGCGTCCCACTGATGGCCGCGCGGACAGGTCAGCATGGGCAGGGGCCTCGTTTCTCTGTGTCCACGACTGCTTCTCCATCCCCGACGCCCGTAACCGCGTCCCCCGCACGGTCAGGTCGTGGCCGGGCTCGGATCGAACATTATCCCCGATCTCCCGCCTGGCAACCGCCGCTTCTCACCACCAAAAATCGCCGTTTGTTGACGGTGGCTTCGGGCTGCTTCGGACCGTTTCCTCCGTTTGCTGACGGCGGTTCATCGGCTTCTTGGACGCCTGTTGAGAGCCAATGCGACCAATCGAGACGTCCCCGCGCCATGCGACGCATGCTCTCCGTGGCACGGACATTCCTGTCCGTGCGCCGTGGTCCACGGCCGGAAACGTCCGAGCCACCGGAAACCGCCGTTGCCATTGCCCGTCTCGCTTCAGCGCAACTGCCGCTTACTTGAGGGCTGCGGGGACAATACCACATTCGGCCCCGCCTCGCCCCTGTGAGGCTGCTGAAAAACCACGAGAGGTAGGGTGGGTCGAGCGGGATAGCGGGGGCCACCCCGGCGGGTCCAGGGCGGGTGGTGGGGC
>JAIEMG010000382.1 GCA_019752375.1 Gemmataceae bacterium | reverse complement strand
CGAGGGCGAAAAATGCTTGGATACCCGGATGAGACAGGACGCCCCTGTCGCCGCTGACGGTCCGCCCCCGCACGACGGCACGAGAAAAATCAGCGACGGAGCTTGACAAAAGCGGTCTCATAGAAGGCGGTTTCAGGCAGAAAACCGCCTGAAGGCGGAACTACGAACAAAGGCGAATATCGTCGGGCCAATCACGAGCGCGATGAGCCGTTCTGCGGTCGGGGCGTCGTGGCTGCGGGCCGAGGTGCTACAGCCGGTGACGCGTCTTCGGCGTCGCGGCTCTTGCGCCGGCGGATCAACACGGGAGCGGCGAACATGGCTCCGAGCAAACCGGCCAGCGGAAAGAAGACCATTGCCGGCGATGCGGAGCCGCGGACGCCGACGCCCGAGTCCGATTTCTTGGCTCCCACGCCCGTCGAGATGACGCCTGCGACCTTGTACTCGGTCTGCGCCTGGGTGCCGACGCCGCCCTGGCGGACCACGGCGGAGACCTTGCGCGTGACGCCGTCCTCGACCGGGTTCGGCGAATCGTAGTTGATCGTGTACTCGTTCTGTAGGCTCTGACCGATGCTGACGACAATCTCCTTCAGCTTTTCCGGCGACGGCACCTTGTGGTACTGGCCGCGCGTGTGTTCCGCCAGTTCGCGCATCATCTGCTCGTCGGCTTCGTCGGTGGACATGTTGACCATGTACAGGGGAATGCCAAGGTTCCACGCCAACTCCGACACGCGACGCTTGTTCTTCAGGACTGCTTCCTTCTCATCGGTGTCCATACCGTCGGTCAGCACGACCATGACGCGTCGGCCGGTCACGCGCTCCAGGCCGTAGAGGCCTCGTTCCATTGTTTCGAGCATCGGCGAGCCGTCAGCCAGTGGCGTGAACATGATGCCGTCCCAGGCCTGCTCGCGGCGGAGCAGGTCCAGCGGGCCGATGGGCAGCTTTTCCTCGGTCTTGTGCTGTTGCTGGTAGTCGTTGAAGACGTAGACGCCGGCATAGTCGGTCTGGTCGCGGAGCAGGCGGAGGAAGGCGCGGGCCGCGTTGCGGGTCTCCACGATCTTCTTGCCGTTCATGCTGCGGCTGTAGTCGAGGCACAGGCAGACCCGCACCGGGCCCTGGCCGGCGGGCACGAACTTCTTGTACTCGGTGACCAGCTCGCCGTCTTCATAGACGTCGATGTGCTGCTCGGTCAGGCCGTTGACGACGTTGCCGGCCTTGTCGGTGATCTTGAGGGCGAGCGTGATGTTGAAGTTGTCGCGTTCGAGGTTGGAGACCTCGGCTTTCACGCTGCCGTCGTCGCGCGGCGCCGACGCGGCTTTCGCCCGGCTGCCGGCGCTGACCTGTGCCACCAGGCCCATCGCCAGGACCCAGGCGAACGCGAAGACAAACAGGCCGACGACGAGCAGCAGCCGGCCCGATGAGGATCTTAACGTCATGACTTCTTGCCCTCCACGTTCCGGAACACCATGCGGGTTTCGCCCAGGAGAATGCGGTCGCCCGGCTGCAAGAGATACGTAAGCGCGAGTTGATCGACGCCGTCGCGGCGGACGGTGACCTCGCCGTCGCGAGCCCGGATCTCGAAGTCGCCGTTGGCAAAGTGGAATTCGGCATGCACCGGCGCCACGCTGGGATCGCCGTTGACCACGATGTCGCAGGAGTCGTCGCTGCCGATGGTGTGCGGGCGGCTCGAATCGAGCGTCCGCGTCTGGCCTTCCATCCGGCCCGTGACGAAGAACAGCCAGGACTTTCGCAGCAAGGCTTCGACCAGGCCGACCAGGGCGCCGATGCAGGCGCCGAGGATGACGAGGCCGACGGCACTGCCCCACGCCAGGGCGGCAGCGCGTCCGCCGGCACCGCGGAAAATGGCGAGCAATCCTTCGTAGGCACTGCCGCCAATCAGGCCGCCGAGCAAACCGCCGAGGACGCCGTAGCGGATCTTGGCCGTGATTCGCTGGGCAAAGCCATCGCTGGTGCCGACACAGGCGCCGAAGATGGCCCAGCCGATCGCTCGCGGCCAGACGCCGCCGCCGGCCATCCCGAAGATCAATTCACCCAGGATCAGTCCGGCGAAACCGCCGCCGGCGCCCAGGGCAGCGCCCCACAGACCGCCGCGAAAGGCGCGTCGCCACGATTTCGAGGCAACGATGCCTTCCGTGCTGCCTGCGGCGAAGCCAATGCTCACGCCGACAATGAGGCCGACGATCGCATCGCGCAGATAGACGTTGAATGTATCGAGGGAAACCAGGCTGCCGATCAGGGCCACCAGGAGCCAGCCGAGCAGGCCGCCGGAACCGCCGATGACAGCGTTGAAGTAGATGCGACGAAATTCGAGATTCCACTCCGGTCGTTGCACGGGCGGAGCAATCTCGGGCAGAGTCTGCTTCGGCGACCTTCGCGGACTCGCAACGCTGGGTTGCATGGACATACCCACCTCCACGGGCGTTTTGCCGTTGACCGTCTTATCGCTGAATCGATCGTCCAGGATCTCGCGCAGCCGAGCGACCTGGGTGACAAACGCGTGAAAACGCGAACGGAACTGAGGATCGTCCTTCAGGAGCTGTGTCAGCTCGACGCCTTCGTCTTTCGTCGTTTCGCCGGCGAGATGGCGGAGGATCAATTCGTCCTTGTCCTCGGGGGACATGGATCAGCCCTCCGCGGCCAGACGGTGCTCGACGCAATCCGCCAGTTGCCGCTGGACGCGGTGGACCAATACGCGAAGGGCCCCCGGCGTACGGCGCAGGTCGCGGCCGATCTCGTCGTAGCTTGCACCGGCGACGTAGCGGCGCCGCAGCAGGTCGCGGTTGGCTTCCGACACGTGTTCCAAACAGTTGCCCAATGCGGAGAGGCGATCCTGCTGCTGATCGACCGACGCCTCTTCGGCGAAGGTCTGCACGACCTGTTCGAGATAGTTCGGATCGACCGGGACCATGCGGCCGTTGCGAGCGCGGTAGCCGGCGTGAACGATGCGCCGCACCACTTCTTTCAGCCACTTGGCCGGCTCGCGGATGACCTCGTCGCCCTTGCGCTCCTTCTCCATGGCGATGAGGGCCACTTCCTGAAAGACTTCCTCCGCGATGACCACGTCGCGCACCAGCGAGTAGATGAACCCGTAGAGCATGCCGCGGTACTGGAGCAGGCCCTGCGTCAGCGAGCGAACCTTTGGTGCGGGAAGATGATCCATTTCGCTCCTCGGATAGCGTGTGTGCGCCGACAGGGAAATGTTACACGGAAAATTGAAGTCGTGTCCCATCCTGTATTTGCCGCTCGCGGCGTCGCGCAAGTGCGACGCCGCGAGGGGCTAACGCGAATTTCATCCCCACCCAAACACGAATTGACGCGCCAACCGCGCCGGTTGTAAGATTCCCCCCGTCCATCGTGCCCCTCGGAACCGGCGGGATGCCGGCCACGGAGTCAAGCGTCCGTACCTGCCCGAGGAAGACGGCCGGGTGCGGAGCGGTTGGGCACGAAAAGGATTTCGCTGGAACCCCAGGGAGGGGGTGCCATGACCCAACCGCTCCGCACTGCCGGCCGCGCCGCGCAACTCTGGCCTTTCCTCGCTCTGCCGCTCGCGCTGGGAAGTCTCATCTGGGCCTACTGGCCCACGCTGGTCGATACCGCGCGCACCTGGGCGCACGACCCGCAGTATTCGCACGGCTACCTGGTGCCGCTCTTTGCCCTGGCTCTGCTGTGGTTCCGCCGCGACCGCTGTCCGGCGATTCCGCTGCAGCCGACGTGGTGGGGCGCCACGGTGCTCGCCCTGGGCCTCGGGCTGCGGCTGTTCGGCACCTATTATTTCTATGTCTGGCTCGGCACCATTTCGTTCATTCCGGCCCTGGCCGGGCTGTGCCTGATGATCGGCGGCTGGGCCGCGTGGCGCTGGGCATGGCCGTCGATCGCGTTCATCGCCTTCATGCTGCCGCTGCCCTATACGCTCTCCATCCAGCTCACGGGTCCGCTGCAGGAATTGGCCACAACGGTCTGCACCTTCCTGCTCCAGACGATTGGCATCCCGGCCATTGCGGAAGGCAATGTGATCCTGCTCAGCGAAGTCGATATTGGAATCGTCGAGGCGTGCAGCGGTCTGCGCATGCTGGTCATCTTCTTCGCGCTGTCCACCGCCGTCGCCCTGCTGATTCGCCGGCCGCTGGGCGAGAAGATTGTCATCGCCCTGAGTGCAGCGCCGATTGCGTTGATCTCGAACATCATCCGCATCACGGTAACGGGCGTGCTGCACGAGACGGTCGGCAGTGAGATTGCCAACATGGTGTTCCACGACCTGGCAGGCTGGCTGATGATGCCGCTGGCGCTCGGAATGCTCTGGCTGGAGCTTCAGTTCCTGGCCAGGTTGTGGCTGCCGGAGCCCGTGGCCGCTCCGCGTCGAACGGCAGCGCCGCGCACCATGCGAACTCGCACCGCAACCCGGCTGGCCCTGCGGCCCGGCGGCGCCGCCTAGTCCTCCGACGCTGGCAGGATCGGCGTGAGCGTCTGTAGCCGCAGGCGTCAGCCTGCGGAATAACGTCGAAGCGGCGGCACAGTCCCACCGCAGGCTAAAGCCTGCGGCTACTGGTGAGGAGTAATGTCTAATGACGAAGGACTAATGCCTGAACAATGCCCAATACCCAATGACGAACCACTGCCCTCTAATCCGCTCCTGGAGGGGTTGGGGCTTGGGCCATTCGTCATTGCTTAGACATTAGTCATTAGGAATTAGACATTTGCTTATGCGTTTGCATTCGGGTGTTTGTTCAACGACGAGGTAGCCCGTGGCTCCGCAGAACGCTGGAATTCCCGAGCCGATTCGCCCGCGATCGGAGCCATCCTCGGTTCCGGCCCGGTCTGCCGTCGCTCGCGCGGCACCGGCGATGGCGACCTGGCGAAACGGGCCGCCCGCACTGCCGCCAGCCTTGGCGGGCGGCCCGGATCTGCCGGGCATGCTGCGTGCGCTGCGCCGCCGTTGGTTCCTCGCCCTGACACTGGGTCTGTTGTGCGCCGGCGGCGCCCTGGCTGCGGCGTACTTTGGATTGACGCCACGCTACACTGCCTTCGCCCAGCTGTACCTGAAATCGATCCAGCCTCACATCGTCTTTCCCGATCGCGACGCCGGGCGCGGTGAGTTCCTGACCTTCCAGGCCAGCCAGGCCGCTCGCATCAAGAGCCGCTTCGTGCTCAATGCGGCGCTCAAGCGCGATGAAGTGAAATGGCTGGCCGTTGTGCAGGCTCAGCCCGATCCGCTCCTTTGGCTCGAAGAGGAATTACGCGTCGAGTACAAGGAAGGCGCCGAGCACATGACCGTGGCGATGACCGGCGTCGAGCCGCAGACGCTGGTCACGATCGTGAACGCCGTCACGCAAGCGTATCTTCAAGAAATCACCCAGGAAGAGCCGCGCCGCAAGAGCCAGCGCGTCGCCGAGCTGGACGATATTCTTACCAAGGCAAGCCTCAAGCTGAAGCAGAAGAAGGACCTGTTCCGCCAACGGGCCGATGAGCTGGGCACCAGCGATGGCCCCGCGGTGACCCAGAAACAGGTCAACCTTCTCGCCATCCTGGGCGAATACCGCGGGCAGCACGCGCGACTCCGCGGCGATCTGCTGCGAGCCGAAGGCAAGCTGAAGTCGCACCAGCTCCAGGAAAAGCTGATGGCCGATCCGCCCGTGCCGGAAGGACCGGTCACCGAGGTGGTCGAGGCAGATCCGCAGGTGAAGCAGTACCTCCAGCGCAAGGCACACGTCGACGACCTGATCGAGCGCTACGACAAAGAGGCCCTGAACCCCGGGGAGCTGACGCGCATCCGCGCCTTGCAGCAGCGGGAGTCGATCACCAAGTCGCTCGAAAGCCGGATGGCCTACCTGCGGACCGAAATCGCCAAGCGCTACAAGCAAAAGGCCCGCGACGATTACCAGACGGTCCTGACCCAGCTCAAAAGCGAGCTGGAATTGATCCAAGAGAACGAGAAAAACCTGCGCGACCAGCTGGAGGCGCTGACGAAGGAATCGGAGAAGATCGGCACCACCTCGACCGAGATGGAACTGGTGCGCGCCGACATCCGCCGCGAGGAAAAGGCCATCGAGCAGGTCGGCGATGAGTCCCAGCGGTTGACGGTGGAGCTGCGGTCGCCGCCGCGCGTCAGTCTCTACCAAGAAGCCGGCGTGCAGAAGAAAGACGCCAAACGCCAGTTCATGGCGATGCTCGTCGCTCCGATCGGCGCCTTTTCGGCCGTCTGCCTGTGCGTGGCCTTCTTCGAGTTCCGCTCGCGCCGCATCCAGACGTCCGAGGAAGTCGCGACCGGACTGGGCATGCGCGTGGTCGGTTCGGTGCCCGCGATCGCCCACAAACGCGCCGCCGGCAAGGGCGCGGACCTGGACGAGCACACCCTGCTCGAATCCATCGACGGCATCCGCACGCTTCTGCTCCGCGACGCCAGCGTGGAAGCCACGCGCGTCGTCATGGTGACCAGCGCCGTCAGCGGCGAAGGCAAGACGACGCTGGCCAGCCACCTGGCAACGAGCCTGGCACGGGCCGGCCGCAAGACCCTGCTGATCGACAGCGACCTGCGCCGCCCCGCCGCTCACCAGCTGTTCGAGCTGCCGTTGCAGCCCGGCCTGAGCGAGGTGCTGATGCGCGAGGTCCACGTCGCCGAGGCGACGCGTTCCACCGCCGTGGACGGCCTGTGGATGATGCCGGCCGGCCAGTGGGACCGCGAAGTCATGCATGCCCTGGCTCGCGACGGCATCGAAGAAGTCTTCGACAAGCTGAAGAGCGAGTATGACTTCATCGTGGTCGATTCGCACCCCGTGCTGCCGGCCAATGACTCGCTGCTCATCGGCCAGCACGTCGATGCGGTGCTCCTGTGCGTCCTCCGCGACGTGAGCCAGGCCCCGCGCGTCTATGCCGCTTGCCAGCGTCTGGGAACGCTCGGCATCCGCGTCCTGGGCGCCGTGGTCAACGGCATGGAGCCCGACGATTGCTACGGCGGTTACCAGTACACGGCCCAGACGGCCCAGGCCGGCTGAGTCAACGACTTCGCTCGGAGCGTTCCTTCACTTACGGATGGCCTTTATGTTGCGATTTGCCGCACCCATGACCGCGATCGTCGCCGTGATCCTGTGCGGGACCGTTCATGGCTTGTGGACCGATCGCTGGGACTCCTCCGATGAGCCAGCTGTCTTTGCCGCGCGGCTGCCGACGGTCCCGCTGTCCGCGGGGGACTGGGAAGGTCAGGAGGCGGACAGCAAGAATCCCAAGGTGCCCGGCGTGATCGGCACGCTCCACCGGCGCTACGTTCATCGGCGCACGGGTAAGGAAGCAACGGTCTACATCGTCTGCGGCCGACCCGGGCCCGTCTCGATTCACACGCCGGAAGTCTGCTACAGTGCGAGCGGCTATGAGGTGCTTGCCCAGACCAACTACACATTGCCGCTCGAGTCGGCGCCGGCCCAGTTCCGGACCGCTCAGTTCCGCAAGAAGCAGTCGTCCGACGTGACCTGCCTGCGCATCTTCTGGGCCTGGAGCGGTGACGGCAGCTGGTCGGCCCCCGCGGAGCCACGCTTCGCCTTCGCGCGGCACCCCGCGCTGTTCAAGCTCTACGTGATCCGCGAAATGGCTTCGGATGACGAGTCGCTGGACGACGATCCGTGCCTGGACTTGCTGCGGAACCTGGTGCCGGCCCTTCAGCAATCACTTGCACCCACTTCTTGATCGACCTCTGCGTGATTCGACCGAACGCGACCCCATGCCGAGACGGCGACGTCTTTCCTCGGAGACCCTACGTGCCATCCCCGGCGAGAACGCGACACGACGCAGCCGCCCCCTTGACTCCCAGCGGCGTCGTCCACTGGGTGACACCGGGCGAAGCAACGCGCCGCTCCGGGCACATGGCGGCTTCCACGCCCCGCCGCTGGTACTTGCCGTGCAAGTCGGCCCTCGACGTCGCGGTCGCCGTCCTGCTGCTCGTGCCCGCGCTTCCCGTCATTTTGATTGCGGTGGCGCTGGTCAAACTCACGTCGCGTGGTCCGGGATTCTATACCCAGCTGCGGGTCGGCAAGCACGGGCGGGTATTTTCGATCTACAAGATCCGCACGATGCAGGATCAATGCGAATCGCTGACCGGACCGCGCTGGGCCCTGCCCAAGGACCCGCGCGTGACGTTGGTCGGACGCTTCCTTCGGCTAAGTCATCTCGACGAGCTGCCCCAGCTGCTGAATATCCTGCGCGGGGACATGAGCCTGATCGGCCCTCGGCCGGAACGGCCGGAATTCCTCCCCCGGCTGGAGCGAGCCCTGCCCGCATATCGCGACCGGCTGTTGGTTCGTCCAGGAGTCACGGGGCTGGCACAGGTACAGCTTCCGGCGGACACGAACCTGGCCAGTGTGCATCGCAAACTGGCTCACGATCTCCATTACGTTCGTTCGATGGGTCCCGTCCTGGACCTTTGCATTCTCCTGGCCACCATGCTCTACGTCTTGCGCCTGCCGTCGTGGCTCATCGCCCGCTTGACGGCGTTGCCTTCGCCGGAGAAAACGATTCGCCACGAACCAGCGCCCGGTGGCGAGACCAACGTGCCTGGCAGTCTTTCTGCCGCGCCCCTCTATCAGTGGTCGGACTGATCCGCCCCACTGTTGCTCATCGGATCGGAACACCCGATCCGACGCATTTCGCGAAGTGCCGCCGCGGCGGCCTCCGGACGCAGGAAGGCGAGCCATGACGGAACCCAAACCGGTCTCCCATTCGGATGATGATCCCGAAAACCCCTTCATTTCGGTCATCGTGCCGGTCCGCAATGAGGCCGCCTTTATCGAACGCACGCTGTCCGAGCTCTTGACCCAGGACTATGACGCCGGACGCTATGAAGTCATCGTCGCCGATGGCCAGTCCGACGATGGCACGGCCGACCTTGTGAAGTCTTTTCAGCGTCGGCATGCCAATCTGCATCTCGTCGCCAATCCCCGGCAATGGTCCAGCTCCGGACGCAACCGCGCGATCGAGGCATCGAAGGGTGAAATCGTTCTCTTGATCGACGGCCACTGCGAGCTGGGCAACCCAAACTACCTGCGCGACCTGGCCGACGCCTTTCGCCGAAGCAACGCGGACTGCATCGGCCGCCCCCAACCGCTGGACGTGACCGGCGCATCGCCGCTTCAACGAGCCATCGCTCGCGCCCGGTCGTCGCCGTTGGGGCACCACCACGAATCCTTCATCTATACCGGCAAGGAGCAGTACGTCCGCCCGCAAAGCGTGGCGGTCGCCTATCGACGGCATGTCTTCGAGCACGTCGGGCTCTTCGACGAGGCGTTCGATGCCTGCGAGGACGTCGAGTTCAACCACCGCCTCCACGAAGCGGGATTCCGCTGCTTCTTCACGCCGCGTGTGTTGGTGCGTTATCATCCGCGTTCCGACCTGACGCGGCTCTTCAAGCAGATGTTCCGCTATGGGAGGGGCCGGATGCGGCTCCTGGTCAAGCACCCGCGCACATTCACGGTGCCGGGCTTTCTTCCCGGGGCCTTTCTGGCCGGCATGATCGCGGGTGCCGCACTCTCCCTGGTCTCGTCTTGGCTCGCAGCCATCTACTGTGGTACCATCTTCTCCTACCTTCTCATCGTGCTGTTCACTTCCTTGATCCTCTCCCTCCGAGAAGGCTCCCTATCCCTGATGGCCTTGCTGCCGGGGATATTTCCGACCATCCACCTGGGGGCCGGAGCGGGAATCATCGTGGAATGTGTGGCCCTTGCCGTCCCGTCGAGCGCCATCAGCGGTCGGACCGGGAACGGGAAGTTGCAATCGCCCCTGTCCAGCGCAATGTCCGCGACGAAACGCGTCCGCTCGATGTGACGCTCGCGAACCAAATGAACTTTGCCCTGCCTATTCGAGACTCATGGATGAGCCACAGCACCATCGACGCGAAAATCAGGATCGCCGAGACTCCGGACGTCCCGGCCATCACGAATTCTCTGACCATCGATGTGGAAGACTATTTCCAGGTTTCCGCTTTTGAAAGCTTCGTCCGCCGTGACGATTGGGGCTCCTTCGAGTCACGCGTTGTCAACAGCACCCAGCGCATCCTGGACGTTCTCGGTGAAGCCAACACGCGGGCGACGTTCTTTGTCCTGGGTTGGGTGGCCGAACAGCATCCGGCGCTCGTTCGTGCCATTGCGAGAGCGGGACATGAAATTGGCTCGCACAGCTACTGGCATCGGTTGATCTACCAGCAAACGCCGGACGAGTTTCGTCGCGACCTGAGGCGGTCGCGCCAGGTCCTGGAAGACGTCACGGGCTACGCCGTGGCCGCCTACCGGGCGCCGAGCTTCTCGATCACGCGTCAATCCCTCTGGGCGTTTGACATCCTGATCCAGGAAGGCTTCACAATCGACTCCAGCGTGTATCCCGTCGTTCACGATCGGTACGGGATACCCGACGCCATTCCCGGCATGCACCGCGTCCGCTGCACCGACGGCGACTTGATCGAGTTCCCGCCACCCGTCTGGCGCCCGTTTGGCATGCGGGTGCCCGTGGGCGGCGGGGGATACTTCCGCTTGTATCCCTATGCGCTGACACGATGGGGGCTGCGTTCAATCAACCAAGCGGGGCAGCCATTTGCCGCATACCTGCATCCCTGGGAGCTGGACCCGACGCAGCCACGGTTGAGCGCGGGCGTCGGCAAATCGATCCGACATTACGTGAACCTGCGTCGCACGGAGCAGCGACTGCGCCACCTGGTTCGCGACTTCTCGCTGCAGACGATGAGCGAAGCCATCGCGCAGGTGGAGGCGACGTCCGTGCTGCCAGAGTGGGACCTGCGCGAACGCTCGCACGCTCCCCTTCTGGAAACTTCCAAGGCCGCCTGAAATGCAGGGCCCCATGGCTGGAGTCTTACACACACTGTCCTTTCTGCTGCTCGCGCCGGTGACCCTGGCTGGGGCGTACTACGCATTGCTGGCCGTTGTGGGCTTGACGTCCCGACGACGGAGCCGCCAACTTCCTTCTGGGCCCCCCCTTCGCTTTGCCATCGTCATACCCGCCCATGATGAAGAAGATGCTATTGCTGAGACCGTGATCTCCTGCGGCCGGCTGGACTACCCGCCCGAGCAGTACACGGTCTTTGTCATCGCGGACAATTGCACCGATCGAACCGCTCGGATTGCGTCGCAACTGAACTGCACCGTGCTGGAGCGCAACGACCTCACCCGTCGCGGGAAGGGGTTCGCGCTCGCCTGGGGGCTGGAACACATCAGCCCGCTGGACCCGGATGCCGTGATCATTCTCGATGCCGATTGCAGACTCGACGGCAATGCGTTGACGGAGTTTGCCGCGCACCTGACGGATGGCCACGACGTCCTCCAGGCGAACTACACCACCTCGAACTCCGATGCCAGCACCGTCAGCTACCTGGCCGCGGTGTGCAACCGCCTGGAAAACGAGCTCTTTTACGCTCCCAAATCCGACCTTGGGCTTTCGGTCGTGCTTCGCGGCACCGGAATGGTCTTCAGTCGCAGGGCCCTGGCGTGCTGTCCCTGGAGCGCAGGTTCCATCGTCGAGGACAGCGAGCATACCGTGCGCCTCCACGAGCATGGCTTCGCGGTGAAATTCATCGATCGGGTCCGTGTGCGGTCGCCATTTCCCAGCTCCCGAGAGCAACTCGCCATCCAGCGCACGCGCTGGAGCGGCGGCAATTCGCGGCTCGCATGGATACAGGCGTTGCCACTCATCTGGAAGGGAGTACGGTCGCGAAACTACCTGCTCGCCGACCTGGGCTGGACGCTCGCCGTCAGTCTTCGCTCCGCCATGCTGATGCTCGTGCTCATGGCGCTCACGGTGACGCTGCTGGGGCGAATCGTGGACGAGGGGCCGGCATCCAGGCTCCTGCTGTGCTGGTCCGGGGGCCTCTTTGCCTGTTGCGTGCTCTACTTCTGCGTCGGCGCGATCCTGGTGGGACTTCATCCGCGGCACGTCGGGCTTCTCCTGCGGTCGCCCTTATCCGTCGTGGAGTTCCTGGGAGTCACTGCTCTGGCAACCCTTGGCCGCGGCGCAAAGGGTTGGATCCGAACGCCCCGCTAGCGCGGCGCATCGTCACCATGAGAGGAACCGACCGCATGCGCCAGCACACGATCGCACACTTGACCGCGTCCCAGTTCCACGGCGGGCCGGAACGGCAAATGCTCGGCCTGGCTGGCGCGCTCCCCGACTGCTTTCGGACGGCCTTCCTCTCCTTTGCCGAAGGCGGGCGGTGTGAGGCCTTCCTGACACGGGCGCGCGCCTTTGGCCATCGTGCCATTGCCTTGCAGCACGACACCCCTCATTTCCTGCGCATGGCGCGCGAATTGAGCGACCGCCTGCAACGGTTGCGACCGGACGTCCTGTGTTGTCACGGATACAAATCGATCATCTTCGGCCACCGCGTCGGACGAGCGCTGGGCATCCGACTCGTCGCCGTTTCCCGTGGCTGGACGGCGGAGAGTCCGCGGGTTCGCCTTTACGAGGCCATCGAGAAACGGGTGCTTCGCAAGTTCGATCGCATCGTTGCGGTCTCCAGCTCCCAGGCCGCCAAGGTCGCTCGTGCCGGCGTTGCACCATCCGCACTCTCGGTGATCCGGAACGCGGTGAACGTGCCCACCAATTACGAGGTGGACGACACAGCGCGTGATTTCCTCGCCAGACGCTTCCCGGTCCCACCGACGCGCATTGTCGGCGCTGCCGGCCGACTGAGCCCGGAAAAGGGCTTCATGGTCCTTGTGAAAGCTGCGGCCCAGGTGTGTGCGAGCGATCCGTCCGTCGGCTTCGTACTCTGGGGTGACGGCCCGATGCGTGACACCCTGCGTCGCGCGATTGCGAGGCATCACCTGGAAGGTCGAGTCCTCCTGGAGGGCTTTCATGACGACGTCCAACGCTTCTTTCCTTCTCTCGACGTGCTGGCGCTGCCTTCTTTTACCGAGGGACTGCCCAATGTGGTGCTGGAGTCCCTGGCAGTGGGTACTCCCGTGGTTGCAACGAGCGTGGGCGGGACGCCGGAAATCGTCGACGATGGCGTGAACGGCTTCCTTGTTCCCGCCGGCGACGCCCTCGCCATGGCCGATCGCCTGAACGTCCTGCTCAACGATGACCGACTGCGCCAGCGATTCGGCGAGAACGGTCGAGCGCAAGCGCAGACCGATTACGGCTTCGAGCATCAGGCAAATCACTACGAGCGACTCTTTGAGGGATTGCTGTGCCCATCAAGACAGGCGAGCACGGCGAAGTTGGCGACCGTATCCCCGTTCTGAGCCACGCGCGGGTCAACGATGACAAAGCAAGCCATCGCAACCTGGAATGACAGCGCGTCCAATCGCAAGATTCGGATCTGCTACATCATCGACAAGCTCGGCGTCGGCGGCACCGAATCGCAACTCCTGGCGCTGCTGCGCCAGATCGACAAGACCAAGATCCAACCCTACCTGTGTCTCCTCCGTGGCAAGAGCAGCGCTTCGCGATCGCTAGAGCCCGAGGGCGTTCCGATCCTCGACCTCGGGATTCACTCGTTTCGCAACCTGCGCACCATCTCGGGGGCCCTGCATCTCGCTCGCTTCCTTCGGCGCGAGCGCATCGACGCGATCCAAACTTATTTTCCAGACAGCACCTTGTTCGGGACTCTCGTGGCGCGTGCCAGCGGGGTGCGATTCGCCATCCGCACCGTCCTGAATCTTGGAACGCTGCGCACCGTGCGTCAACGAATGATGAGGCGAGTCGTGGAGGCAATGGCGCCGCGGGCGCTGGCCAACTGTGCAGCCACCGCAAGGGTCGCTTGCCAAAACTCCAGCGCTTCGCGGACGCGCACGGAGCTTTTGCCCAATGGCGTGGATTTTGCTCGCTTCCACGCCAAGCAAGCGCGGGGTCCAAGCAAGGGCATCCAGCGACGTCGCATCGGTATCGTCGCCAACCTTCGGCCGGTCAAGAACATCGAGGCGTTCATCCGTGCCGCATCCATTGTGCATCGAGTGCAAGACGGCGTCGAGTTTGTGGTGGCCGGAGAGGGACGCTTGCGTCCCGCGCTCCAGGACCTGATTCACTCTCTGGGCATTGAACGCCATTGCCGACTCATCGGCGACGTGGCGGATCCGGCGGCGTTTCTGCGCACCTTGTCCGTCGCGGTCATCTGCTCGCATTCCGAGGGATCGTCCAATGCGCTGATGGAATACATGGCGAGCGGGCGGGCCGTCGTCGCCGCGGCTGTCGGTGGTCTGCCCGAGCTAATGACCGATGGCGTGGACGGTATGTGCGTGGCACCGTCCAGTCCCGAGAACCTGGCCGCCGCGATACTGCACCTGCTTCGACGCACGGAACTTGCCCGCGTTTTTGGACGCCAGGCAGCCGGCAAGGCACGCGCTCATTTTGTGCAATCGCGGCGAGCGGAAATTATCGAAGCCTATTACCAGCGGCTGCTCAGGCCGGGCGAGGGGCGGTAACACCATGCGTTACGCGGGATGCACATTAGGGAGCAATACGTCCGTCCGTGACAGGATTGTGGAGCGCTACCAGCATCGGGACTGTCAGACGGTCCTTTCGGAATCGCAGTGCTTCGGGCTCGATGCCCAGGGATCGAACTGGGAACTGTTCTCCGCATCCGAGATCAGCGTTTTCATTCGCGGCTATGTGTCCCATGCCCCGTCAGGACTTGTCAAACCGTCCAGTGCGGCATTCGTGCACCGCCGTTACCTCGAGTCCGACACGATCCCCACGGCGGAACTTCAGGGGAGCCATTCCATCATCGTGATGGACGCGCCAAGGCAGCGCGTGCTTCTCTATCGCAACCTGGTTGGCAACGGCTTTACCTACTATGCGGAATCGCGCAACGGGCTGACGTTTGCGAGCTCCTTACGAGAGCTCTCCGAGATTTCAGACCGTTCGCTTGCGGTGAATGAGTCCGTCCTGCCCATTTACTTCTGCTATCGCTGGGTCCCGGGCCGGGAAACGCTCCTCCGGAGATTTCACCGGCTGATGCCGGGCGAACTGGTCGAATACGATCCCCGCGCGGGTTTTTCGCGCTTACAAACGACCAGTCTCTCCCTGCCGGTATCGCGTCCCGATGCGAAGGATTTGAGTGGGCAGGTCGAGGATCGCTTGCACCGCGTCGTTGACGATTGCATCTCGGCCTATCCGTCCATTTCCAACCTGCTCTCGGGCGGCGTGGATAGCTCGTATCTTCAAGCGATTCTCGGCGACGTCTGCGAACGTGGTCAGACACAAGCCAGTTATTCGGTGTCGGTGAATCATCCGCGTACGCGGCCGGATGCGGACTACGCTCGTGACGCGTCTCGCGCCCTTGGGACGCATCATCGATTTGTGCCGGCTGATGGGCCGTATATCGATTACCTGATCGATACGGTGCGCGAGACCGGCGAACCGCCAAACCACGTGATGAGCTGCTACTTCGGCGCCCTGGGTCGCGACCTTCGCTCGGCGGGCGTCCAGGCGGCGCTGTGTGGAGAGGGGGCCGATAGTCTCTTCGGCGTCACCGGCGGGGTCGCGCTGCAGCGCGCGCAATGGCTTCGGAAATGCCTGCCCGCGAAACTGCTGCTCGGGCTGTTGGCGAACATGGCGGAGGGATTGCGCTGTCGGCGAATCTCCGAATACGCGCGGCTCGCCGAGCATATCGACGACTATTCCTTCACGGACCATCCGGCGAACTGGTGCGCCACGTTCACCGATCTACCGTCGGTGCGCGACTGCTTTGGCAAACGTGCCTTCGAGGATGCGGGAGAGTATCGACGCGGCGTCGTGAGTCAGTATCGGGTGAGGAACACTCCTCTCGATCAGTTACATATGGTGGGCTTCCTGAACGAAGCGGTCGACACGGCATCCTTGTGGACGACCCTCCTGAATGGCGAGGGAGTCGACCTGCTGTGTCCCTACCTCGATTCGAGGCTAATCACCCTCATGATGGGGGTTGCCTCGGAGAATCGCTTCCCGTCTGGAAATCCGAAGGGCATCCTGAAGGACTTGCTCGCGAAACGGATGCCGCGCGAAATGGTGTATCGACGGAAGCTGGGATTTGGTCAGCCCATCTTCGAGTGGATGGCGCCGGGGGGGCAGTTGCGTCCCTGGGTCGAGAACATCCAGCGGTACCCGTTCGTGCCGCGAAAGACGTTCGAAGCCTGCCTCCAGCGGCCGAACTGGTTTCTGTATAGCCTTCTTTGTTACGACGTCTGGCACAAATTGTTTATCGATCGGCGCATTCCACGGATCGACCTCGGCAAGCGCGCGATTCTCAGCGCGGCTGCGGTCGGAGATCACTGAGAGTCGTCCCAAAAGGGGGCAGCCACCTTCACTCTCGTTACCGGGCTCTGGAGACGGCTGAAAAAGTCCTACGGGCTCCCACTTTGGCCATCAAAACGGCCAGATAGTGGGCAAAAAACGGGAATCACCCCGAGAATCTGGCCTTTAATGGCCGTTTTCTCCCACCGTACCGACTTTTTCAGCCGTCTCCTCTGCCCGGTAACGCACTGTTCGCGAGGCTCTGCCTCGCGGCAGTGAGCTGTCCGCTATCTCCCGGTCCAGCCCGGGAATGGTTCGCGAGGCGGAGCCTCACGAACAGTGCGTTACCGGGCAGAGCCCGGTAACGAGAGTGAAGGTGGCTGCCCCCTTTTGGCACAGCCTGGAGGAGGGAGCGAAGCGCGCATGGAGATGGTCCAGAAGCTGGTACGGCATGTTTCGTTTCCGTTGTCGTTGTGGCGACGGGGCGATCTTCGTCAACTGGGGTATATGAAGGAGTTTGAGCGGACTCAGCACCTGGGGGTGAACGACCTGAGAGAGCTTCAGTTACGACGATTGCAGTCATTGCTGCAACATGCACAAGCGTTTTGTCCCTATTATCGGTCTTGTTGGCTCCGCGCGGGCGTCGCGCCCAGCGATGTAAGGAGTCTCGACGACTTGGCGGCGCTTCCGCCGCTGGAGAAGCAGGACATTCAGGAACACGGGCCATCGATGATCGCGACCAGCTGGCCGTTACGCGATCTGATCCCCAATCGGACCGGCGGTTCGACCGGAACTCCCCTTTCCTTCTTCTTGAGCCACGACCGCAAGTGCTCGCGGGCAGCAGCGACCATTCGACACAATCGGTGGGCGGGCTGGGACGTCGGGGACAAGGTCGCCATCTTGTGGGGCGCTGCTCGCGACCAGCCCGGAAGCGGGTTGCGGTCCCGGCTGCGCAATCTTCTCCTCGAACGGCAACTGGTCCTCGATACGGGCCACATCACCGAAGCGAAGCTCAAGCGGTTTCACGAGGACTTGAAGGGGTTTCGTCCTCGCGTGATCCTTGCCTATGCACAAGCGATCGCCTTGCTGGCGCGCTACGTGAAGTCGCATGGGTTGTCCGCCTATCAGCCGCACGCCATTGTCACGTCCGCGGAAGTGCTCGATGACGACGCGCGGCGTTTGGTCGAGGACGTGTTTGGCTGCCAAGTCTTCAATCGGTATGGAAGCCGTGAAGTCAGTGTAATTGCCAGTGAGTGCGAAGCCCACCGGGGCATGCACGTCATGGGCGAAGGCCTTTACGTTGAAATCGAAAAGAACGGCTCTCCAGCAAAACCCGGTGAGATGGGGTCCATTCTCGTCACCGACTTGCTGAACTTGGCGATGCCGTTGATTCGGTACCGGATCGGCGATGTTGCCTCGTGGGAGGGAGGGCCATGTCGCTGTGGGCGTGGTCTGCCACGGTTGGCCAAAGTCGCCGGACGAGTGACGGACTTCTTGGTTGGCACGGACGGACGATTAGTTTCGGGCGCGTTCTTGTCGCTGTATCTCGTCGGGCAGCGGCCGGCGCTGGGCCAGGTTCAGCTCGTGCAGGAGGAGGCCGGCCAGGTCCTGTTTCGCATCCGGCGGGGACCGCGGTTTCGTGCGTCCGAGGAGCTGAAGTACCTGTGTGACACGACGAGGCAATACCTCGGAGCCGACACAGTCGTGGACTGGGAATACGTGGATGAACTTCCGGCGGAGCCGTCCGGAAAGTTCCTGTTTTGTCGTTCGCGCGCAGCCGCGGAGTACGTCAATGGGTGGGGCCAGGCTGCGTCGGTGTAGCGGGTTCAATCGACACAAACGAGGGTGGCCAGGATGAAAGCTCCGCGTGTGTTCCTGCTCGAGTTCAATGAGCTGTGCCCGACCCTTCTCGATCGTTTCATGGCGGAGGGTCGGCTGCCGAACTTCCAGAAGTTGTACGAGACCTCGGTAATCTGCACGACAACCGCCGAGGAGGCGCCGCCCAATCTCGAGCCCTGGATCCAATGGCCATCGGTGCATTCGGGGATGCCGTTCGCGGAGCACCAGGTGTTCCATCTGGGTGACGGCCGGCACATGAAGGAGAAATGTGTCGGAGAGGTGCTTTCCGATGCGGGCGTGCGCGTGGGCATTTGCGGCAGCATGAACGTGAACTACTCTCAGGTAAACGGTTACTGCTTACCCGATCCGTGGGACGAAAACGGTGCCGCGACGCCGGAATGGCTCGGGACCTTTCATCGTGCGGTCGCTCACCAGGTGCAGGAGTCGTCGCGGGAGAGCGGCGGCTCCCGCATGGAGTTGGTGCGCCTGGCGTGGTTCCTTCTCACGCATGGCATCACGCCCGGCACGGTCTCGAAGATTGCGACCCAGCTACTGAGCGAGCGCGTGAATTCCGGCGTCCGCTGGCGACGAGCCTGTCTTCTGGATCGGTTGCTTTACGATGTGTTCCGTCGGCTCAACCGGCTCTTTGACGTGCAATTCGCGACGTTCTTTTGTAACAGCACTGCCCATTTCCAGCACTACTACTGGCGACACATGGAGCCGGAACGGTTCGAAGCCGGCGTTCCCGAGGAGGATTCGGTATCGCTGCGGCACGCAATCCAGTACGGATACCAGTGCATGGACCAACTCATCGGCAGGTTCTTGACAGACTATCCGGACGCCGTCCTGATGCTGTGCTCGGCGCTCAGCCAGCAACCGTGGACGGACACGACCAAGTGCACCTATCGGCCGCGTCAGTTCGAGAAGCTGCTGGAGCATGTCGGCGTCCCGACCACGGGAATCAAGATCAAGCCGGTGATGGCGGAGGAGTTCCACTGCGAGTGTGCGGATGAATCGACCGCATTGCTGGTCGAGGCGCGGTTCCGCATGTTCCATGTGGATGGCAAGCCGTTGATGAAGGTGACGCGGACCGGCAACAGCCTCTTCGCCGGCTGCGCCATCACGGCAGCGGATGCGCTCGACCGTTCGATCGCGCGAGCCGGGGAGCATGCGCCACGAGCGTTTCGAGACCTCTTCTACATGGTGCATACCATGCGAAGCGGCAAGCACCATCCCGATGGCGTCCTCTGGATCCGCAACGGTCGGCACCAGATGGTTCGGGAGAAGGTGCCCTTGACCCGGATCGCCCCAACCATCCTCGCTCGCTTTGGCGTGCAACCACCGGCTCACATGCGCGGGCTTCCGCTCTTCGCCAATTCCGGCGAGCGGCATGACGTGTCGCGAACGATGCCGCTCGCCACCGTTGCCTAGCTTGTCCACTTTATGATTCGCGGCAGACATGACATTGAAACGGAATCGGATTGTGTGCTAAGGAGGTACCTCGCCTTGAAAGGCGTGCCGGTTGGGAACGACTCAACACCTTCGACCGGCCTGCCGACGGACCGAGAAACAGAGAACGACCCCTTCGAACCCGCTCGTCAAATCGTTGAGAATCGCGGAAACTGTCTGACGGAAGCCTCTCGCGCTTTCGTCGTCCCAGGCACGGAAGAGAAAGGAAGCGAACAATGAAGAGGTTGAAGGCGCCAGTCCTGGCTGCGGCCCTGGGGTTCCTCCTGCTCGGCGGAACCCAGGCGCGTGCGGCAGTCAGCTACGGCTACGATTGGAGCACCACGGGCGCTTCGGCGGTCGTGTCCAACAACTTGAACTACGTCCTGGTCGTGAACAATGAGGGCTTTGTCCCCACGGGCAGCAATCCCAACCTGACCACGGGCACCGACTCCGTCGCGGCGACGCTCAGCCTGCGCCTGGCGGACGGCTACACCAGCGTCAACGATCGTTTCGGCGCCGCTCCGCCCGGCGATCCGGGGAGCTTCATGCTGAACCTGGTGATCACCGACAAGAGCGCCGGCTCGGTGAGC
>JAIEMG010000262.1 GCA_019752375.1 Gemmataceae bacterium | reverse complement strand
GTCCAGCCGGGGACGGGCTCGCGAGGCAGAGCCTCGCGGGCAGTGCGTGACCGGGCAGAGCCCGGTCACGAGGGAAAGATAAACACAAGCGCGGACGAAATGCAAATATCCCCTCCGCGGTCGGCGGTCAGGGAATTGCGACACGTCTCTTGCGCGTCCGTCAACCCGGCCGACACCTTGCCGCTGCCCCCTTCACCCCTAAAATTGTCCTCTTGATTGGCGTCCTCATCTCGGAGGTCGGTGAGGCCCCTTCGGAACCTCATGGAACGAGGGTCGTCACGAATGGCGAAATGGTTGACCGGGGCGCAGCAATGGCGCTGCGCCGGCGCAGGACTGCCGTCGCTTCGAGCGGTCCTGCTGTTTTCGCATCTCCCCAACCCGATTGCTCACTTCGTGCCGAAACGGCGCCCCACCCTGATTCCTTTCGCCACCGCCCCGCAGACTCCCGAATTCCCCATGGCACCCACGCGACCAGCGCTGACACCGCCCGCGCTCGTGGCGCGGAAAGACCTTCCATTGCTTGCCCATTGAAAGCGTCGCCCCTGTGCCGGCGTTGCGATCGCGCTGCGCCACGACGGATTTCCTGCCCCCGAGGATGCTGGTATGTGTGGAATTGCCGGACTGATCGACCTGAGCGAGCGCCGTCCACTGCCGCTCGGCGTGCTGGGACGCATGGCGGACACGCTCATTCATCGCGGCCCGGATGAGGAAGGCACCTACGAGCAGCCCGGCCTCGGCCTGGCCTCGCGGCGGCTGAGCATTCTCGACCTGGCGGACGGCCGACAGCCAATGTCCAACGAGGACGGCTCCGTCTGGGTGGTTTTCAACGGTGAGCTGTTCGACTATCCGGAGCTGCGCGCCGATCTGGTAAGCAACGGCCATCGGGTGCTGACCCATTGCGATACCGAGGCGATTCCGCATCTGTGGGAGCAGCACGGGGAAGGCATGTTCGAGCGGCTGCGCGGGCAGTTCGCATTCGCTCTCTGGGACGAACGGCAGCAACGGCTGATCCTGGCCCGCGACCGTTTCGGCATCTGTCCGCTGTACTGGACGACGGTGCGTCGCGATACCGGCACCTGGTTGTTATTCGGCTCGGAGATCAAAGCCCTGCTGGCATCGGAGTGGATTGCTCCGCGTGTGGACCCTCGCGGCATCAACCAGCTCTTCACCTTCCTGGGCGTACCGGGGCCCGTAACGTGCTTCGAAGGCGTCCAATCGGTGCAGCCGGGCCACTTTTTGTCGATCCATCTCGGTGCGCCGGGCCAGACCGCGCCGGTCCACGACCGCACTTACTGGCAGATCGACTTTCCCGACGAAAGCGACCAAGGCGCTGAAAACGATCCGCGCAAGCTCGCCGATCAGTTCGAAGCCGTGCTCTACCGCGCCGTCGAGCGCCGGCTGCGTGCCGACGTACCAGTCGTGTCCTATCTGAGCGGAGGCGTCGATTCGAGCATCGTGGTGGCGATGGCGAGCCGCATCCTCGGCACGCCAATCCCGACATTTACCGTGCAGGTGGAAGACCGCGCGTTGGACGAGACCGCTTATGCCGCCCTGGTCGCCCGGCAAATGGGAACCGAATCCGTCATCGTGCCGTACAGTGCCCGGCGCATGCTCCAGACCTATCCGCGTCTGGTTCGCGCTGCCGAGGCGCCGGTGATCGACACGTCGGCCGCGGCCACGCTGCTCATGGCGGAACAGGTTCACGGCGCCAGCTACAAAGTCGCGCTGACGGGCGAAGGTTCCGACGAATGGTTTGGCGGCTATCCGTGGTTTCATGGCACGCGCTTCTTGCAGGCCTGGCGGGTGCTTCCACGGATCGGCGGCGTGGTCACCCGCGCGTTCTTGCGCTGGTGGATGGGCGGTCCCGCCGGCACCGATGCCCAGTGGTATCGCGCCGAGCAAGCGCTGGGCGGCCCCAACGTCTGGCTGATCTGGACGAACTTCATCAGCATGTCCCGGCTGCGCTTCTTCAGCCCGGAGATGCAGCAGCGCCTGAGCGAGCACGAGCCATTTGCCGACCTGGGGATGAACCTGGATCGCATGAGCCGGTGGCACCCGATGCACCGCGGCCTGGGCCTGGGCGCGCGAACGATGCTGCCGGGCCTGCTCCTGGCGGGCAAAGGCGACCGCGTGGCGATGCATAGCTCCGTCGAGACACGCTACCCGTTCCTTGACGAGGAAGTTTTCACGTTCCTTGCCGGTGTCCATCCGCGCTGGAAGATGCGTGGGTTCACGGAAAAGTACCTCTTGAAGCGCGTGGCCGAGCGCTGGCTGCCCCGCTCGATCGCCTGGCGGCGCAAGGCGATGTTCCGGGCTCCGCTGGACCCGTTCCACAGCCGGCAAGCGCCGCGGTACGTCGATCAGCTGCTCAGCCCGGAATCGTTGCGAAGCACCGGCTACTTCGACCCCGTCGCGGTCCAGCACTGGCGAGAGCGCTATCGCCAGATGCACCCCGGCTTTCATGCGCGCGTTGCCGTGGAGATGGGCCTGGTCGGCGTCGTCGCCACGCAGCTGTGGCACCACCAGTTCATCGACTCCACGCTTGCCGACCTGCCTAACGAGCAGGCGGCGATTGGAGTCCGCGAGTCGGTGCCGACGTGAATCACCGGAAACCTCGTGACCGGCTCTACCCGGTTACACACTGCCTATCCCTCCTCATGACCGGGCTCTGCCCGGTCACGCACTGCCTATCCCTCCTCATGACCGGGCTCTGCCCGGTCACGCACTGCCTATCCCTCCTCATGACCGGGCTCTGCCCGGTCACGCACTGCCGGCGAGGCTCTGCCTCGCGACGTGTCCCAGGCCGGAAATCCCGTGTGCAGAGAGCTCCGCGTGGCAGAGCCCAGTCACGAGGATTTCGAGGGTATTTCTCGTTCGATCAGTTCTTTCAGAAGCGTCCGATGACAGTGCGATGCATCCGTGCAAGCGCTGGAACAAAGCAGTGTGATCGTTTTGCCGACGGCCAGCATGCCCGCGAGTTGGTCGATGGCCGCGCCCTGGGATCGCATTTCCTCGAGATAGCGCTGCCGAAACTGCTCCCAGTCGATGGGCGGACCATTCTTGCCGTAGAGATCGGCGTGCAACTTGCGGCTGGGGGCGAGGTTGGCGTTCCAGGCATCCCATGTTTCGTCGCGCTTCTTCAATGCCCGCGGTCGGTAACGGCAAACGAGCAGCCGCCAGCCGTCTTCGGCATCCACAGGGTCATTCCAGCGCTTGGTGCGAAGTGGCATGATTACACCAATTCGGCAAGCAGATCGCGCCAGGCTCTTGCTTCACGCTCTGGATCGACCAACGGCTTG
This sequence comes from Gemmataceae bacterium, assembly GCA_019752375.1. Taxonomy (GTDB): domain Bacteria; phylum Planctomycetota; class Planctomycetia; order Gemmatales; family Gemmataceae; genus JAIEMG01. The sequence goes on along the minus strand of JAIEMG010000262.1, from coordinate 16,902 downwards.
AGTTTCACGCAGGCCGCCTTGAGGCGAGCATAGAACGCCGGATTGGTTACGGCACGATTCAACATTCCGGCCAGCGCTGCGGTGCCTTCCAGTGGAAAATAGCCCGGGTAACGCGGACCGAGCAAGCCGATGTTGCCGGGAATGTCCGATGCCAGGATCGGCACCTCATCGGCCAGCGCCTCGCAGATGACGTTGGCACCGCCCTCCATTCGCGACGTGACGACCGTCAGATGGCTCGCTGCCAGGAGCCGGCGTGCCCGCGCCTGACTCACCTCGCCCAGCCAGCGATAGCGTGCATCAGCTGCCATCAGTGTGCGGGCACGGACGGCCATCGGCTCGCTCAGGGCTTGCCCGGCCTGACGCACGCGGATCCGCGTGTCGGCATCCAACATCCGCAGCGCCAGGGCGGTGCGAAACGGGTCCTTCTCCCAGCGCAGGTGGCCCAGCACGAACACGTCGAACGGACGAGCGCCGGGCCGCGGCCGTACGCCCGTAGGCTCGGCCGACTGGATGATCGAGCGCACTTTCGATTGAAGTTGCCGGCCCAACTCGTCTCTGCCGCGCGGCTGAAGTGTGACCAGACGGTCCGCCAGCTCCAGCGAGCGCTGCGCCCTTTTGCTCGTGCGGATGTCGCGGTACAGGTCGGTGCCGGTCAGCGCCACCACGAGTGGACCGGTGGGCCGGACTTTTCGATAACGAGCGATGGTCGGGTAGCTCTTGCGCGCGTGCAGCGCCACCAGCACGTCGATCTGGGCCAGCGTGGCGTCATCGGAGACGAATGACACCTCGTGGCCGAGGTCCACGAAGATGTCGCTCCAGCGGTCGGCGGTGATACGGTTGCCCTTGCGCGAACCAGGCGGCGCCGGGCAGGCCATCAGGATCCTCATACCCCGATTATAGCGGCTCTTCTCCCGCGGCCCCGGCACCTTCGTATATACTGCAGGCGGGCCAATTTGATACCTGGCAAGGTGGGCCAGACACTCTTGTCTGGCCGGCCAGACAAGAGTGTCTGGCCCACCGAACACAACCATTCTCTACCGCGCGAAGTATATATAAGAGGGTAGTCTCGATGTCCTTCGGAGAGGAACCCGCCATGAAGTGCCTCGCTCTGCTCTGTCTCCTGCTCCTGCTGGTCGGCACGGCGACGGCAGCGGAAGGCAAGCGGCCCATGAAGCTCGAAGACCTGTTTCGCTTTCAGCGGCTGAGCGATCCGCAGATCAGTCCGGATGGCAGCCTGGTCGCATACGTCGTGACGACCGTTAACCTCGAAGGCAACTCGTCTTCGTCCTCCATCTGGCTGACGCCGACCGGCAAGGGTACGCCCCGCCAGCTCACCAACACGACCAAAAAAGACAAACATCCGCGCTGGAGCCCCAACGGCAAGCAGATCCTGTTCGAGTCCAGCCGTTCCGGCGACAGCCAACTCTGGGTGATCGACCTGGCCGGCGGCGAGGCCCGGCAACTGACGACGATCTCTACCGAGGCACAAAGCGGCCTCTGGTCCCCGGACGGCAAGTGGATCGCCTTCGTGTCCACGGTCTACCCGGAATACTCCGACAAGCCGTTCAAGGAGAGCGATGCGCTGAACAAGAAACGCAAGGAGGACGCGGAGAAGAACCCGGTCAAGGCGAAGGTCTTCTCGCGCCTGTTCTTCCGCCACTGGGACGAGTACGTGGAGGACAAGCGTAAGCACCTGTTCGTGATTCCAGCGACCGGCGGAGAGCCGAAGGATGCGACGCCCGGCGACCGCGACGCCTCTCCGACCTCCGACACGTTTTCGGCTGGCGATGACTTCACGTTCAGCCCGGACAGCGCGTCCCTGGTGTTCACCGCGGTGCCGGAACGCGACGAGGCGTGGAGCACCAACTACGACATCTGCCGAGTGCCGATCGCCGGCGGCAAAATCGAGTGCTTGACCTCGGAAAACAAGGCCGCGGACAACGCGCCGCGCTTTTCGCCGGACGGACAGTGGCTGGCGTACCGCGCCCAGAGGCGTGCCGGCTTTGAGGCGGATTGTTGGGAGATCATGGTCATCCGTGCCGACGGCAAAGGCAAGCCGCGCAGCCTCACCGCGGGATTGGATGCCAGCGCCGACGACTTCCTCTGGACCCCCGATAGCAAGGCGATCCTGTTCACCGCGGAGCAGAAGGCTGCGTCGGCAATCCTTGGCGTCGCTCTCAAGGGGGACGGCGTCTATACGGTCAGCACCGGCCATACCAACGGCTCACTGTCGATCAGTCGCGATGGGAATTCGCTGGCGTTCACGCGGGTTGGCATGCACCAGCCGATCGAGATCTTCACGCTGCGCGGTCCCTTCGTTCAGGAAAACGCGGGGCTTCCCAAACTCGCCGCTCCGACGAACATCAGCCAGTCCAATGTCAAGGTCCTTGATGAACTCGACCTGCCGCGGCCCGAGAGCGTCTCGGTCGAAGGCGCCGGCGGCACGCCCATGCAGATGTGGGTGCTGAAACCACCGGGCTTCGACGCGAAGAAGAAGTACCCGCTGGTCTACCTGGTGCATGGCGGGCCGCAAGGGGCCTGGGAAGACGGCTGGAGCTATCGCTGGAACCCGCAGATCTGGGCGGCGCAGGGCTATGTCGTCGCCATGCCGAATCCGCGCGGCAGCACGGGCTTTGGCCAAAAGTACGTCGACGAGATCAGTGGCGACTGGGGCGGCAAGTGCTACGACGACCTGATGGCCGGCGTCGCCTGGCTGGAGAAGCAGCCGTACGTCGACAAGGAACGCATGGCCTCCGCAGGCGCGTCGTTTGGCGGCTACATGATGAACTGGTTCCAGGGCCACACGACCAAATTCAAGACGCTCATCACGCATTGCGGCGTCTACAACTTCGACAGCATGTACGCGACTACCGAAGAGCTGTGGTTCGACGAGTGGGAGCACGGCGGCCTCCCCTGGGAGAAGCGCGACTCTTACGAGAAGTTCTCGCCACACCGTTATGCCAAGAACTTCAAGACGCCAATGTTGATCATTCACAACGATCTCGACTTCCGCGTGCCGGTTAGCGAGGGTATTCAACTGTTCACGACGCTGCAACGCCTGCGGGTGCCTTCCAAGATGATCAACTTCCCCGACGAAGGCCACTGGGTCTCGAAGCCGGCCAACAGCGCCTACTGGCACAAGGAGGTCTTTGCCTGGCTGGCGAAGTACGCTCCGCCCGGCGGACGCTGACAAGCCAAGTTGCGCGCTGGCTTTCCTCCGCGCTCAGGTCCAAGTATCCTGAAGGGATGTGGCGATCGTCGAAGGGAGGCCGCGCATCGTGTTCGCCGAAATGGCGTCAGAGGGTCACTGGGCCTGGAGCGTACTCGGCCTGCTGTGCGTGCCAACCCTGGTCGCGCTCAATGGCTGGTTTGTGGCCGCCGAGTTCTCCCTGGTGGCGGTGCGCCGGACGCGAGTGCAAGAGCTAGTTAGTCGAAATGTTACCGGCGCCAAGGCCGTCGAACACGCGATCGACCACCTGGACCATTCGATCGCAGCCACGCAACTTGGCATCACCTTGGCGAGCATCGGGCTCGGCTGGGTCGGCGAGCCGGCGCTCGCGCGCCTGATGAAGCCGCTGTTCGACTTCCTCCCGGCGCACTGGAGCCCGGCGGCCACGCACTCGGCGGCCACGGGCGTCGCATTCTTTCTCATCACGTTCATGCACGTCGTCTTCGGCGAACTGATCCCCAAGACTGTCGCATTGCAGATGACCGATCGCACCGCCCTGTGGGTGGCGCGGCCGCTCATCTGGTTCGCCTGGATCAGCCGGCCGATGATCCTCATCATGAACGGCGTGGGCAATGCCGTGCTGCAGCTGTTTGGGTTCCGCCCCGCGGAGAGCGCGGAGATGATCCACTCGGTGCAGGAGCTGGCCTTGCTCATTGAAGACACCGAAGAAGCCGGCCTGCTCGACGAAGACCAGGCGATGTTCGTGCAAAACGTCTTCCATTTGTCGGACAAGCACGTGGCTGATTGCATGGTGACTCGCGACAAGATGGCGGCGCTGGAGCTGAACATGCCGCCGGAGACGGTGATGGAGAAGGTCCGCGGCGGCGCCCACACGCGACTGCCGGTCTACGAAGGCGAGTTGGACAATATCGTCGGCATCGTCAACACCAAGGACCTGTTCTACCTCTTTAGCCTGCGCGGCGTGGTAGTGCTCGAGGACGCGATGTATCCGGCCCTGTTCCTCAAGCCCGACGAGAGCGTGGCCACGGCCCTGCGGCTCTTCCGACAGGCGAAACGCCCCATGGCACTGGTCCGCGACGACACCGGTAAGATTCACGGCTTGCTGACGCTGGAAGACATCCTGGAAGAAATCATCGGCGACATCGAGGACGAGCACGACCGGCCGACGCCGAAGTTATCGCTGCGCCGGCGCTTGAAGCCGGGGCTGTCAAAGACGATCAAGCCGCCGGCGAAGAAGAACTGAGGCCAGGCCGGACTCCGGGAACCCCGCTGTCTTGGGCAATGAGGTGGTGATTCTTGGAACCCACTCGTTCGGATAGTCCTGCCGCGCTGCCGGCGTATCGGCTCGTCCTGCGTGCTCTCTCCCATCGCAACTACCGCCTGTTTTTTGCCGGGCAATGCGTCTCCCTGGTCGGCACCTGGATGCAACAGGTGGCGATTCCCTCGCTCGTCTTTCATTTGACTACCTCGCCATTTGTGCTGGGCTTCATCGGTTTTGCGGGCAATTTTCCGCTGTTCGCGCTGACGCCGATCGCAGGCGTCTGGTCCGACTTGTGGGATCGTCGCCGCTTGCTCATGGCCGCCCAGTTCGTGCTGATGATCCAGGCGCTCCTGCTGGCGGCGCTGGCGCTGACGGGGGCGATCGACATTGCGCACGTCGTCGTCTTGAGCATCATCGCCGGCGTGGGCAATGCGGTGACCAACACGACGCTTCAGGCGTTCGTTGCCGACATGGTGCCCAATCGCGAGGACCTGGGCAGCGCCATCGGCCTGAATTCATTCGTGAATAACGGCGCTCGCATGATCGGTCCTGCCCTTGGCGGCTTGCTCGTCGGTACCCTGGCAAGTGAAGACGGCGGCATCCTGTTCGCCACCGGCGTTTGTTTCCTCATCAACGGCTTCAGCTTCCTGGGAGCACTCGCGGCCCTGACGGCGATTCGCACCCACTCCGTGCCGCGTGCCGGACCGCGCGTCCCGATCTGGCAACAGTTGAAGGAAGGCGTCGCCTACGCGCTGGGCTTCACGCCGATCCGCTCGGTCCTGCTCTTGATGGCTCTGGTGATGCTCCTCGGAATTCCGTACAGTTTGATGCCGTTGGTGGCCCGCGACATGCTGCACAGTGACGCCAGGACCGTCGGCTTCCTGATGGCGGCGGACGGCGTCGGCGCGGTCATCGGTGGCGTCTTTGTAGCATCTCGACGCAGTTCGCAGGGACTCTCGCGCCGGGTCGCCCTGGCCGCGGTGACTACGGGGCTCGCCAATTTCGCGTTTTCCTTCGTGGAGGTGGTGTCGGCGGCGCTCGCCCTCCGCGTCGTTTACGCCTTCGCGCTGATGACGCAGGTAGCTTCGACTAACAACTTGGTTCAATCGCTGACCGACGACCGCCGGCGCGGCCGCGTGATGAGCCTGTTCATGCTTTCCGTCATGGGCATGATTCCGCTGGGCAGTCTGCTCATGGGCACCCTGAGCGACGTGGTCGGTCTGCGAGACACCTATTTGACCTGCGGCCTGGTCATGGTCGCTGCCGGGTTGGCAATGGTGCTGTGGCTGCCCCATCTGCGGCCCCAAATAGAGAAACGGCAACAAGAGCTGTCCGCCGACCGGGCGCCCGTGCCGGCTGCAGGCCTCACGGACGTGCCGCACGCGTAGGAGCCAAATTGCCCATGTCTGCTCCGTCTCCCGACCCGCCGGAAAATCGCCCGTCGACCGCGCTGATCCTGCTGGCGTTCGGCGCCGTGTACCTGGCGTACGGCTTCAACTACTTTGCGGTGAGGGAAGGCGTCAAGACGCTGCCGCCGCTGCTGTTCGCCGGCGCGCACATCACGCTGGCCGGACTGGTGCTGTTCGGCTACCTGATCGTTAGCCGACAGTCGTTCCGAATGAACCGGGCCACTCTGCTCTGGGCGGCGATTGGCGGCTGTGTCATCTTCGTCGGCGGCACCGGCATGCTGGCCCTGGCCGAGCGTCCAGGACCGGAGGGCGTCGATTCGGGCGTGGCCGCGGTGTTGCGCGCCACCACGCCGCTCTGGGTGATCGTGCTCGAATGGCTCCGGCCGCGCGGCGAGCGGTTCGGCATGCGCACCTATCTCGGGCTGGCGATCGCCGTCGGCGGGGTCGTGCTGTTGCTGTCACATCGGCTCACCCCGGAGAACTTCCTGAAGGATACGGGCGTGCTGCTCGTCTTCCTCTCGGCCCTGGCCTGGGCGCTTGGCACGTTAATTATCCGCTACCATCGCCACGGCGGTCCCTCCATTGTGGCCACGGCGCATCAGATGCTCCTCGGCGGTTTTGCGATGCTGGTTACTGGCGTGCTGCTGGGGGAGGTCGAGCAGTTCAACAAGCAGGAATTGACGTCGCAGGCCTTACTGGCCTTCGTGTACTTGTTGATCTTCCACTCCCTGGTCGCATTCGTGGCGATCAACTGGCTCCTGGGCCACGTGTCGGCCGCGCTGGTAACGACCTATGATTACGTGACGCCGATCATGGCCGTCCTGGCCGGCTGGTTCTTCCTCGATGAGCCGCTGGGCTTCAACTCGATCGCTGGCATGGCGCTGATCCTCGCCGGAGTGGCACTGGCCCTGAGCACCTCCGGCCAGCACCGTTGACGATTGCTGTCTCCGGCCGATCCCGTCTGGTAGACTGCGCGGATCGATCTTCCCGCCGTTCCGAGGAGTCCCGCCATGAACACCCGCCTCATCCTCGCTCTGTCGCTTCTCTTTTTCGCCTGTGCCACGGTCCGCGCCCAGGATGCCGAGGAAGTTCGCAAACTGCTCGCCCAGCTCAAGGTCAAGGACATCTCCGATCGTCAGGCTGCCCTGCGCGAGTTGCAAAAGCTGGGGCCGAAGTCCGCGGACGCGGTCAAGCCATTGATCGAGGCGTTTCAGGACAAGGATCCCGAGATGCGGCAGATCGCCGCCAACCTCCTTGGCAATATCGGCAAGACGGCGGTTCCTGAACTGGCCGAAGCACTGCAGAGCAAGGACCAACTCGTGCGCCGGCAAGCGTGCATCGCGCTGGCAAAGATCGGCCCGGACGCTGCCTCGGCAATGAACGCGCTGGGTGTGGCCGTTCAGTCGGACAAGGATAAAGAAATCCGCAGCTTCGCCGTTGCCGCGCTGGTCAAGATCGATCCGACGCTCAAGACGGCCCATGCCTTCGTCAAGGATGCGTTCCTCAAGGACACAGACAAGGACGTGCGCCTGGCCGTGCTGTTCGCGCTGGAAGGCGTGGCCTCGAAGTCGGAGGCCCCGCTGGCCGCGCTCATCGCCGGCGGCTTGCAGGACAAGGAGAAGAATATCCGCATTGCCGCGGCCGCGATCCTGGGCCGCCTGGGCGACAAGGCCGGCGACGCCGTTCCCGCCCTGGAGGCCGCCCTGCAGGCAGAAAAGGACGCCGAGGTGCGGATCAGCGTGGCACAGGTACTCGTGGAGCTAAACCCAGCGAAGTTGCCGAAGGCCATGCCAGTGCTGCTGATCAGCCTGAAAGACCCCAACGCCGACGTCCGCCGCGGTGCCGCATACATTTTGGGGCAGATCGGTTCCGCCGCCAAGGAGGCGATTCCCGCACTGACCGAAGCGAGCACCAAGGATGCCAGCGGCGAAGTGCGTCAGGCTGCAACCAAAGCATTGGAGAAGATTCGCGCGAAGCAGTGAAAGTTGTGCCCAATGCGGAGCATGGCGAGACCGCATTCAAGCGGGTGCGACTTTCACGAGCAGCGATGATTGTACCGCGCCCGTTACCGCCTGCGGGAGTGGCGGAAGCCGTACCCGCCGGCCTCAGCCCTTCTCATCCTTGGCCGCATCATCCAGAAGACGCATGCCCTCAAACGCCGTTGGCGCCAGCAGGCCGCTCTTGACGTAGACGAAGAGCTTGTCGTGGCTGTCCGCGATGTCGAGGTTGCGCATGGTTAGCTGGCCAATGCGGTCCAGCGGCGTGAATTCGCCCTCGCCGCTCTCCATCGTCAGCCGCTCCGGCTTGTACGTAAGGTTTGGGCTCTTGGTGTCGAGAATCGAGTAGTCGTTGCCGCGGCGCAACTCCAGCGTTACCTCACCCGTGATCGCTTTGGCCACCCAGCGCTGCAGCGTTTCGCGGAGCATCAGGGATTGCGGATCGAACCAGCGGCCTTCATAAAGCAAGCGTCCAAGCCGCCGGCCCATGTCGCGGTACTGTTCGATGGTTCCTTCGTTGTGGATGCCCGAAAGCAACCGTTCGTAGGCGATGAAAAACAGGGCCATCCCTGGCGCCTCGTAGATACCTCGGCTCTTGGCTTCGATAATCCGGTTCTCGATCTGGTCCGACATGCCCAGCCCGTGGCGCCCGCCGATCGCGTTGGCTTGGAGTACCAACTCGACGGGGTCCGTGAAGCTCTTGCCGTTGAGCCGCACCGGCGTGCCTTCCTCGAAGGTGACTGTTACCGTCTCGGCCTTGACGACCACGTCGTCGCGCCAGAAGGCGACTCCCATGAGCGGCGCAACGATCTTGATGCCTTGGTTGAGGAATTCCAGGTCCTTGGCTTCATGGGTCGCGCCCCAGATGTTGGAGTCCGTCGAGTAGGCCTTTTCCTTGCTCATGCGGTACTTGAGGCCAGCCTTGTCGAGCAGCTCGGACATCTCCTTGCGGCCGCCCAGTTCATCGATGAACTGCTGATCGAGCCACGGCTTGTAGATTTGGAGGTTCGGGTTCACCATGAGCCCGTAGCGGTAGAAGCGCTCGATATCGTTTCCCTTGTGGGTGCTGCCGTCCCCCCAAATGTGGACCTTGTCCTCCTTCATGGCGCCCACGAGCATCGTGCCGGTGACAGCACGACCGATGGGCGTGGTGTTGAAGTAAGGCAATCCAGCGGTCGAGATATGGAAGGCGCCGCACTGCAGCGCGGCGAAGCCCTCGCGGACCAGTTGCTGCCGACAATCGACGAGTCGGGCCTTTTCAGCGCCGTATTCGAGCGCGCGGCGCGGAATCTCGTTGTAATCCGGCTCATCCGGCTGACCCAAATTCGCGGTGTAACAATAAGGCTTGACGCCCTTCTGGCGCATCCAGTGGACAGCAGCGCTGGTGTCCAAACCGCCCGAAAAGGCAATGCCGACCATTTCGCCGACCGGCAACGATTGAAGGATCTTGCTCATTGGTTTGTAAAACTATCCCTGGGCGTAATTCCCGGGCGGGCTTGACGCCTCGGCGAGTGGCCTCGCCGCACACCCGGCTCAGGTTCCGCGCCGCTTCCAAGCCCATCGTCGCCGCGTCCATGATATGCCTCTCCCACGGATCATGTCAGGTGCGCATCGATCCGGGCGGCGCCGACTGGGATTATTCCTCACCGAAGAAGACAAGTCAACGGCCGCTGGATCGGGCAGGCGCCGCCCATGATGTCTGCGAGACCGCGACTCACCCATGCGCGACAGAGACTGGGACTGTCGATGGTGCATGGCGCTGGACAGGGTTTCGCAATGGCGCGCCGAGCCCTGCAAAGGAGACTTCCACCTCGTCGCCGTCTTGGAATTGCCAGTCGCGGTGCTGGTAACTCAGCTTGCTTGTACCGAAGAAGTGGACGTGGATGTCCCCCGGAAAGCGGTGCTGTGGAAACTTGAAGTGATGATCTTCGAGGTTGGCCAGGGAGTGGCACATGTTGCTCTCTCCGCTGCGCAACTCCCCGGAGTCGTAGATCGGCTGGCCGCCGCGCAAAACCCGGCAGCGACCGCGGCAGTCCGCAAAGACGAAGTCCGTGACCACTTCCGGACCAATGGCACAGACGCGCAGCTTGGAAGGAGCGAGCAACAGATAGTTGATGTTCTCGGTAACGTGATCGGACCATTCGTTGCCTTGGGCGAAGCCGAGGCGCCGCGGTGTGCCGCTGTCGTCCACCGCGTAAACCCCGACGATTTCCGGCTCCTCACCGCCGTCGGGAGCGAAGGAGGGAATATCCAGTCCGGCGCGTAGGCCAGACCCTTCAACCAGGCAGGATGCGCCTGCCAGCGCATGCGCTCTTGACCGCTGGCGACCTCGTGGACCTGGATGAAGCCCTCGCTGTCACCGTGCGCAATCGATTTGCCGTCCGGGGAGAACGCCAGGGCCGCCGTCAGCCCTGGTTTGCGACGGATGGAACGCAGTTCGCGGCCCGTCGCCACGCTACACACGCTCGTCGTACCGCCCATGGACATGGCAACAGCCACGAGCTTTGCGTCCGCTGAGAACACGATGTGGCTGACCGTTCCGTCGGTTGCCAGCCGGCGCAGTTCCTTGCCCGTGGCCGTGTCCCACAGGTGGACCGCCTGGTCGTCGCCCAGGAAGGCCAGCAAGGCGCCGTCGCGCGACAGCGCATGGACCCCGCGCTTCGCCGGCTTGTTGAAGCGCCGAACTTCCTTCTGACGGGCAACGTCCCAAAGAATGACGTGGTTCACGTCCGCGACGACCAGCGTGCCGCCATCCGATGAGAATGCGGCGAGCGCCCACGGGCCCATCTTGAACTGGACGATCTCGGCACAGGTCGTCGTGTCCCACACGCGAAGCCCGTTGTCGAACGAAGGCCCGGCCACGGTCTTGCCGTCGGGGGAGAACACCAGCGAATAGCTCTGTGGCACCGCGCCCGCCAGTGGACCGATCTCCTTGCCGGTGCGGCTGTCCCAGAGGCGCGCGGTCTGGTCGGCGCTGCCGGTGGCCAGAATGGCGCCGTCCGGCGAGAAAGCCAGACCAATGACGGCGCCGCCATGCCCACCCGCCACGCCGCGCTCCTTGCCGTTCGGCACGTCCCAGACCCGGATCCGATGGTCCGGTCCGGACGCGACCAACGTCTGCCGGCCCCGCGACGCACTTCCGCAGGCTGAAGCCTGCGGCTACAGACGTTCATGACGAATCCTGCTTTCAAGGTAGCGTTGTAGAACTAAGGATCCGCGCAAGAATCACTTGTGCAATTCCTGTAGGACGGATTTCCAATCCGTCCGGTTTTCTCTGGACGGATTGGAAATCCGTCCTACGTGCAATTGTTCAACTTATTGTTACGCGGCTCCTAAGCAGCGTTGTCTGCCATACTGACAGCTCCGTGCCCGGCAAAACACCGTTTGGTGACGGTCGCCGCCGTCATCTTCGCAGACCCGTTCACCGTTAGACGCCGTTATGTGACGGTAGAACCTGCCATTTTGACACGCGTGCCCGATCGACGATTTGGTTTTTGCTAGGGCGTCGCCATTCTTGAGCCTAGAAACGCGCGGTACGATCGATCAAGGCCAGAATTAGGGGAAATGTGGGCGACTTCTGGCGGAGACAATGGAGACCGCCCGTTCGCACCCCGCCATTTCCCGCCTCGTTGCAATAGCGGGCTCCCGACTCCGCCTTTCTTCTCCGCGTTTGGAGCTTGGTTTTTGTGTGTCTTGCGGCGAAGAAAGGCTGAGAAAACATCGCGACTGTGATGGAAAACATGACGGCGTAAATAATCGAGCTAGACGGTACTCCAGTAAGCAGATTCGTTCCTATCCCCTCGAACCTTTTGGCGCGGTATGATCGGCATTGGGATTATCCCCGAAGGGGCGACCGATGAAACCCGAATCGTCCAATCCGTCTGGGCCTTTCCCGCGTGAAAGTATCCCGCTAGAGATCCTGGAATGGGCCCGGCAAACCTTCAACGAAGAAGAATTCCTGGCGCAGGTCCGCGAAATCGAGGTGCCGGGCCGTCTGCCGCTGGAGGACTTCATCGACGAAATCGAAGCGCGAGCGAGGGCCAAGTGAGCAGTGCTGCGTCTGGGCCAGCGCCGTATCGGGAGGCATACTCGGAACCGGTGTGACAACGGCTGCTGGGCTTGGCGGATGTGGCCTGGGGAGTCAGTGATGCGAAGTCACTTTCGCACGCGGGTGAAGGCAAGGACGAGTCAAACATGGCAGACGCGTTGACAGGACTCATTGGGTGGGAAAGGGCGCTCATGGCGGCGGAAAAAGTCAAGGAGCGTCTGCGGAGGGCGACAAGAGCGCTCGACGACGCTCGCGTGCCGTACGCTGTTGTCGGGGGCAACGCGGTCGCTGAGTGGGTCGGCCGCGTCGATGAGGAGGCGGTCCGCACGACCCGCGATATCGATCTTCTGATCCGGCGCATCGATCTACCTGCGGTCCGAGCCACGCTCGAGGCCGTTGGGTTCGTCTATCATCAGCTCCTCGACGTGGACATGTTCCTCGACGGTTCCCAGGGTCGGCCGAGCGGCGGCGTCCATATCCTCTTCGCCGGCGAGAAAGTGCAGCCGGACATCGAGCACGCTTTGCCGGACATCGACGAGTCGGAGCGGGCGGTTGAATTTCAGGTGGCGACGCTCCCGTCCCTGGTCAAGATGAAACTGATTGCCTGGCGCGACAAGGACCGGACTCACCTGCGCGACCTCATCGGTGTCGGCCTCATTGACGCGACCTGGCCCACCCGCTTTCCGCTGCCCCTCGGCGAGCGTTTGCAGCAATTGCTCGATACCCCGAACGGGTAGCCGAAGGAAGATGGCAGGGCACGCACAATTCGTAGCACAAGCGGTTCGCTTGTGCGGGTCGGCTGCACAAGCTTGCAAACGTGGATTGTTTCACGGTATTGTCGGAGGAAGTGTCTCGCGGTGCAGAGGCACCGGCCTGACGGAACGCGGCATTACTCGCCGCCGTTGCGCGTGAGCGCCTTTGTGGCACATCGGAGATGTTCAGATGAATGAACCGCCCGCTCCCGTCACCATCGCATTTCGGATTCCGGGCAAGTGGTTGCATCCCGGCGAGCTGATTCAGCGTCTGCCGGCCGGTTGTCGCTTGACGCCCGAGACGCTGACCTTGCCGGACGGAACGGCGATCGGCTTCGGCGCGATGGGTGCCGACGATCAGTTTGCCCAGATCTTTCGATCTTCCTGCCGGGAGCCAGCGACGGCGGACGAACTGGCGACGGTCGATGCCTATACCGTGAACGTCTTCTTGAGCGGCCCCGGCGGCTCGCTGGAGGCAGCGCGGACGATGATGCGGGCCGGCGCGGTCCTGGTTCGAGCCGGGGGCGCTGGTGTGTTCATCGACAACTGCGCCCTGGCGCACGGTGGGGAAAACTGGATTGCGATGACCGAGGACGCCGGGCCGGATGCTTTGAGTTTCGCCTTTGTCTCCATCGTCCGCGGCCAGACGGACGTGTGGACGATGGGCATGCACGCGCTGGGCCTGCGCGAGGTCCTGATGAAGCGCGCCGACGTCGAGAAGGGCGGCTTTGACATCGTCGAGGTCATCCGCTACCTGGCCGCGTCCGAAAAGCCTATCGACGACGGCCATGTGATCGCCGACCTGGACGGCCCGCGCTTTCAGGCCTTCGCGGAAGCCAGCGCCAGCGAACGAAAAGGAAGTCCCATTTACAATCCCTTCGGAAGGCTAAGACTGGTAAGCCTGCGGGAAATCGCTGAGACCAACTGACATACCCTTGACCGTAGGCTCCTGGGCGAATCATGGGACTGACCGTCTATTACGATTGGAAAACCAAGATCGACTTGCCAATCGCACGTCGCTTGATTGCGAAGTTTCGTGCCATGGCGGTCAAGTTGCCGTTCGACGACGTCTCCGAAATCTACGAGCAGGATCCTCCGCAGGGCAAATCACCCTTTGTTCCGTACGACCATCCGTTTCGCCAGGGCGGGTTGTACCTGTCGCGCACGCGTGCGGACGGTGAGCGCGAGATGGTAGACGTGCCGGCGCTCCACGCGCTGTTTTTCTACGTGAATGTCGAGGGTGCGGAGAGCGCTCCGATCGGCCTGGCGAGTCATCCGCCGGTCGTCCTGCACCGGGAGGACGTCATCGAGCGACACAAGGATGGCTCGGAAAGCGGTCGCCAACTCGGCCAGGGCGACCCGGTCGAGTTTCCGACTCGGCGACGCGGATACTATTCCTGGCATTCGTTCTGCAAGACCCAGTATGCCGGCAATCCCAAGCTCGGCGGCGAGGCGAACTTCCTCAAGGCGCATCTTTCGCTGATCGAACTCCTCGACCAGATCCAGGCGGCCGGAGTAAAGGTCCGGATCCGCGACGATACCCGGTACGCGAAGCATCGGGACGTCGATCGGCTGTTGCGCTCCTTGCGCGAATGGGACGCGGTCATCGCGAAGTTCGTCGGCAACCTCGGCGACGCGCTTGGCGACCAATCGGGATCGCTGAGCGCGCCCATCAAGGACCGGCCTGACTTCGAACATCTCGAGGCCAAGGGCATCGGAGTGCTCAGGAAGATCGCGGCCCGGCAGCGACGGAGGAAGAAGGACTCTTCGTGAGTCAAGGAGGATATTCATGAAGTACGAAGTCCGCCTCCAACAACTCGGCAGTCGTCCGCTTGCGGTGGTGCGGCGGCGTGCGGCACCACACGAACTCTCCAAAGTCGTTCCGGATGCCTGTGGCACCGTATGGGGTGTCGTTCGCGGGCACCCGATCCCAGGGGCCGGTCGGCACGTCGCGGTCTACCTGGACGATCAGATCAATCTGGAAGTGGGCGTCGAACTCGAAGCTCCGTTTGCCGGGTCCGGCGAAGTGGTCGGTTCGGCCACCCCGGGCGGCCTCGTCGCCACGACAACCCATTTCGGGCCCTACGGCCTGTTGAACCAGGCACACGAGGCGATTCGCGTGTGGTGCAAGAACCATGGGCAGCCTTTGGCCGGTCCGAACTGGGAGATTTACGGTCACTGGCAGGACGAATGGAATCTCGACCCAGCCAAGATTTCCACCGAGATCTACTATCTGCTCGTTGCGAACGGGAGCCCGACCACCTGATCGGCCGATTGCCTCAAACCTACTCGCCCTCCCCACGCGCCGCTATCATGTCAGTGCCATCCTGAGCCGTTCCCCATCCCGAGCCGTGCATGCTCTCCACAGCGCTCGTTGTCCTGGGTTCGTACCTGATCGGCGCTATACCGTTCGGCTACCTGATCGCGCGCTGGCGCGGTGTCGACATTCTCAAGGAGGGCAGCGGCAACATTGGGGCCACCAATGTCGGCCGAGTGCTCGGGCGACGCTTCGGCCTATTCGTGTTCTTGCTCGACTTCGCGAAGGGCGCGGGCCCCGTTGCCTTTGCACGCTGGTGGTCCGGCAGCGCGGGTGCCGGTATCGATGCAGAAGCGCTGCCGGTCGCGGCGGGCCTGGCCGCGTTCCTGGGCCATCTGTTTCCGATCTATCTGCGCTTTCGGGGCGGCAAGGGCGTCGCAACCAGTGCGGGCGTCGTCGCGGTCTTGCTGCCGTTGCCGGCGCTCGGTGGGTTGTTGACGTGGATTGCCGTGGTCTGTGCCACGCGCATCGTATCGGCCGCATCGATGGCGGCTGCGGCGGCGTTGTGCCTGTTTCACCTGATTTTGTCGAGCCGACCGTTCGGCGACGCGACTGTAATACTTACGGTGTTCTGCTTCGTGGCAGCGGCGCTCGTCTTCGCCCGCCATCACGCTAACATCGGCCGGTTGCTTCACGGCACTGAAAATCGCCTGCGAGAGACCCCTACCATGCTGCTTTTCGTCAAGATGATCCACGTGCTGGCGCTGGGATTGTGGTTCGGTTCGGTCATCTTCTTCACGTTCGTCGTCGGTCTATCGCTGTTTGGCACGTTCGAGCATCTGAGCGAAAAGCCGGCGTCGGAACGGCCATTCTGGCTGCCGTTGCCAACGGAGCTTGCGAAAGAACGCCCTAGTGAGCGGTTTCCCGATCCGCTCCGTAAGGAACAGGGCAGCCGGATTGCCGGGGCCGCCGTCGGTCCGATGTTCTCCTGGTACTATGGCATCCAGACGGTCTGCGCCATCCTGGCCGTCGCGACGGCCCTGGCGTGGTGTTCATCGTCGGCAGGGACCATTCACAAGGTGCGCGCCGTCGTTCTGGTGCTGGGACTTGTCTCGGTGGGAATCGGCTGGTGGCTCGACATCGTCGTCAACCGGCTGCGCGACACCCGGGCGACGACAAGCGATGTGGTGCTGACCAGTGCCGCACCTACGCCGGTGCAACTCGACGCCGCCAACCAGGCACGCGCCGAGTTCGGCAAATGGCACATGTTCAGCTTGTTCGCAAATTTCGCCACGGTGGCGCTGGTGACTGTCGGCATGACGCTGGCGGCGCAGTTACCGCCGAGCAACGGCGAGGCGCAGACGTTGGTTGCTCCGCGCGAAACCGTGGCGTCGGCCTGACTTTTGAAGTAATAGATTTGAAAAGTAAGTCTCGGCCGAGTAGGATTCGGGCATGGCCACTAACGTGACGATCGAAGTTCGGGGGAACCGTTGCGAGCGCTGTGGGCACGAGTGGATTCCACGCGAGGGCGCGGAGCCTCGTGTTTGCCCGAAATGTAAGTCGCCGTATTGGAACAAACCACGACAGAAAAAGCGCGAGCGGATGGATCAGAAATGACGGACACGCTGACACCGGCGCAACGATCCGAGCGCATGAGCCGAATCGGTCCAAGAGACTCAAAGCCGGAGCTTGTCATCCGCCGGCTCGTTCACTCCCTTGGGTACCGTTATCGGCTTCACTCCAAGAAGCTGCCGGGAACTCCCGACCTTGTGTTTAGGGGGCGCAAAAAAATAATCTTCGTTCACGGCTGCTTCTGGCATCGACACGCGGCCTCGACGTGCGCCCTTAGCCGGCTGCCTAATAGTACAGCGCAACGAACTATCCGGTTTTCCGCAAATGTTTTTGCCGGGCTGCGGCGTGACACTCGCGGGCGATCTTATTTCGCTTTTGTCGCCAGGCGGACAGTTCGATCGCGTGCCGTTCCGGGC
>JAIEMG010000100.1 GCA_019752375.1 Gemmataceae bacterium | reverse complement strand
TCCCTCAGCAGCTGGTGAAACCTATATTGCAGCTGCTGAAAGAACTTACGTCAAGTCCAGGTGTTTACAGCAGTAGTCACCCAGCCCGTCACCAGACGGTGTCAATCGGTGCCCGCAAGTGAGGTAGACTCCGCAGGGACAGGTTGCCCAATCCCCTTTTGATCCCTGGCACCCTGCTATCCCCCCTGCTAATCTACTTCCCTGGCAACCTGCACCCACGCCACCGCATCCGGAGGTCTGTCGCCATGCGCTTCATCCTGCCCCTTTTGACTGCACTCGTTGCGACTTCCCTTGGCTTCGCGGCCGACGCACCGGAGCCGACGCCCATCCAGAAGGAAATGGCCAAGCACCTGGACTCGATTCGCGAGGACCTTGTCGCCTGCAACCAGGACATCTGGACGTTTGCGGAGCTGGGGCTTCAGGAGACGCGTTCGGCGGCGCGGTTGACGGGCATCCTCAAGAAGGCCGGGTTCAAGGTGAAGGAAGGCGTCAGCGGCATGCCGACGGCGTTTGTCGCGGAGTACGGCAGCGGCAAACCGGTCATCGGCATCCTGGCGGAGTACGATGCGCTGCCGGAGCTGTCGCAACAGGTGATTGGCACGCGCAAGCCCGCCGATGGGCGAAGCACCGGGCACGGCTGCGGACATTCCGCGCTCGGGACCGCGTCGGTGGGCGCCGCTCTTGCGATCAAGGAGGTGTACGACAAGCACAAGCTCAAGGGCACCATCCGCGTCTATGGCACACCCGCCGAGGAGACGCTCATCGGCAAGGTGTACATGACACTCGATGGACAGTTCGACGATCTCGATGCGTGTCTGCACTGGCACCCCGGCACCAAGAACCAGGTCTGGTATAGCGGCTCCAAGGCGATGGTGTCGGCCAAGTTCACCTTCAACGGCGTCGCGTCGCATGCGTCTTCGTCTCCGGAAAAGGGCCGCAGTGCCCTGGACGGTGTCGAGTTGATGAACGTCGGCGCCAACTACATGCGCGAGCACATCAAGGAAACGAGCCGGGTCCACTACGTCATCACCAAGGGCGGCGAGCAGCCCAACGTCGTGCCGGCGACGGCCCAGGTCTGGTACTACGTCCGCGCCAACTCGCACGACGATGCGGCGTCGCATTTTGACTGGCTGAACGATATCGCCGAGGGTGCGGCCAAGATGAGCCGGACGAAAGTGCAGGTCCAGATCGACACGGATTGTCACGAGATCATCCCGAACCTGCCGCTTTCGAAGCTCATCTTGAAGAACATGCAAAAGGTCGGGCCGCCGAAGTTCGACCAGGCCGACATCGATCTGGCGAAACAGTTACAGACCGACCTGAAGGCGAATTTCGGACTGAAAGAGGCCAAGGCGCTGCACGACACGATCGAGGGACTGCCGGAGAAGCCGACGACCGACGGGGGCTCGACGGACGTGGGCGACGTCAGCTGGCACGTGCCGACCAGCGGCATGTCAATGGCATGTTTCGCGGCGGGCAGCCCGGGCCACAGCTGGCAGAACGTGGCTGCGGTCGGCTCGCCGATCGGTCACAAAGGCATGATGGCCGCCGCCAAGGTGTTGGCCTTCAGTGCGGTCGATCTGCTCCAGGATCCGCAAGCGCTCAAGGACGCCAAGGCGGACTTCCAGGAGCGCATGAAGGAGCGCAAATATACCACGATCATCCCCAAGGGGCAGAAAGCGCCGAAGAGTATCCGCTGACATAGGTCGAATGAATGACGAAGCCTTCTGGCTGGAATGACGAAGGACGGAGCAAAGAAAATATGGCTCACCCCGGTTTTGTGTGCAAGACTCTCCAGTAGTGGATGTATCGGTCGAGAGACGTCTCATGCGTGTAGCGGTTATCGGAGCAGGAGCGGCGGGACTGACGGCGGCGTACCAGCTCTGCAAGGGCGGCGCGAACGTCGACGTATTCGAGGCGGGCGATGGCGTGGGCGGCCTCGCTCGGTCGATCGACCTCTGGGGCCAGCGCGTCGATCTGGGGCCGCATCGGTTTTTCAGCAAGGATGCGCGGGTCAATCGGCTCTGGCTGGAAGTGGTCGGCCGCGATTACCGCATGGTCGATCGCATCACGCGCATCTACTTTCGCCACCGTTTTTACCATTACCCGCTCAAGCCCGGCAACGCCCTGCGCAACATGGGCGTCCTCAATGCCGTCGCTTGTCTGGGCAGCTATTTGAAGGAGAAGATCGTCCCGTACTACCCCCCGCGGGAGAACGAGACGTTCGAGGGCTGGGTCGTTCGGCGGTTCGGACGCAAGCTCTTCGAGATGTTCTTCAAGTCGTACAGCGAAAAGCTGTGGGGCATCAGCTGTCAGGACCTCGACGCGGATTTCGCGGCCCAACGCATCAAGAAGTTTTCGCTCGGGGAAGCGGTCAAGAGCGCCCTGGGCATCAGCAAGGGGCAGCACAAGACGCTCGTCGATCGCTTTGCGTTCCCAATTCAGGGAACCGGGATCGTTTACGAACGGATGGCGGACTACGTCAATCAGCACGGCGGCAAGGTCCATGTACGGACCGCCGTCAAACGCGTCCTTCACGACGAGCACCGTGTTCGCGGACTGGAGCTTGCCGATGGCCGGACGGAGGAATTCGATCGCGTCATCTCCACCATGCCGCTGACGCTCCTGGTGCGTGGCCTGGGCGAACTGCCGACCGCCGTGCAACACGCGGTGGACCAGCTGCGGTTCCGCAACACGATCCTTGTCTACCTCCATGTGGACGGACGCGACCTGTTTCCCGACCAGTGGCAGTACATCCATTCGCCGGAGCTGGGCACCGGCCGGGTCACCAATTTCCGCAACTGGGTGCCGGAGCTCTACGGCGACGCGAAGACCACCATCCTGGCTCTGGAATACTGGTGTTTCGACGAGGACGCCATCTGGACAGAACCCGACCCTGCACTGATCGCGCGTGCCACCAAGGAGATGGAAAGCACCGGCTTGCTGAACGGAGCGCCGGTGATCGATGGCAAGGTCTTCCGCATCCGCCGCTGTTATCCCATCTATGCACGCGGATATCGCAAGCATCTCGAACCTGTCGTCGACTATCTCCGCGGGTTCGAGCGATTGACGCCGATCGGCCGCTACGGCGCGTTCAAGTACAACAACCAGGACCACAGCATCCTGATGGGGCTCCTGGCGGCGGAAAACATCCTGGAGCGCAAGACGCACGACCTGTGGGCTGTCAACTCGGACTACGAGTCCTATCAGGAAGCCGCCGTCATCACGGAGACCGGCCTGGAACCCGAAGGCGGTGCCGCAGCGCCCGAACCCGTGAGAAGCTCCGCCGAGACGCAAGCTCTCACGCCGTCCGCCCGCTAGCGATCCTTGCAGGGTAGAGAATGGTTCGGTGGGCCAGACACTCTTGTCTGGCCGGCCAGACAAGAGTGTCTGGCCCACCTTGCCAGGTATCAAATTGGCCCGCGTGCAGTATAGCGATCCTTGCAGGGCCCACGCATCGCCGGTATTCTGCCCGTGCGGCATACAGACGGACCATTCCGGGAGCGTTGTGAACATGAGCGGGGAAAAGTGGCCCGCGGCGTGGCAGTCCGGCGTTGTCTGCCTTGTCTTGAGTTTTGTGCTGTTCAACGCGTCCAAGACTGCGGCGGACCCCGACCTTTATGGACAGCTCCGCTTCGGCAACGACATCCTTCGTGCCGGTACCCCCGTTCTGGAAGAGCCCTACTCCTTTCGATCGCAGGGGCAGCCGTGGCTGAACACCGAGTGGCTGACCGGCGTGATCGGCGCCGTCCTCTATAACGCCTTCGGCGCCCCGGGCGTGATTCTCTTCAAAGCCGCCCTCAGCGTCCTCCTGGTCGGCCTCCTCTATCGACATCTGTGCCGAAAGGGCCTGAGCGTCCCGGCCGGGGCCGGCGTCGTGTTGCTGGCGTTTGTCTCACTCAGCGTGTGGCTGCTGCCGTATCGGGCACAGTTATTCACCTACCTCGGATTCTTGCTGGTGTTGCTGGCCATCCACCAGGCAGACCACGGCCATCCGCGATGGCTCTGGTGGTTGCCCGTGGTTTTCGCGTTCTGGGTGAACCTGCACGGCGGCTTCCTGGCCGGCATTGCCGTGCTAATCGCCTGGTTTGTCGGCCGGACGGCCTGGGCGCTGATCCAGGCATGGCACGGGCAGCCACTGGACGTTCGCCGGCTGGCGACAATGGGCCTGGCGGTCGTTGCCAGCGGCCTGAGCACGCTCTTGAATCCCGAGGGACTCGACCGCCTGCTCTTCCTCTGGCGCACTGTCTCGGTTCCACGACCGGAGATCAGCGACTGGTCCCCCCTGGCCGTGGCGAGCGTGGAGGGGATCGTCTATCTTCTCCTGCTGGTGCTGGTCTCCGCGTGCCTGATTAGCTCGGTGAGCAGGCCCGATCCGGTCGCCGTGTTGCTCTTCTTCGGCCTCGCGCTCGGCCCGTTGACGGCCCAGCGTCATCTGCCCCTCTTCACGCTCGGAGCAGTGGTCCTGGGAGCGGACTGGCTGGTTGCGGCCGAACGGCGGCTGCGAGCGCGCGATGTCATCGAATCGCCGCCGCCTCGCTGGATGGCCGCGGTGCCGTTTGTGGGCGCCGTCCTGTTCGTGGCCCTGTCCGTGCCGCACTGGCGGGGCATCGACATTCATCCCGGCGGAGCGCTCTACCCCGTTCGTGCGGTAGCGATGCTGAAGGCCAGCGGCGTTCGCGGCAACCTCATCGTCCATTTCGACTGGGGTGAATATGTCATCTGGTGGCTCGGACCGGACGTGAAGGTGTCGCTCGATGGCCGACGCGAGACCGCCTACTCGGACGATGCGTACCGAGAGGGAATGCGCTTCCTTTCGGGCGTTGGGGACTGGGATGCGCAGCTGCGGCCCAAGGATGCCGACCTGGCGCTGGTGAGCCGGTCGTTCGCGGTCTTCAACCTGATGAAGTACCAGCCCGACTGGGTCCTCGTCTACGAAGACCCCATGTGTGGCTTGTTTGCTCGCCGCGGCACCCGAGCCCTGGAGCAGCTCAAGGAGACGCCGCTGCCGGACGTCCCCTGGGACGGTGCGGGGATGCAGTTTCCTTGATCGCGGAAGAAACCATGAAGCGATGCTACGTGCTCCTGGATCGGGACGGCACCATCAACGTGGATCGCCACTACCTCGCCGATCCGGACGGCCTGGAATTGCTGCCGCACACGCTGGCGGGTCTCCAGAAATTGGTTGAGTGGAGCGTCGGACTCGTCGTTGTCACCAACCAGTCCGGGATCGCTCGGGGTTACTTCGACCAAGCGGCACTGGACGCCATTCACGATCGCTTGCGCACCCTGCTCGCGCGCGGCGGCGTCGCGCTGGACGGAATCTATTATTGTCCACACGCCGCCGGCGATGCTTGCGACTGTCGCAAGCCAAAACCTGGGCTCGCGCTGCGGGCCGCCGCGGAATTGGGTTTCGATCTTCGTCGCGCGTTCGTCATCGGCGACAAGCCCTGCGACATCGAACTAGGGCGCAACGTGGGAGCGACGACGATCCTCGTACGAACCGGCTACGGCGCCGAAGCCGAGGCGGAAATTGGCGACAGAGTCCACCACGTGGCCACTGATCTGTGGGAGGCGGCTCACATCATCGACGAATATCGCTTCGCGGAGTGGTAAACGATGCACGGGCGGTCCGACGCGCCGGTACGACTTGTAACCGTACCGCAACGCCCCTTCGCGATTCAATGTCCCAATGTCCCGGATGAGACTTGACGAGCACGCGAACGCTTCTCTAAGATAAAGTCTGCTCCAACGAACAGCCGAGCCGAAGTGGCGGAATTGGCAGACGCGCCAGGTTCAGGACCTGGTATCCGTTAAGGATGTGGAGGTTCGAGTCCTCTCTTCGGCACCTTGCAGGTTAGGGACTTATGGCACCGAGCCGTAAGTCCCTTTCTGTTGCGCGGGTCGCTTTCACGCGACCGCGTGCTTGGTATGAAAAACCTGCCCGGACAACTTCGATAGAGCCGACCCTCATGGTCGGGCCGCTGCGGGGCCAGCGGTTCCCGCCTACCGATGACGTCCTGTTGTCCGGACAGGTTACTCGCACTGAATCGTCTTGCACGCCTCGTTCCACACCTCTACTTCCCCCACGGATTTGCGTTGTGACAGAGAATTGCTTTGCGGCGGCGACAGGAATCTGGTAGCAAGGAAGTGTATACAGTTGGGCGGCCCGATTTTTCCTTCCTCCAAATGGCCGTCCTCGCTTGCCCCCTGCCGGTTGCCCGCCTCGTTTTGACCGAAAGTGCGACCTGCCATGAACCGACGAACCCTCCTCCTGGCTTTGCTCGGCGCCACTCTGGTCCAGACTTCGGCACGCGCCCAGGTCGCGGAAGTCGTGGCCGATCCCGTCGCCGTTCGTCTGAACGGTCCCAATGCCACATACTCCTTGCTGATTCACGGCAAGACTGCCGACGGCCGGCTGCTGGACCTGACACGCGATGCGAAATTCCGCTCGTCGGAATCGAAAATCGCGAAGATCACCGCGGCGGGCGTCATCCACGGCATCGCCGACGGCGAAGCGCAAGTGACCGTCGAGGCGGGTGGCAAGACGCTGACCATTGCCGTCAAGGTCGAAGGTTCCGCACAGCCGCGGAGCTTCAACTTCGAGAACGACGTTGTGCCGCTGCTGAGCCGGTTTGGGTGCAACGCATCGGGCTGCCACGGCAAGGCGGAGGGGCAGAACGGCTTCAAGCTCTCGGTCTTCGGCTTCGATCCATCGGCGGACTACAGTGCGCTCACCAGGGAAAGCCGGGGGCGACGCGTCTTTCCCGCAGCGCCGGAGTACAGCCTGCTGCTGACGAAGATGTCTGGCGGTGTGGCCCACGGCGGCGGCGTCCGCATCCCGCGCGGCACGGCCGAGTATGAGACCATTCGCGCCTGGATCGCCGCTGGTCTGCCTTTCGGCGCCGAGAGCGATCCAAAGGTTGTGAGCCTCCGAGTGGAGCCTCGCGAACGGCAGCTGGCGATGAAGAGCCAGCAGCAACTTCGCGCGGTGGCGCGCTACAGCGATGGCCGCGAGGTGGATGTCACCGCGCACGCCAAGTTCCAGTCGAACAACGAGGCGCTGGCCGTGGTCGACGCGGGCGGCCTGGTTACGGCGGGCGAGGCACCTGGCGACGTGGCCGTCATGGCCAGCTACATGAACCAGGTTGACATATTCCGCGCCCTGGTGCCGCGTGCCGAGCGCATTGACCCGTATCCGCCGCAGGCTGAGAACAACTTCGTTGATAGTCTGGTCTTCCGCAAACTCCAGAAGCTGAACGTGCTGCCGTCCGAGCCGGCCGACGACGCGGAATTCATGCGTCGCGTCTACCTCGACGTCATCGGCACACTGCCAACTCCCGAAGAGGCTCGGCGTTTCCTTAACGACAAACGCCAGGACCGCCGCGTCAAGTTGGTTGATGAACTGCTCGAGCGTCCCGAGTATGCGGACTACTGGGCGCTCAAGTGGTCCGACGTGTTGCGCGTCGATCGGCAGGCGCTGGGCCACAAAGGGGCCTATGCGTACTACCGCTGGATCCGGGACAGCCTGGCTGCGAATAAGTCGTACGATCAGTTCGCTCGCGAAATCCTGACGGCGGAGGGGCCGCTGGGCGAAGTTGGCCCCGCCAACTTCTACAAGGCGGTTCCGAAGGCCGGCGAGGCGGCCAGCAACTGGGCGCAGACATTCCTCGGCGTGCGCATCGCCTGTGCCGAATGCCATCATCATCCATTCGATCGCTGGAGCCAAACCGACTATTACGGCATGGTTGGCCACTTCACACAGGTCAGCCTATCGAAGTCCGCGAAGGGCGAATTGCTGATCCTGGGCGCCGATGCACCGGTCAAGCACTCACGCAGCGGACAGGTGATCTTCGCGCACGCGCTGGGAACGAAGATGCCCGAAGCGTCGCCGGCGGGCGACCGTCGTATGTTGCTGGCCGACTGGATGACGGCGGCAGACAACCCGTACTTCGCCCGCAACCTGGCCAATCGCACCTGGGCACACTTCCTGGGCCGCGGCCCGGTCGAACCAGTGGACGACGTGCGCGCCACCAATCCACCGACGAATCCCGAACTACTCGATGGCCTTGCCAAGCACCTGATCGACAACAAGTACGACGTGAAGAAGCTGATCCGCGCCATCACGGCATCGCGCGTCTATCAGCTGTCATCGAAGCCAAACGCGACCAATGAACGCGACGAGCAGAACTATTCGCGAGCGCTCTTCAAGCGCATCGATGCCGAGGTACTGCTCGACATGGTGTGCCAGACGACCGGCTCCGGAGAGAAGTTCCCCGGCACCCCGGCGGGCACGCGGGCCATCCAGCTCTGGGATAGCCGGGTGTCGCACTACTTCTTGAAGCTGTTTGGTCGGCCGGTGCGCGTCAGTGCATGCGAGTGCGAACGGAACCACGAACCCGGCGTCGCCCAGGTGCTGCACCTGCTGAACTCGCCGGAGATTCAAAGCAAGCTGAGCCACGAAGGCGGGACCGTGGCCCGCCTTACCAGGAAGCACGCAGAAAACGGCCCGCTGGTCGAGGATCTGTACCTGGCCTTCTTCAGCCGATTGCCGTCGGCGAAGGAACGTGCGGTCGCGGTGGAATACCTCGGCAAGGACAAGGATAAGCGGCGTGAAGCGGTCGAAGACCTAGCGTGGAGCCTGATGAACAGCGTGGAGTTCATTTTTAACCACTGAGTGGGTTGCAGAAAGCTGACGGGGGACCGTGAGCGAGCCCTCGCTTCGCGATAGAATGAACGGGCTCAAGCGTTCCGAAGTCAATCGCATGGGGCGGGCGAGGACTGCGATGATCGTTCCCAACCGGACAGTGCCGAAGAACAGCTATCCGACATCGGACGGCAAGCCGATGGCTGAAACCGAACTGCACGGCCTGTTGATGTTTGCCCTGATCCAGACGTTGCGTCAGTGGTACTCGCAAGAGGAACTGGTCTACGTCTGGGGCAACCTGCTGATGTACTACGAGCAGGGAAACCGGCGCCGCCACGTTTCCCCGGACGTGTTCGTGGTCAAGGGCGTGCCGAAGACCATTCGCGACAATTATCTGATCTGGGAGGAAGGCCGCGCCCCCGACCTGGTGATCGAACTGACCTCGTCCTCCACCCGCAGGAACGATGTCGGCCACAAGTTTCTTCTGTACCAGAATGTCATGCGCGTGCCGGAGTACTTTCTTTTCGATCCGCACGGCGATTATCTGGACCCGATCTTGCAGGGCTACCGGCTTCATGGGGGCGAGTATGTTCGTATCGAGCCGGTCGACGGACGACTGCCAAGCGAGGTGCTGGGGCTTCACCTGGAACGGCGCGGAGAGCAATTGCGGCTCTTCAACCCGGCGACCGGGCTTTGCCTGAGGACACCGGAAGAGGAAGCAGCTGAAACGCAAGCGCGGGCCGCACAGGCTGAGCGCGCGGCGGAACAGGCGAGGGCCCGCGCCGATCAAGCGGAAACGCGAGCGGTGCAAACAGCGGCCGAGAACGAACGACTGCGCCGCGAGATCGAAGAGCTTCGCCGCGGCACCACGCCAAAGCAATGACCATCGCTTTGATTGAGGGGGATCACCGTGTCACGTACATTCTGTAACGGCCAATCGCGCCGCGATTTCCTTCGTATCGGGACCGCCGGCATCTTTGGCATGGGCCTGTCATTGCCGCAACTCCTCGCCGTGGAGGAAGCGAAGAAGCGGGACGTCGCGCTTATCTTCCTCTTCCTGCACGGCGGGTTGAGCACGATCGACACCTTCGACATGAAACCCGATGCAGCTGCCGAGTTCCGTGGCGAGTTCAAGCCGATCCAGACCAACGTGCCCGGCATCGACGTCTGCGAGCACCTGCCGAAGATGTCGCGGCAGACGGACAAGTACTCGCTGATCCGTTCGTTCCGGCATCCGGACAGCAACCACGGCCCGGCCGACCATTACATGTTCACCGGCTACGCGCCGCTGGCCGGGTTCAATCCCAGCTTGAAGCCGAACAACCAGCGGCCCGCGCTCGGCTCGATTATCGCGCGCAAACTCGGGCCGCGTGGCTCGGTGCCGCCTTACGTCTGCCTGCCGAAGCTGCATCCCAGCGGCGGACCGGCATATCTTGGCTCGGGCGCTGCTCCTTTCGTCATCGACGCCGATCCGAATGCGCCGAATTTCAGCGTGCCCGACATCCTGCCGCCGCAGATCATCGATGCCAGCCGGCTCGACGCCCGTCGCAAACTGCTCGGCCAGGTCGACCGCTATCAGCAATCGGCCGAGGCGCGTGCCAATCGCGACGCGGGGGCCGTCGGCGTCTTTCAGCAGAAGGCATTCGAGCTGATGACGGCGCCGGAAGCGAAGAAGGCGTTTGCCATCGAAAGCGAGCCGGACAAGGTTCGCGACGAGTATGGCCGCAATTCGCTGGGCCAATCGTGCCTGATGGCGCGGCGCCTGGTGGAAGCGGGCGTCCGTTGCGTGACCATCGACCATTCCAACTGGGACACGCACAACGACAACTTTAACACGCTGAAACGCGACCTGCTGCCGATCTTCGACAGCGGTGTATCGACCCTGTTCCGCGACCTGGCTGACCGCGGCATGCTCGAGCGCACCCTCGTCCTGGTCACCGGGGAATTCGGCCGGACGCCGCGCATCAACAAGGATGCAGGTCGCGATCACTGGGGGCCAGCATTCACGGTGCTCATGGGCGGCGGCGGCATCAAGGGAGGCCGGGCCATCGGCACTTCCAACCCGCGAGCAGAACGTCCCGCGACCGAGCCGCACGGACCGGAAAACCTGTCCGCCACCATCTGCCACCTGCTGGGTATCGATCCGGAGGACGAGTTCATCACCCCGGAAGGGCGACCGGTCAAAGTCGTCAACAACGGCCGCGTGATCGACGGCTTGCTGTAGAAGAAAAATCACCACAAAGGGTACAAAGAACACAAAGAAAGCACCGAGAAAGTGCAAAGAAAGTACGCCATGCACACGCGCACACGACCCTCTCGACGACTGTTTCGGACTCTGTGCTTGCTTTGTGCCCTCCGTGTTCTCTGTGGTGAATCTTCTCTTCGCGCCGACCCACCCGTTGCCTCGTTCATCTTCCCTGCCGGCGGACCGCGTGGGCAGACCGTCAACCTGCGTGTCGGCGGCCTGAACCTGAATCAATCCTGCGGCTTCGAGATGCTGGGTCGCGGCGTCGAGGTCGAACCGCGGCTCCAGCGCATGAAGCGAATCTGGTTCGAAGGCCCCGTGCTGCCGTTGCCGGAATCGCAGCAGGCCGAGGACTATCCGCAAGACATGGCCGGCAAGGTGAAGATTGCCGCCGATGCGCCGCTCGGCCCGCGTCCGTGGCGGTTGTGGACGTCCCAGGGCGCGACACCGGCGCTCAAATTCATGGTCGGCGACCTGCCGGAGATCATCGAACAAGAGATCGAAGGCGAAGCAGTGCCGGTCGAAGTGCGGCTGCCTGTCACCATCAATGGGCGCATCTTCCCGCGCGAGAAAGTCGGCATCTGGAGCTTTCCCGCCAAAAAGGGCGAAACGATTAGCGGGGAAGTCTGGGCGTCCCGTCTCGGCTCGCCGCTCGATTCGCGGGTTGAAATTCGCGATCCCGAAGGCCGGCGCATCGCCGAGAACGACGATTGCTTCGGCGCTGACTCGTTCGTGCGCTTCACGGCTCCAGCCGACGGACGCTACGAAATTCGCATCCACGACGTGCAGCACCGCGGCGGCCCCGCTTACGTCTATCGCCTGACGTTGACTGCCGATGCCGCCGTGGATCGCGCGTATCCGCTCGGCGGCCGGCGTGGCACCACGGCGAAATTCGAGCTCACCGGGCAGGGCCTGGCGAAGGAACCGATGGGTATCCAACTGCCCGCCGACGCACCGCGCGACTTCGTTCATCGCATCACCGTCAATGGCAAGCTGACGAATCCCTTCGTCCTCGACCTGGACGACCTGCACGAATACCTCGAAGCCGAGCCGAACGACGCGCCCGAAAAAGCCATGCGCGTGGACATCCCTTCGGTCTCGAATGGCCGTATCGACAAGCCAGGCGACATCGATACCTGGACGTTTACGGGCAAGAAGGGCGAGGCTCTGGAACTCGACCTGCGGGCGCAGCGCCTCGGCTCGCCGCTCCATGCGATCCTGAGCATCAGTGATGAAGCAGGCAAGGAGCTGGCACAAGCCGTCGGCGACGATCGCACCCAGTCCGATCCAGTGCTGCGCTTCACGCCGCCGGCGGACGGCACCTATATCGTCCGCGTGAAGGAGCGATTCCAGGCGCTGGGCGGTCCCGATTACGCCTATCGCCTGCGCATCACGGCCAGCACCGCTCCCGACTTCCGGCTGACACTGGGCACGGATGCCGTCACGCTGGTGCGCGGCGGTCAGTTGAAGCTGCGGGTCAATGCGGATCGGCTGGGCAACTTTGTCGACGCCATCGCGCTGGAGATCGACGGCTTGCCGGAGGGCGTCACCGTCACCGGCAACAGCATCGCGGCCAAGCAGGCGACAACGGAGATTACGTTCAAAGCGGAAGCGACCAGCCGCATCCAGGCGGCGCGACTGACCATTCGCGGCAAAGCCAAGGTTGGCGACAGCGAAAGCGTCCGCACGGCGACGCTGCCGCTGGGCCGCGGCATGATGGAGCTGGACACCGTCCTCTGTTCCGTGGCAATGCCGACGCCGTTCAAGATCGTCGGCGATCACGACATGCGCTGGGCGCCGCGCGGCAGCGTGTTCACGCGCCGCTATCGCATCGAACGCAACGGCTTCGACGGACCGCTGGAGATTTCGCTCGCCGATCGACAGGCACGCCATCTCCAGGGTGCCACCGGACCGACCATCACGGTCCCGGCGGGTGCTGCCGAGTTCGACTATTCGGTGAACCTGGCGCCCTGGATGGAGACGGCCCGCACCTGCCGGGTCTGCGTCATGGCGACCGCCGTCGTCAAGGATACCGACGGCAGCGAGCACGTGGTGACGTTCAGCTCGCAGCAGCCCAACGAGCAGATCATTGTCGTCGTCGAACCGGAGCGCCTGGGCCTGTCCGCGGCCAAGCCATCGCTGACGGCAGCGCCTGGCAAGAACGTCGAGGTTCCCTTGCGCGTGCAGCGCGCCAAGGGCCTGGATGGTGTGGTCAAGCTCGAGCTGATCGTTCCCGCCCATTTGCAAGGCATTGCGGCCGACGCGGTCGAGGTCAAGCCGGGAGAGGATCGGCCGACGCTGACCCTCCGCTTCGCCGAGAAGCTGACCGGCCCATTCAACGCCCCGCTGGTAATCCGCGCGACGATGATGGACCGCGGCAAGCCGGTGATCGCCGAGACGAAAATCGAACTCCAGCCGGCCGACAGGTAGTCTCAGTTGCCTGCCGTGGGGCCGGCTTCCAGCCGGTCGTTTGACCGGCTGGAAGCCGGCCCCGCAATGGATGCCCGCAAAGCCGCCAATCTCGGCGTAACTTCCCGTCCGCGCGCGTTCATCGAACTGGTTTTCGGTTGCAATTCTTCGTTCCCCGTTCAAGATGGCGGATACCAAAATCCGTGCCAACGAGGAATCGCAGCATGTGGAACTGCGCAAAGTGCAAGGCGGAAGTGGACGACGGTTTCGAGGTCTGCTGGCAGTGCGGCACGACCATCGACGGTCAGTCTGATCCGAGCTTTTCCAGCGCCGAAGCGGAAGGCCTCGGCCCCGCAACGGAAACCACCACCGAAGTCAGCACCGCCCCGCGCGTTGCCGTGGCCACCGCCATCCCCGCCGAGCGTGCCGATCGCATGCGTCGGCATCTGGAGGCAGCGGGCATCGCGGTATTCATTGGTGATGAGACCCCCACCGCGGTTTCCGAAATCGTCACCCTCCTCGTCTGCGAAACCAACGCGAAGCGGGCTGCGGCGATCCTGGCCGACATTTCAGAAAAGCCGCCCGAACGCGAGGCCGTCGATGCCTCCTCCGTCATCCCGCCGCCGCCTGCGCCGTTCACGCAGGAGACTGCACCGCCCACACCCGTCTCGACGGTCTGGCAGCCGCCCAACAAGGACGCGCTCGATCCCCAGAGCTACATCCGCGCCCTGGAGAGCCGGCTCTCCACGTTGATGGATGAGAAGGACGTGCCCGGCTGGAAGGTCAATCCCGCTTTCGATCCGGAGGTAAATGCGTTCATCCAGAGTTACGCCAACAATGCGATGTTCCTGAAAAAAGCCCAGTCGATGCAGCAGAACCGGGCGAAGTACTTCGCCACCATGCGCACGCAGGCCACCGCCCCGAAGAAGACGGAGCCGGACGTGCAGGAACAGGCGCAGCCCCTGCCGCCGCCGACGATGCCGTCGCAGAGCTTCGCGTCCGACGACACGCCGCCACCCCGCACGCCGCGCCCGTGGGGCCGCTGGTTTGCCCGGATGCTCCGCCGGGTGGTCTTGTTGCTCCTGGTATTGTCGTGCTTCACATTCCTGGGCGCTATCACATACAGCCAGTTGGGCGACCAAGACCTGAAGAAGGCCACGGAGCGCATCCAGTTCGATGAGAAGGACTCCGATTGGGACTGGGAGAGCCTGCAAGCCAAGCGCACAGCCGTACCCGATGGGGAGAATGCGGCACTGGAGTTGGAGCAGTCCATCAAATCGCTTCCCGAGCAAGGCGCCGACCCCGCCGATCTGTGGAAGGCCCTGCGCGACCTGGACCCGGTCTGGCCGCTCAATGAGTCAGAAGCATCGCGACTTCGGGTGGAGCTGAAGAACGCTGAACTGGGGCTGGACCACGCGCGAGAACTCGTCAAGTACAACACGGGCCGCTATCCCACTCGCTCCCTTGATGGATCGCCACCGCAACTCAACGGCGCGCCGATACCGACGCAAATTCAGCGTATCGCCCACCTGCTCTGGCTGGACTCGGCGCTGCGTGCCCACCAGCGCCGCCGAGAATTGGCGCTGGATTCGTGCCAGGCGATTCTTGCCGCCGGTCGCTCGGTCGGCGACGACCCCGAGATGGCGATGCAGATGTCGCGCCGATCCTGTCAGCGGCTGGCATGCTCTGCCCTGGAGCGCATCTTGGCTCAGGGCTTGGTGGAGACTGAAGATCCTCTCAAGCAGACCCAGAAGCTGTTCGAGGACGAGGCCGAGCAGCCCATCCTCACTTATGGAGTCCGCGGCCACCGCGCCTGGACCGATGAAGTGTGGAAACGGGTCGAAGTTGGTACCGCCGGCGACTTGCTGCCCGACACCGACGAGCACAAGGCCGATATCCTCGCGACTCAGGAAAGCACGCTGGGCGGTTTCGAGCGCTGGCTTAAGTCCGGCTGGGTCAAGGAGAACCGGGCGCTGTCGCTCGACCTGTTGACTGACGCAGTCGTCCTGGCAAACCAGGCACCGGAAAAGCGGCGACAAGGCCTGGCGGACCTCGACTCCCGCATCCGGGAAAAGCGCAAGGGCGGCTGGCCCAGCGGTCGGTACGCTCCCGGCTGCGGCCCGGTCACGCCGTTGGTGAATGTGATGCCCAGCTTCCAGCGTACTCAGGCGGAACTGCGCTGCGCCGCCGCGGCACTGGCGGCCGAGCGCTATTACCTGGCCAACAGCCACTGGCCGAACCGCTTCGAGGAGATGGTTCCGAACTTCCTGAGCAAAGTGCCCACCGATCCGTACGACGCACAGGCGCTGCGCATGCGACGAATCGAGGGCGATGGCCTGATCATCTACTCCGTCGGCCCCGACCGCGACGACAACCAGGGTGCACTGGACCGCGACGGCAAAGATCTTAAAGGCAAGGACATCGGCTTCCGCCTCTGGGATTCGGAGAAGCGACGGAGCGTGCCCCTGCCGGAGAAGGTGCCAGCACCGGCGGCAGAGTGATCGTCCACCAAACGGTCATCACGCAGGAACGAGCGCGAACTCCAGCGACACTGGCGAGAAGCCTCCCTCCGGGTCCCCATCATCGTACGGGCGCATTTGGTCTAGCGAATGGCCAGGATCTGCGAAAGATGCGCTTGATTGCCCGCCCTGCGCTCGACCTGCCGTCGCCGATCGGGAAGAAACCGATTGTTGCGAACCACCTGCCGCAGTTCCGTCCAGAGCGCCAACTCCAGCTCCAGGAACGGGCCGATGATGCCCTGCTCCAAGGCGACTTCGTAGGTGGCGCGGGTCAGCACGGCCAACCGGTGTTCCCAACCCGTCACCGGGTCCGAGGCCAGCCGGTCGAGGGCCGTTTCCAGGCGCTGCCACAGATGGATTTCAATGTCGATGGATGGACCGTGGACTTCATGCCGGGCGATGGCGACGAGTGCGGCTTCCAGCAGTTCGGCCAGGAACTCTTCTCGACGGCTTTGAACCCGGCGGTCGATCGCGGTCATGGACGTTGCTCCTTTTTCGCTTGGTGCATCCATAGCTACTTACCTGCGGCGGGCGGGATTCTTACACGAAAAAATCTCGGTCGGCCAAAGCGCCAGCATTATCTCGTCCTGTAAGGAGTTTGCGCGAGCGTGGTATTCCCAGGTGGTTGCGGTTTGCGGGTGCGGAGACCCACGCGGGAGGATGAAGGAGCGGTGAACGGATAGCAACGAAAAGGCGATGCCGTGCACAACCCGAATAACAACCCCGAACGCGAGGATTGCCTAAACTCCTACAATGGGAGAAAGCGGCATGCCTGATACATCCCCGCGCGAGGATCGGGCTCGATGGTCAATTCGCCGGCAACCCGGGCCAGCCTGCTTGTCAGGCTCCGTGACCCGCAAGACCGCGACGCCTGGCAGCAGTTCTTCCAGGTGTACTCATCGGTCGTTTATGGTTTCGCGCGTCGCCGTGGCTTGCAAGATGCCGACGCCGCCGACCTGATGCAGGACGTCCTGCGCCGTGTGGCCAGCGCGGCGGGCAAGCTCGATTACGATCCGCGTCGCGGCACTTTTCGCGGTTGGCTGTTCACGGTCACCCGCAATCGCCTGTACGACTTCCTGAATCGCCGCCAGAAGCAGGTGCAGGCCGCTGGCGGCTCCGACATGCAGGAGCGCCTTGACGGTCAGGCCGCCACGGCCAACAACGCGGATCCGCTGTGGGACCAGGAATACCAGCGCGGCGTGGCTTACTGGGCCATGGAACGGATCCGCCCTGAGTTTCAGGAGAAGACCTGGCAAGCCTTCTGGCTGACGGCGGTCGACGGGAAAACGCCGCAAGAAGTAGCCGGCCAGCTCCAGATGTCGGCGGGAGCGATTTACGTCGCCAAGAGCCGGGTGCTGGCTCGCCTGAGGACTGAAGTACAACAGTGGCAAGACGATTGAGTCTGTTCAAAAAGCGGGCAGGCATGAATGCCAATCATATAAGTGAACTCTCTGTGGCACGGACATTTCTGTCCGTGCAGTTTCCTGACCGCACGGACAGAAATGTCCGTGCCACCGGAAACCGGTGAGGAACATACGATGAGCCAACCCATGCCCTGTCCCGAACCGGCGCAGCTGCGGCAGTTGCTGGCCAACGAGCTGTCGGCGCGTGACGAGGCAGACCTCGTCGAACACATGGACGGCTGCCCTGCATGTCCATCGCGGCTGCAGGAGATGGCGGCGGGCGACCCGTCTCTGGTCGAGGCGGTTCGTTACGCCAGTGGTGTACGTCCGCCGGGCGAGTCCGCGTACTGGCCCGCGCTCGAGATGTTCGAGCGGCCCGTCGATCAGACGGCCGCGGGGCCGGACACAACGCCCGATGACGATGACCTGGCATTGGACTTCCTGACTCCCTCCAAAGAGCCTGGCCACCTCGGGCGGTTGAACCACTACGACATCGTGAGAGTCATTGGCCGCGGTGGCATGGGCGTCGTCCTCCATGCGTTTGACACACACCTGCAGCGGCAGGTGGCGCTCAAGGTCATGTCGCCGGACCTGGCCAAGGATGAGACGGCGCGGAAGCGCTTCTGCCGGGAGGCTCGCGCCGCAGCGGCCATTACCGATGAACACGTCGTCGCCGTTCATCAGGTTGCCCACGAGGAAGAGCGCGACGTGCCGTTCCTGGTGATGCAGCTGGTCACCGGCGAATCGCTCGAGCGGCGTCTCGAGCGGACCGGGCCATTGCCGCTCAGGGAGATCGTCCGCATCGGCATGCAGGTCGCCTCCGGACTGGCGGCGGCCCATTCCCACGACCTGATTCACCGGGACATCAAGCCCGACAACATCTTGCTCGAAGCGCCCGGCGACCGGGTCAAGCTCACCGACTTCGGACTGGCCCGCGCGGCCGAGGACGTCAAGCTGACGGCCAGTGGCATGATTGCGGGCACGCCGGCCTACATGTCTCCCGAGCAGGCGAAGGGCGAACCCCTGGACCATCGCAGCGACCTGTTCAGCTTTGGCAGCGTCCTGTATGCGATGTGCACCGGCCATCCGCCGTTCGACGGTAACAGCTCGTTCGTGGTCCTTCGCAAGATCACGGAGGAGGCGGCCAAGCCCGTCTCCGAAATCAATCCGCAGATCCCCGGGTGGTTGGCGGCCATTGTCGATCGGTTGCTGGCCAAGGAACCGGCCGAGCGCTTCCAATCCGCCAAAGAGGTCGCGGATCTGCTGCGAAATCTGCTGGCACGCCTCGAATCGGCCGAGGCAGCGGCCATTCCCATCTGCCCAATGAAGTACCGCAAGCGGGCCTGGTGGGCGTGGGGTGCGACCGCAACTACAGCACTGCTGGCAACGGTCTTGGTCCTGGAGGTGATCGGGGTCGTGCGTCTCGCCCCGGTCGGGCCGCTGCCGGCAGTAGCGCCTGGCCCGGACACGCCATCGGCGGCGCTGCGTTCGACGCTGAACGGCAACGCCGGCCCGGTCTGGTCGCTTGCCCTGTCACCGGACGATGCCAGCGCGGCGATGGCGATCGATGACGGTACCGTCAAGGTTTGGGACGTGAAGGCTGGCCGGGTGAAGTCCACAATCAATGCCCACAAGGGGCCAGTCTGGTCCGTGGCGTTCTCCAATGATGGCGCCCTGCTGGCCACTGCCAGCGACGACGGAGCGGTCAAGCTCTGGAACGCTGCCGACGGCAAAGAACTGAAATCCATGCCACACGCCGCGTCGGTCCGCAGCATTGCTTTCGGTCCGGCCGGGCGCCTGGTCACGGGCAGCCGCAACGGCAACGTCCGCATCTGGGACACGGCGGCCGGCAAGGAAACGGTCACGACCAAGGGGCACACCCATATGGTCACCATGGTCGCCTTCTCTTCAGACGGGAAAAGCGTCGCCTCCGCCAGCGGCGACAAGACGGTCAAGCTCTGGGACGCCGGGACCGGCCAGGAGCAGCTGACCCTCACCGGCCACACGGGAGGCGTCTATGCGGTCGCGTTTTCCCCGGATGGGACCAAGGTGGCAACCGGCGGATGGGACAAGACGGTACGCGTCTGGGACGTCGGTACGGGGGACTGCATGCACACGCTCCAGGGGCACCGTCAAGACGTCTGGGCGGTTGCGTTCGCTCCGGATGGCCAGACCATCGCGTCCGCCAGTGAAGATCACACCGTGAAGCTCTGGAACGCCTCGTCCGGTGCGGAGACGATGACGCTCCACGGCCACACCGGGACGGTGTACTCCATCGCGTTCTCACGCGAGAAGCGGGTCATGACCGGGGGGCGTGACGGCACGCTCCGCCTTTGGGACATCGCTCGCTAATTCGGTGTAACGGTGTTGCGTTAGGTTTCATGGGAAGCCTTCCGGCCCACCCTATTGGATGCACACGTGCCATTGCACGCTGCTGTCACCCGCTCTCCGGTGCCGTCATGATCGTGTTTGCCTGTCCCGGCTGCGGTCAGAAACTCACTGCCAAGGAAGAGTGGGTGGGCAAGAGCTGCAAATGCCCGCGCTGCGGCAAAGCCGCACCGGTCCTGCGGGCGGCTCTGCCCGTTGCTATTCCCATCGCCGACTCCACACCAGCTCCTGCACTGGTGCCGAAAGCGCTCCCCGTCGGCGAATACACGCTCGACGCCTACGCACGCGGCATCGCGGCGACGCCTGGAGTCGCCAATCAGCCCACGCCGCCCGCGCCCGATGCTTCCACTCTGCCCAAGCCGGATGCCCGCTCTCGGCGCGAGTCGCCGGTTCCCGCGGGAGTGAACGTGCCGGGCTATGAAATCCTGGGCGAACTTGGCCGCGGCGGCATGGGGGTCGTGTACCAGGCCCGCCAACTGGGGCTCAAGCGGCTGGTCGCGCTGAAAATGATCCTGTCGGGCGTTCATGCCGGCACGCACGAGCTCGCACGCTTCCGCTCCGAGGCCGAGGCCGTCGCTCGCCTGTAGCACTCCAACATCGTCCAGATCTACGAGATCGGCGAGCACGAGGGGCGGCCATTCTTCTCGCTGGAGTTTGTCGATGGTGGCAGCCTGGACAAAAAAATCGCCGGCACCCCGCTGCCTGCCCAGGAAGCAGCCCAGCTCCTGGAGACGATGGCGCGGGGCATGGATTGCGCGCATCAGCACGGCATCATCCATCGCGACTTGAAACCGGCGAACGTCTTGCTCGCCCAGGACGGCACGCCCAAGATCAGCGACTTTGGGCTCGCGAAGAAACTCGACGCCAACGACGGGCAGACG
>JAIEMG010000078.1 GCA_019752375.1 Gemmataceae bacterium | reverse complement strand
CCTTTCTGGGTTTCCCCGCCCGGGTTTTGCCCACTCACGGGGGGCTAACCCACGCCCCGCTCGCCTGGCGCCTGCCTAAGTCAATGGCATTCACCCTGGCCCCCATTTCGCTCCG
The DNA here is from genome assembly GCA_019752375.1 of Gemmataceae bacterium. Lineage (GTDB taxonomy): Bacteria > Planctomycetota > Planctomycetia > Gemmatales > Gemmataceae > JAIEMG01. Next base: position 20,481 of record JAIEMG010000078.1, on the reverse strand, counting down.
GGAGGCAAGTCGCATCGATAGTCAGCGTAATTTGACGTTCGTTCGCCTGTTCGCGCAGCACGAACACCAGGTCTACGCCTACATCGTCTCCGTCCTGGCCAACTGGACCGACGCCGACGAGGTGATGCAGGAGACCAGCGTCGCGCTGTGGGAGATGTTCGACGACTTTCAGGAAGGCACAAGCTTCACCAGCTGGGCGTGCCGGATTGCCTACTTCCGCATCCTGCGCTTTCGCGAAAGACAGCGCCGCGACCGCCTGGAGTTCAGCAACGAGTTCGTCGAGGCCGTCGCTGCCACGGCGCTGGATGAGTCCGATTCATTCGAGGATCGCCGCCGGGCGCTGGGCGGCTGCGTCGAGCGGTTGCGGCCGGACGATCGCCGCTTGCTCCAGATGTGCTATGCCGACGGCGGCACCATCAAGCACGCGGCCGAGCGCCTGGACCGCCCCGCCAAGGGCGTCTACAAGGCGCTGGCCCGCATCCGGCAGGCGCTGTTTGAATGCGTGCAGCGCAAGATGGCATCGGAGGGCGTGCAATGACATTCAGCGACCGGTACGCAGAGCTGTTCGCCCTGACCGAGGCACTGTGCCTTGACGAACTGACGTCGGAGCAGAAGATGCGCCTGGAGTGCCTGGTCGCTTCCGACGATGCGTTGCGGCAGGCGTATGTGCGCTACCTGCACATGCACGTCTGCCTCCGCCGGGCCTTCGAGCAGGACGGGAAGGAGACGACGCCCACTGGTCCAACGACTCCCCTGGCTCCGGCGGCCCCCGCAGCGCATCCGCATTCCTGGGTGAGCAAGCTCCGTCGCTCGCGCGGCTCGTTCGTGCTCCTGGCTGCCTCGGTGCTGCTCGCGGCGGGACTGTGGGCGTTCCTGGGCCTTCCGGATCGACACGGCGATCATGCCCCGTTGCCGCAGGTGGCGACGTTGACCAACGCGATCGGATGCGTCTGGGACGCAGCCAACCCCCCGTCTGCCGGGACGCCGCTGCACGCGGGAAAACTGGCTCTGAGCGCCGGCGTGGCAGAGATCACGTTCGCCAACGGCGCCATCGTCCTTGTCGAAGCGCCGGCCAGCCTGGACCTCGTCAGCGATTCCCGTGGTTTTCTTCATTCGGGCCGAATCGTGGCGCGCGTGCCGGAGCGAGCCAAGGGATTCATCATCGAGACGGCCAAGGCGAACCTGGTCGATCACGGTACCGAGTTCGGTGTCGGCGTCGGCAGTTCCGGGGACACGCTCGTCGAAGTCTTCGAGGGCGTGGTGGTCGCCGACTGGAAGCACAGCGGCGCTTCGCAGCGGCTGACGGCGGGTCAGACGGTGCAGCTCGATGGTGGAGACGGATCGGAGCCTCGCGCGCTGGCGCCGGCGCCGCAGCGCTTTGTCCGTCGCATGCCCGATCCCAAGACGCGCGGCGCCGACTGGCTGGCACCCTACAACCGGGTGCGCTACGACAGCGTTCACATTGTGCCTGCCCCCGGACCGGTGATGATCGACGGCGACCTGAAGGACTGGGACCGGTCCGGCCGCTTTTTCATCGCCTGCCAGCCGCCGTACGTCAAGGACTACCACGTTGAAGGCGCGATGATGTACGACGATCAGTTCCTCTACATCGGCGCCCACGTCGGCGACCCGGCGGCCATGAGCAGCATCATCGACCCGAAGACCGATCCGTCCGTGGGCTGGAAAGGCGGTGCGGTGCAGGTGCGGCTCTGCACCGATCGCGGCCTGGGCTGGCCCGTCGACGCGGAGAACGGGATCATCCGGCAGGGCCGGCCGATGCGTCCGCAAGACCGGAGCAAACAGCTGGTCCACCTGACCATGTGGTACCACCTGCCAGGCAAGCAGCCGTGCCTGCACATTGCCTATGGCATGAACTTCCACGGCGACCTCATCAACCCTCCCGAAGCGCGCGGCGTATTCCGCAAGGACGCCGATGGCCGTGGCTACACCCTGGAATATGCAGTGCCCTGGAGCCTGCTGACCGCGGGGCAGAAGCCGCCGGAGGGCGGCGAAACAATGGGAGCGTGCTGGAACGTGCACTGGAGCGACGAGAACGGCCGACTCTGGCGTGGTTACCTTGTCGACATCCTGAATCCGAACGAAAAAGGCTTTACCTACCTGCGTGCTCAGACGTGGGGGCGAGCCGTGTATCACAAGACCGGCAACCTGGCGCCGGGAATGATCGTGCCACGCGATTGAACGAGGAAATCCATCCGGACGGGCTGGTGCGATAGGGCTAGTTTGAAAGCACGATTCGCCACATGGTTCTGTAGCCGCAGGCTTCAGCCTGCGGAAGGGCGGCGCCGGTGCGGCACATTCACTCCGCCGGCTAAAGCCTGCGGCTACAGACTGTTCCCGCAAATTGGGCTTTCAAACGCGAATCAAGCACCGGGAAGCAATTTTGTCCAGGCCCGCAACTACTTCTTTCGTTCCAGCTGCCGGATGGCGTCGCGGGCACGGTCGGCGACTTCGTCGTCCTTGCTGGTCAGCAGTTGCTTCAGGAGCGGCAACGCTTCCTTGGTCTGGTTCGCATCGGCGCCGATGATGCCCAGCGCCGTGGCAGCTTCGCGCTTGACCATCCAGAACTCGTCCTTGAGCGCGACGATCAGGGTCGGCACGGCGGACCGCGCCGGTGGACCGATGAACGCCAGGGCCTCGCAGATGGCCACCTTCACGTTGGCGCTCTTTTCCGTCTTGTAGAGATTGACCAGGTCGGGCACCGCCGGCGCTCCATCGGCCTTCAGGTCGCCGATGGCGGCACACGCCCGGATGCGATCGGGCGGCTGCCGGCTCTTCAGCTGGAGACGCAGTGCCGCCAGTTTTTTGTTCTCTTCCTTCGGCTTGGGGTCGGGATCCTTCACCCGGGCGACCACCATCTCCTTCGGGATTTTCAAGCGCACAAATCCCTCGGCGCCGAAGTTCTTGGCCGGCAGCTCGAGCTGGAGGTAATCGGCCTTTGGATCCGGCGTATCGAAGATGATGCGATCGATCTCGCGCTTGCCCGGATCGATCAGTTTCGCCTCGACCTGGCCTTCGACCTCTTCCAGCAGCACACGGCGTGACGGGCGGCCCTTGTCATCGGTCAAGAGCGGCGAGGGATCGCCGGGCTTGCCCTTGGCCGCTCCCCAGCCGATATAGGCGATGACGCCCTTGTCGCCGCGGTTCTCGACTTCGAGCTGGACGACCAGCTTGTCCTCTGCCTGGTCCACCTCCTTGCCGCGCAGGATCAACTTGACGTTATCGACCCAGACGGCCTTCACGTGAATGCGCACGTTGCCCACTCGTGCCGGGCCCTGGCTGGCATCGACCCATTCGCCTTCCTTGGGCTCGGGATCTTTCTTGGGGTCGGGCTCGGGGTCCTTCTTCGGCTCGGGGTCTTTCTTGGGCTCGGGATCCTTTTTCTTCGCGACCGTCGGCGGCCGTTGCGGCACGGTTAGTGGCGGGTCCTTGGCCTTGGCCACCTGCTTGAAGGTCGCCGGATCCGTCTGCTTCGCTACCTTCTTGCTGTCGCTGCCCAGGAGCGACACCACGACAACCAGGCCCACCGCCAGGAGGACCACGCCGCCGACGGAGAGTGATGCGATCAGGATCACCGACTTGCGTTTTTCCTCGTCTTCGTCGCGTGCCTTGTTGCGGAAGGCGCGCCGCGGCGAGCCATCGTCGGCCGGGGAGGAATCGAGGTTGCCGAAGAGCGCCGCCGGCTCTTGCACCGCGACGTCATTTCGCTTGATGCCCGCTTGGCTGCTGGACGTCGCCTTGATCTTCTGCGTGCCGGCCTGGCTGCCGGCGGACTTCTTCGGGGGTGCTTCCTCCGATGGCTCATCACTTTCCTCGGAGCCGTCCACGTTGAACAGGTCGCAGCACTTCGGACAGCGCAGCCGTTTGCCGGCGAACTTGTCCGGCAATTTCACCTTGTGGCCGCACAGGGAACAGGTGACTTCGGTGACGAGCTCGAGGTCCTCGATGACTTCGCAGTCCGCTTCGGCCTCCGCGGGGGCAGGCTTCTCATCGTCCAGCGGCACCAGGCTCACGTCATCGGACATGTCGGCGGCAGGCGGCTCGTCGGCGATGGAGGCAGCGTCTTTCACCTTGGGGACCGGACCGGACGAGGCCGTTCCATCTTCGGCCGGCTTCTCCGGCAGCGGTCCGACGACGGTGAAGAGCTTGGTACATTGCCGGCACTTCACGGATCGGCCGGCATAGGCGGGCGGCACACGCCCCTTGAACCCGCAATGGGAGCACTCGGCAGTGATCAGGCTCGATGCCGGCGCGGGCGTGACGGGCGGCGTGGGCGCCTCGTCGGTCGTCGCGAACCAGGGCGTCGGCTTCTGCACGGTGTCACTGCTCGCGACCTTGAGCGTCTCTCGCGTGGCCGGTGCCGGTTCGGCTGGCCCCTCCGGCTTCTGCACGACGAACTGGGCGGCACAGCCGGGACACTTGACCAACCGGCCGACGGCCTGCTCGGGCACGTTGCCCTTCCGGCTACAACTCGGACACTGAGCGGGGACGGTCGTCATCAACGCACCTCGGCTCGGCAACGGCGGATCCAGGCTTCGCGAGAAATGGAGAGGGGATGCAGGCCTGGATTCTGGAGATCGAAGCCATTCTCGCCGTGCCGGACAGGCCGCTCAAGGAAAAACTGATGGCGGACGGCCGGGCGTTGACACTCCGTCCATGCACCGCCACAATGACCGCCAACCCGATTCTCGGCGGCGATCCGGATGTGAGGGGACCTAGCGATGGCGACGGACGACGGTGACTATTTGCCGAACTTTCAGGACTACGCCAGCCAGCCGAAGCCTGGCGCGGTCAAGACCGACGACATGCAATGGGGCATGTACGCCCACCTGTCCGCCCTGCTCGGCATCCCCCTGGGCGGTCTGATGTTTCTCGGCCCGCTCGTCTGCCTGTTCGTGAAGAAACCGATGACGCCCTACATCGAGGCGAACGCCAAGGAAGCCCTGAACTTCCAGATCAACATCGCTGTCCTGTTCTTGCTGACATTGCCGCTGGCATTCGTGACGTCCGGCATCAGCCTGATCCTGAGCGTCCTGATCCTGATTTACAGCGGCGTCATGGCGATCCTGATCGGGGTGAAGGCCGGCGAAGGCCGCGAGGCCAGGTATCCGGCGATCGTCCGTGTGTGGAATTAGGAAAACACTAAACTACGAGTGCCCACTCCCCTCGTTACCGGGCTCAGAGCCCGGTAACGAGGCGAGGGATTCTGTAGCCGCAGGCTTCAGCCTGCGGAGCGAGTTTGCCGCTGCTGCGACGCCATGCCGCAGGCTGAAGCCTGCGGCTACAAAAAGTCTGCCTTCGTGGTGAATACTCTTCATGCTCACGTCTACTCAAGTCCGTCAGCAGTTCATCGACTTCTTCGTTCAAAAGCACGGCCACACGTTCGTGCCCAGCTCCAGCGTCGTGCCGTGGGACGATCCGACGCTGCTGTTCACCAACGCGGGCATGAACCAGTTCAAGGACGTGTTCCTGGCGACCGGCACGCGGCCGTATAACCGGGCGGTGAACTCGCAGAAGTGCATTCGCGCGGGCGGCAAGCACAATGACCTCGACGACGTCGGCAAGGACACGTATCACCACACGTTCTTCGAGATGCTCGGCAACTGGTCGTTCGGCGATTACTTCAAGAAGGAAGCGATCGGCTGGGCATGGGAGCTGCTCACGAAGGTCTGGGGCCTGGACAAGTCGCGCCTGCACGCGACCGTCTTCGAGGGCGACCCCGGCCAGGGCCTGGCGCGCGACGACGAGGCGGCGGAGTTCTGGCGCACGCAGACCGACATCGATCCGACGCACATCCACCTGGGCAACAAGAAGGACAACTTCTGGGAGATGGGCGAGACCGGCCCGTGCGGTCCCTGCACCGAGATCCACTACGACAAGACGCCCGACAAGAGCGGCGGCAAGCTGGTCAACAAGGGCACGCCGGACGTCATCGAGATCTGGAACCTGGTCTTCATTCAGTTCAACCGCGACGAGACCAGGAAGCTGACGCCGCTGCCGGCGAAGCACGTCGATACCGGCATGGGCTTCGAACGGGTCACGGCGGTGTTACAGGGGAAGGACAGCAATTACGACATCGACCTGTTTCAGTCGATCTTTCAGGCGATTCAGAAGGTTACCGGCGCGCCAGCGTACAGCGGCAAGCTCGATGACTTGAAGGACACCGCGTATCGGGTGATCGCGGACCACATCCGGGCGTTGACGCTTGCGCTGACCGACGGCGCGGTGCCAAGCAATGTTGGCCGCGGTTATGTCTTGCGCAGCATCCTCCGCCGCGCGGAGCGCTACGGCCGGCAGGTCCTCGGCACCACCAAGCCATTCATGCACGAACTGGTGCCCGCGGTCGTCGAGGTCATGAGCGGCGCGTTTCCGGAGCTGAAGAGCAAGCCGGATCACGTGGCCAAGATCATCATTGAGGAAGAGCAGCAGTTCATTCGCACCCTGGACCGTGGTCTAAAGCTCTTTGACGAAGTGGCGCAGAAGACACGGCAGGGAGGCGGCACGGTCATCAGCGGCAATGACACGTTCGACCTGCACACGACGTATGGTTTCTTCCCGGACATCACGCAGCAGATGGCGGGCGAAGTCGGCTTGACCGTCGATATGGTCGGCTATCGCGAGCGGATGAAGACGTTTCAAGAGGATTCCGGCAAGGACCGCAAGAAGACCGCGATCACCGCGGTCCAGGGCGAGTTGCCCAGGACCGACGATTCGCCCAAGTACGGCCCGCTGACCGCCAAGGCCAAGGTCATCGGCTGGGTGAAGGACCACCTGGTCGGCAATTCGGGCCAGCTCAATTGCGGCGACGAGCTGGCACTGCTTCTGGACCACACGAACTTCTATGCCGAGCAGGGAGGCCAGGTCGGCGATTGCGGCACCATTGTCACACCCACTGGCACCTTTGACGTCCAAGACACGCAAAAGCTCGGCGATGGCATCTTGCACATCGGGCGCGTTCGGGAAGGCGGCATCAAGGTCGGCCAGTCGGCCACGTTAGAAGTCGGCGGCGTCCGCGCCGACACCATGCGCAATCACACCAGCACCCACCTGCTCAACTGGGCGCTGCGCAGAGTCCTTGGCGGCGAGATCGATCAAAAGGGCTCGCTCGTCGATCCCGACAAGACGCGTTTCGACTTCACGCACTCCAAGCCGCTCACGCCGGAAGAGGTTGCCGAGGTCGAACGCCTGGTCAACGAACGCATCTACGCCGACCTGCCCGTCAAGCCGGTCGTGATGCCGCTGGCGGAGGCGAAGAAAATCGCCGGCGTGCGTGCGGTCTTTGGCGAGAAGTATCCCGATCCTGTCCGTGTACTGATGATCGGCCCCGAGCGGCCCGAAGAGGCGACGCCGGAGCATTCGGTCGAGTTCTGCGGCGGCACGCACCTGGCGCACACCGGCCAGGCGGGCTTCTTCAAGATCGTGAGCCAGGAAGCGGTCGGCAAGGGCGTGCGCCGCATCACAGCCGTGACCGGACGCGAGGCGGTGGCGACGGTGCAGAAGATGGCATCGGTCCTCGACGAGCTGACCGGCCGCTTCCGCTGCCAGCCCGAAGACCTGGCGACACGCATCACCGGCCTGGAAGACGAGATCAAGAAGCTCCAGCAACAGCTCAAGAAAGGCGCTGCCACCGACCTGGCCGGCGCCGCGGACAAACTGCTGGCGAGTGCGGTGGAAGTCAACGGGGCCAAGGTCATCGTCGGCGAGATGCCGGCGGGACCGGAAGAGCAGATGCGGGCGCAGGTCGATCGGCTGCGTCAGAAGGCCGGCAGCTCGGTCATCGTGCTGGGCTGGACCGACGAAGGCAAGGTGGGTCTCCTCGCCGCGGTGACCGACGACCTCATCAAGAAGGGCATCAAGGCCGGCGCATTGGTGGGTCAGGTCGCCAAGGTGGTCGGCGGGGGCGGCGGCGGCAAGCCGAACCTCGCCCAGGCCGGCGGCAAGGAGCCCGACAAGCTGCCCGAAGCGTTGATCCTGGCCCAGAAGCTTGCGAGCGAGATGATCGCCAAGTGATTTTCCGCTCCGCAAGCGTGCGCGAAGGAGGCTGGCCGTGAGCAAGCCCGAGTTAGTCGCGCTGGAAGACGATCCGCGCTTTCCCAGCGGTCCCTGGACCGGCTTCTTCCTGCAAAAGCTGGTGCCTGGCCGGCACCTGATGGAACTGCACCTGATGTTTCAGCAGGGAACCATCAGCGGCGAAGGGCGTGATTGGGTCGGCCATTTCACTGTCCGCGGCCGGTACGAGGTGGCGGACGGCCGTTGCCGGTTTCACAAGCGCTATCACGGCAAGCACGACGTCTTCTACCAGGGCTTCAACGAAGGCCGCGGCATCTGGGGCACATGGGAGATCGACCTGCCCGACCATTTCTACCAGAAGGGCGGCTTCCACATCTGGCCTGAGGGGATGGCGAACCCGACCGACGACCAGCTGGCGGAAGAAGCCGAACCACCGTTGCACGTCGATGATCTGCAAGAAGTGCGCGAGCATGTGCCGGTTGGTGGCAAGAACCGTTGACGACCAATCCGACAGGCGAGCCGCTCGCGTGCTCCCGGCTCGCCTTATGTACGCATTGATCGCATCGCGTCCTTCATCTCCCGCACCGCTCGCTCCAAGCCGACGAATACCGCGCGCGACACGATGCTGTGGCCGATGTTCAATTCCTCCACCGTCGGAATGCGCTTCACCAGGGGCTGCACGTTGTAGTAGTTCAAGCCGTGGCCCATGTGCAGGTGCAGCTTGTGCTCCAGCGCGAAGGTGGAAGCCTCTTCCAGCGCGTCCAGCTCGCGCTCCCGGTCCGCCGGGGAGCGCGCCTCGGAGTAGCGGGCCGTCTGTAGTTCCACTGCCTCGGCGCCGAGCAGCTTGGACATCTCGATCTGCCGAATGTCCGGGTCGATAAAGAGCGAAACCACGATGCCCTTGGCCTTCAGCCGGTCCACGGCCTTGCGCACGACCGCCTGGTGGGCGACCACGTCCAGGCCGCCTTCCGTCGTCAGCTCCTCGCGTCGTTCCGGCACCAGCGTGGCCTCGTCCGGCTTCACTTCACATGCGATCTCCACGATCGGATCGGCGGCGGCCATCTCCAGGTTCAATCGCTGCGTCACTACCTGACGCAGCAGACGCACGTCGCGGTCCTGGATATGCCGGCGATCCTCGCGCAGATGGATCGTGATGCCGTCGGCGCCGCCCAGGAGGGCCAGCACGGCGGCAGCCACGGGGTCGGGTTCGTCGCCGCGCCGCGCCTGGCGGACGGTGGCGACATGATCGATGTTCACGCCAAGTCGAATCATTGTCTTGGTGGATAAGAGATGGGCGGATACTGAGGGATCAGTTCACGATAGTGCTTCGCCTCGCGGCCCAGCACCTTGAAGAGAAAGAAGGCCAGGATCAAGTCCACGACTTTGACATAGAGGATTCCCATCCAGGTCATCATCAGGCTGGTGCCCGGCAGCCAGATCCACGAGGTAAAGATCATCGCCAGCAGGGCCGGCGGGATCAGTCGCCCCGGCCAGGTCAGCCGATAGCGCGGGTCGCCATACATGTGCAGGATCGACTGGGCCTCGCCCATCAAGTCAAAGAGCAGCCAGCCGGGCCGGGACTGCGGCGCCTGGCCGGGCCCGCTGCTGCCGGCTGCGCCCGGGAAACGCAGCATGTCGATGACGCCCGGCAGCCAGCGTTTGCCCGTTTCCAGTACGACGGCCGGCGACGGGAACGGCTGCGCCGTCGGCGGCTCCGGCACGCTCGGCAAGTGGGTGGCAACGCGTGCCTCCGGCGGATGGCCATCGCCCAGGGTGGACAGCACTTTCTCCAACCGGCGCAGGCGTTCTTCGAGCGATTCGGTGTCCGTTTTTGGAGCAGGGGCGTCGGCAACCGAGGCAATCGGCGACGGCGCGAATGCGGCAACGGGCGGCGCGGGTGGTTCGGAGTACGGCGATGTTATCGGTTCGGCGGCCGGCGGTGCGGCGGCGGCAACCGGCGGCGCGACGGGATCAGGCTCCGGTGCTGGCGGCGTGCCGTTGGGCCCGGCATTGGGAGCTTCCCCGGCCGGGTGCGGCGCGTGTTCATTCACCAGCTCGGGATCGTTCATCGCCGGCTCTGCCTCGAAGGCAAAAGGAGAGGAGGGGTCCAGGGGACCGCGTCGCCGTCGTGCCATGATTCCTCGATAAGAAGGTTGCGATACAGCTTAACGAGGTTCGCGAAAGAAGGCCAGTCTTACCCGAATTGGAATGGAACGCGGAGCTGGCGCCACGCGGACGTTGCGGATCCATGCCCAAGCGTCACGGTCTCATCCGCGCGAATCCGCGCACGGAGTCCGCGTGGCGCCAGCTCCGCGTTCCATTCGGAATGGTCCCGAGCCCAAGGGCGATTATGCCAGAGTCCACCCGCAACGCAAGGAAGTGAGCCGGCGACTTGGCACGAGGTTAGCTGTTACAATGCGAGAGGAAATACCACCTACTCCGGAGGCATGTCATGGCCAACGAACACCCCGACGACATCGTGCGTCTGGCGACGGCACAGAACCCGATGCAGGCGCACATCTGGGAGCAGGCGCTCCAGGCTGAAGGCATCCGGGCGAACGTGGTCGGCGATTATCTCGATGCCGGCCTGGGCGACGTGCCGGGCCTGCAAGCCGAGGTGTGGGTCCACAAGGACGACCTGGCCCGAGCCACGGCCATCCTGAGCGAAGGGCAGAAGCAGGGGGAGAGCGGAGAGGACCGCTGAGCGAAGGTCGCAAGCGACGAGCCCGCAGTGCTGGTCCAACCTCCTGGGACCGGCACCGCGGGCTCGTTGGCCGCGCGCGTCCTGCCGTGTTTACTTGACCATGTCCTTGAGGCTCTTGAGTGCCAGTGCCTTGACGACGTTGCGGGCCGGCTTCGGCTTGACGGTCATCATCTGGCCAGGGTGGAACGGGTCGGGCCGGGTGCCGCCCTTAGTCGCGGGCTTCTTGACGCGCTTGAGCTTCAACAGGCCCGGCAGCGTGAAGACGTCCTTCTTGACCAGTTCCTTCTTGATAAGTGTGCCCAGGTGCTCGAAGACGGTCGCAATGTCCTTGCGCTTCAGCCCGGTGGCGTCGGCCAGGTACTGGTACGTCTCCGTCTTGGTGGCGGGCTTCTTGTCCGTGGCGACCTTGTTCTTGGCCATTTTCTCCCTCGGTGCGTCGGGTAGGAACGATTGGCAAAGCTGCGCAATCAGGTGGAAGATTAGAAAGGGCGTCCGCAAATGTCAATTGGATAATGCCCAAAAAACAGGCTAATTTCGCAGGGAAGACGCAAAGTCGGCACTTTTCCTCCCGTTTTTCATGCGCGGCGCCCGTCGGCAACGAAGAATACCGCACAGCTTGGGATGCTGCGTACCTTGTCGGCGCTCGGCACGTCTGTCAGAATTCACCACCACGCGGCGACTGGAATGACCGAAAAAACCGAGAGTTTTTGCCCATGGCCGTCCTGCACACCCTTTCTTCGCTGGCGCTGCGCGGGCTTCTCAAAGGCGCGGCCGAAACCCTGGGCGTCCTGGCCTTGCGCGAAGGCGCGGACTCCGTCGTCAACTTCTTGACCCGGCACTTCACCGACCACAGCCAGCGCTTGACCAAGGCGCTGCAGCTGGCCAACGAACGCGCCTGGAAGACGCTGGAAATCGCCCTGGTCGGCGAGACGTTCTGGGAGCGTTGCCAGGTGCTGATCGCGCCGCGCGAGCAGCAAGCCTTTCGCGAGCAGGTGCGTGCCTTCCTCGACGCCACGCCGCTGGCAGGCCTTCCCAGCCACGGACCGGAGTTTCGCCAGCAATGTCTGCGCGAGCTGCGCGGCGCGCGCAAGGCAGGCGTGCTGACCGCCGGCGCCTTGGACCCCGCTTCGCTTGCCGGCGACTTCACCCGCTTTGTCGAGCCACCGCAAGCACTCGAGGCCGAACGCCATGCCTTGCTTCGTCTCGGCGATGACCTGAAGCAAGCGGGCTATCCGACGCTCGCTCACTTCGCATGTCCGCAGCCGGACCAGGGACCGGCGATCCTGGCGTCCGCGGTGTCCTTCTTCTTTCGGCGGCAAGTCGAGGAGGACCGCGAGCTGTTCCAGGGACTGGCATTCGCCCGACTGGAGCAGCTGACCCAGACGCAGGATGCTGGGTTCCGCGCCGTTGTCAACCTCCTTCAGGAACATGGCGATCGTCTTGAGGAGCTGCTCGGCGAGGTGCGCGACGTGGTGGTCGAAACGCACGGCGACGTGCTCGACATCAAGGCCGAGGTGCAGCAGCAAGGACAGCAACTTCGCGAGCTGGGACAGGCCGTGCTTCAAGCCCTGGATCAGCATCGATTGGCTCATCGTGAAGTCCGACCCGGCGACAGTCTGTCGATCCGCGGCGACGGCGAGCGTCAGCTGGTGCATGCACTGGTGAAGCGCTTCCGCGAGCTGCCCCACGATCAGCAGCGGCGCTTGCCGGCCTTGCTCAATGGCCTGGGCATGCTCGAAGTGGCTGCGGGGGACTTTGATGCAGCGCGGCGCGACTTCCAGGAAGTGGCGACGCTGACCGTCGATCCCGGCGCCCGCGCGGCCGCCCGCCACAATGCCTACCAGGCCGCCCTGGAGCAGCGCGACTGGACCGCGGCCCTGACCGCGCTGCAAGAAGCGGTATCGCTCGACCCCGAGCGTTATGCGCCGTTTCCGCACGGCAAGTACGAAGCACAGCGCATCCTGGGCGCTGGCGGCTTCGGCGTCGCCTTCCTGTGCCGGCACCGCAACTCGGGCAGTCGGGTGGTCGTCAAGTCGCTGCGGCTCGACGGGCTTGCGCGGGACGTCTCGGAGCTCTTTCGCGAAGCCCAGGTGCTGGAGGAACTCGATCATCCCGCAATCATCCGCCTGCGCGACTGCGACTTCGCCGACGGCGAGAAGAAGCGGCCGTTCCTGGTGATGGAGTTCTTCGATGGCCTGACGCTGGCGGACCACGTCGCCCAGCACGGCCCGCTGTCCGCCGACGACCTGGTGGCAGTGGCGCGCCCCGCCGCGGAAGCGCTGCACGCCGCGCATCAGCGCGGCATCCTGCATCGCGACGTCAAGCCGGCCAACCTGCTCGTCCGCCGCGACGGCGGCGCCTGGCGCGTCAAGCTGATCGACTTCGGCCTGGCGCTCAAGCAGAGCGTGCTGCAAGGCACGCCGACCTCGCAGGCGACCGCCATCGGTTCCAGCGTGGCTGGCACGCTCGAATACGCCGCACCGGAGCAGATGGGCCGGCTGCCTGGAGTTGCCGTCGGTCCGCAGTCGGACGTCTACGGCTTCGGCAAGACTTGCTGCTACGCGCTGTTCAAGACCGTGCAGCCGCTGCGCAAGCATTGGAAGAACGTGCCGGAGCTGCTGGCCGACCTGCTGGAACACTGCCTGGGCGAGACGCCGCAAGAACGCCCTGGCACATTTGACGCGATCCTGAAGCGCCTCACACAGACTCCCGTGCCCGATCCGCCGAAGCCTCCGGAAGCCAAGCCGAAGCCTGACGAATCGCCACGGGCCAAGTTCTGGAAGTCGCCACCGGCGTCCGAGACACGCGGTGAGCTGACCGTTCTTGCCGGCCACACCGACGCGGTGACGTGCGTCGGCTTCTCTCCCGACGGCCGCTTTGCCGTGTCGGCCAGCAGAGACATGACGGTGCGCGTCTGGGACCTGGGCATCGGCCGCGAGCATCGCTGCTTCGTTGGACATACGAAGGAAGTGGCGAGCGTCGCCTTCTTCGGCGACGGTCAGCGCGTGCTGTCGGGCAGTCGCGACACGACCGTGCGCGTGTGGAACGTGACCACCGGCGCCGAAATCGCGTCCTTCGATCGACGCACCAACGGTTGTGCGGCGCTTTCGCCCGACAGCCGGCTGGTGCTGTCCGGCAGCCTTTACGATGGCATGTTGCGACTCTGGGATGTGGCGACGGGAGAAGAGATGCGTCGCTTCCAGGGACACACGGACTTCGTCGAGCATATTGTGTTCTCGCCCACAGGCAATGGCGCCCTGTCGAGCGGCCGCGACCGCACCGTGCGGTTGTGGGACCTGCGCAACGGCCGAGTCCTTCGCCGCTTCGACGTGGCCCGCAACCTGGGCGTCGGCCTGGCGTTCGCGCCAAAGCAGCGTCATGCCCTCTTTCCCGCTTCCGCAACGGGTCTGGAATCGTGGGACCTGAGCAGCGGTGCACAAGTGGCTGCCTTCCAGGGACATGCCGGACCGGTGACCGGCGTCGCCATTTCGCCCGATGGCTGTTTCGCGCTGTCGGGCAGTGCCGACCAGTCGCTGCGATGGTGGTCCATCAACAGCGGCAAAGAGCAGGCGTGCTGGCAAGCGCACACCGGCGGCGTCAACAGCGTTGCGTTCTCGCCCGATGGCAAGCTGGCGTTGTCAGGAGGCGAGGACAAGGTGCTGCGCGTGTGGAAGCGCCCCGATTGATGGCGGCGCGGAGCACAATTCATACACCAAGATCATCCGACCATCCGATGGCGAGCGTCGAGACGTTATACTTCGCGCGGGAGAGAATGGTTGTGTTCGGTGGGCCAGACACTCTTGTCTGGCCGGCCAGACAAGAGTGTCTGGCCCACCTTGCCAGGTATCCAATTGGCCCGCGTGTAGTAGAACCCGACGCTCGCCAATAACGTGTCGGGCCGGTTCTCCTCTGTTTGTGGGAAGCGCCATGAAGGCTATCGTGTTCGACCGCTACGGCGATCCGGCGGAAGTGCTGGAGGTGCGCGACGTGCCGATTCCAGAGCCCGGTCCCGGCCAGGTTCGCGTGCGCATGATCGCGGCACCGATCAATCCCTCCGATTTGATGATGATCCGCGGGCAGTATGGCGTGAAACCCACGTTGCCCGCGACGCCTGGCTTCGAAGGCGTTGGCGTCGTCGAATCGGCCGGGTCCGGGTTGCTGGGGCGCTTGCGGACCGGCAAGCGGGTGGCCGTGCTCAATGGCAAGAGCGGCAACTGGGCGGAGCACGTGATTGTGCCGGCGCGGCAAGTCGTGCCCGTTTCCTCCAAGATCTCCGACGAGCAAGCGGCGAGCTTCTTCGTCAATCCGGCCACGGCCATCGTGATGACGAAATGGGTCCTGCGCGTGCCGAGCGACGCCTGGTTGCTGCAGACGGCGGCCGGCAGCGCGCTGGGGCGAATGATCGTCAAGTTGGCAAAGCGCACCGGCTTCAAGACCATCAACGTGGTGCGCCGGCGCGAGCAGGCCGCGGAGCTCCAGAAACTGGGCGGCGACGCGATCGTCTGCACCGCCGACGAATCGATCGAAGAGCGCGTGCGGAAAATCACCGGAAGTGAAGGCGTGAAGTATGCCCTGGATTGCGTCGGCGGCCAGACCGGCTCGGCAGTGGTGCGGACGCTGGGACCGGGCGGGCGCATGCTCGTCTACGGCACGCTGGCCAATGAACCGTTGACATTCGATTCGCGCATCTTGATGGTCGGCGCCAAGTCGGTGGAAGGATTCTGGTTATCGAGCTGGGTCAAGGACCAGGGCGTGCTGACGATGCTGCGGCTCTTTCGCAGCATCAATCGCATGCTGAAGGAAGGCGTGCTGACGACGGACGTCGGCGCGACGTTTCCGATGTCGGATATTCAGGCCGCGGTGCGGCAGGCCGACCAGGTGGGCAAGGCGGGGAAGGTGCTGTTGCGCATCAAGTAGTTCCACAACTAGTTCCACAACGCTACTTCCTCGAGGAGGATCGGCCTGCGGTTACAGACAGTTCCATTAATTCTACAACGCTACTTCGCTCCCCCGCGTTGGGAGCAATGACGAATGACAAAGCCCGAATGACGAATCAAGGACCAATGCCCAAGCTCCAATGAAGCACGACGCCTCGACCTTTGGTCATTGGGGTTTGGTCCTTGATTCGTCATTCGGGCTTCGTCATTCGTCATTTCCCGGCCACTTAAGCTCCAACGTAGCGTAGTAGAATTAAGGTCATTTCTCCGAGAACGCCGCGAGATCGCGCACGATCCGTGCTCCATCTTTTTCCGAGATGATCACCACGTCCGAACGCGTCCCTTCGCCGACCTGGGCGTAGGCTCGCTTCGACTCGCCTTCCGATCGGCCGATCTTCAGGACTCGCTTGGCCCCGCTGGACGTCCGTGCTTCGATCACCAGCTGCGGAGGCTCCAGTCCGAAGAGCTTCAGATCGGCGTCCTTGTCAACCACCGTGCGTTCCGCCTTGAGCTGGGCCAGGGCCGCAAGTGCGTCATTGACGGTTTTTTCGGAGACCTTCAGGTCCGCCTTGCCTTTCACCTGCCAGGTGTTGTCGACCTTCTCCAAAACGAAGGACTTGGTGTTCTCGGCATTGCGGAACTCCAGGCGTTCGACTTGGGCCGCGTCCAGCGCCGGCCACAGCGCCCGGCTGCGATACTCACCGAGGGCCTTGGCCGTCTGCACCGGGCTGAGCAGGAAGACGACGTCGCTGTTATCCAGCTTGGCGTAGGCGCGATTGCCCTCGCCGCCCTTGGACTTCTCCTTGGCGCCGACCAGCAGGCTGAACAGCTCCTTGTCGCCCGAAAGGAAGCGCCAGCGGCACTCGGGGCGATCCAGGCCGTAAGGCTTCAGGTCATCGGGCTTGTCCGCGACCAGCTCGTCGGCGCGCAGCCGGCGCAATCCGTTGAGGAACTCTTCGAGATCGTCGTGCTCCGCGGCGGTGGCGAGCGGCTCCTTCATCTTCCAGCTGCCGTCCTCGGTCACGAACACGGCTTTACGCGGGCCGCGTTCCAGCACGACCTTGTCCACCTCGCCGAGCTTGGCGATGCTGCGGTCGCGGAACAGGATCGGCGGCGCCAGCAGTTGCCGGACCAGCGTGCCGGGCAAGATGCCGACGGCCGTCGCATCGTCCACCAGCACGAAGCGATCCTGCGTCGTGCCCGGGTCCTTGTCCATGTTGACTTCATGGCCGATCTTGATGACGTGCTCCTTCACCTTGCCGTCCGGCAGCCGCAGCGTGATGACCGCGGTCGGCTCGGCCAGGCCGTAGACCTTCAAATCCTTGGCGGGATAGGCCGCAATCCGCACCGCACGCAGATTGGCCAGCTGCTTGACGAGCACCTCCAGGGTCGGCTCGTCAGCACGCTGCTCCGCCGGTTTCGCGATGCTCCAGCCGTCTTCCTTCTTCACCAACTCCAGCTCCTGCTCGCCCATCTTGCGGACGATACTTGTCAAGCTGGCTGCGTTGAAGGTCAGCAGCGTGCGCTGCACGTAATCGACATAGGGCCGCGAGAGGTCGGTGGTCGCTGCTGCCGACAGCAAGGCCACGCCGGGACCGTTGTCGACGCGGGCGTAGCGTTCGCCAGGCGAACCGTCGGCGACCTTGCCGAGCGCGATCGTGTGCTCGATCGGCTTGCCCGCATCACCGGGGTTCTGGACGCTGACGGTCACGGTGAACGCTGGCTTGTCCAGGCCGAACTTGGCCCAGTCCACCTTGGCGCCGTAGGCAGCGAACTTTTGGGCGCGGAGATTGGCGCCGGTGGTCAACAGCGACGCCATCGCCCCGTTGTCCGCGGTGAATTTCACGCCGCCGGCTTCCACCTGCCAGCCATCGCCCTTTGTCTCCATGGTCATCGTGCCGTCGGCACTCACCGTCTTGATCGACTTGACGGCACGCAGATCGAGGTCCAGCAGGTTGCGGTCGAGCAGCGCCAGAGCGCCCGTGTCGAAGCCGGTGGTCAGGAGATCGTTGACCAGGAAGACCGCATCGCCGTCGGCCAGCTTGGCGTAACGCGTGCCGGGCTCTTTACCCGCCTTGCCGATGAGCACCGCCTTTTCCTTCGGCTTCTCCTTGTCGCCGCGTTCCTGGATGCCCAGGCGCAGGAACGGCTTGTCCAGGCCGAACGCTTCCAGCTCCTTGGCGCCGGCCGCGTGCGTCTCGTAACGCTCGCAGCGCAGGGTCGCCAGGCTGTTCAGGAGGTTTTCGGCAAGCTTGGCGTTGACCGGCGCGTCGAAGGGGCCGGTGATCTTCCAGTTGCCGCCATCGCGCACCAGGGAAAATGCCGGTTCGGTCTGCGGCTGAATGCTCAGGGCCGCGACGTCGGCGGGCGGCACTTGCCACAGCTGGAGCGGTCGGTAGGCCAGCGAGCTACGGTCCAGTTCGTCGCGGACTTTCTTCGGGATGACGAAGATGCTCGGGTTGGCATCGCCGGCCAGGCGGGCAAAGTAGTCGCCCTTGCCGCCGCGTTCCTTGCCGATCAGCAGTGTCTGAGAGGGCTTGGCCTTGTCCTTGAAGGTGAGCGTGACGGTGAGTGCGGGTTTGCCCAGGGCGTACTGCTTTTCCAATTCTTCCGGAGTGGCGGAGTCGGTCACGTACTCGACCGCTTCCAGTCGACTGATGGCACGCGCCAGGTCGTTCACTTTCTGGCCTTCGACGTCCGCCTTGGTTGGTGCGGACAGCTTCCAGCCATCGCCCTGCTCCAGGACGAACTTCTCCTTGTCGGCCGTGCGTTCGATCTCGACCGTCGCCAGATCGTTGGCGGCCCAATCGAACAACCCGCGGCCGCGATAGGCGAGAGCCGGGCGATCCACCTGCTTGACGATCGCATCGGGAACGCCGTTGATGCGCGGCCAGCCCGCCATTTGCACGTAGAGCTTGTGATCGTCCGCGTCGTGCTTGCCGAGGTTGAACGTGAATTTCTTGGTCTTCGTGGTCTTCGCGCTGCCTTCGCCCTTGCTCTCCTCGACCGTTACCGTGATGGTGCTGGTGACGGGGTCGAGGCCATGCTTCTTTGCGTCCCCATTGTCGATCACGTCCAGGCCGCGTGCTTCGAGGGCGGACAGCTTCTGAAGCAGATCGGTGATTTCCTTCGTGTCGGCATCGGCCGCGATTGGCTGCTTGATCCGCCAGCGGTCTTTTTCATCCGGCTTCTTTTTCTTCTCGTCGTCCGACTCGACCACCTTTTCCAGGACGATTTCCTTGGCGGTGGGGTTCTTGATGACGAGTTCACGCACATCTTCGGGCTTGAACCGGGCGAGCTTGGCGTCGCGCAGCGTGGGCGCGCCGGCGAAGAGGTCCTTCAAGCGGTCGCTCTTGATCTCGAAGACCTGCTCGTTGCCGCGCAGCTTGGCGTAGCGGAAGCGGTCGATGAGCTTGCGCTGCATGGCGGGGAACGGCGAATTGGGCGGCGCCGGCTCCATGACCATCCGCACGACCTGACGCGGCGACGTGTCGCCAATCAGGAGCGTCACGACCTCGCCGCCCGGGCGCGTCACGCTGATAATCTGTGGCGCGTCCTCCTGTTCCATGACAAGCGCCGACAGTGCAGACAAGGCACCCTGCGTCGACATGGCGAGGGCGCCGCCCAGACGGGCGCGCAGATCGAACAGCACGGGATCTTCCAGGTGATACGACGCCAGGTTCTCCGGCTTCGGAACAAAATGCTCGGCCCAGACGTCCGGCATGGCGCGAAGCAACTCCTGCAGCCGGTCCGGGTCGGGACGATCGACGGCGGGCTTCTCCTGACCCGGCACCGGGATGGTCAACCGCCATTCGTCGTCTTTACGGGCGAGTGTGTAGTCGGTGCCGCGGTCGCGCATCGTCACCGCGTCGGCCTTGAGCTCTTCGACCTTTTCCTTGGGATCGTCCGCCTTCGGCACGCGCTCGAACGGGAAGAGCCGCCGCTTCTGGTAGCGCTCGCCCGGCTGCGACAAGGAAGCCACGAGGCCCGGCTCCAGGCGGATGACTTCGGGCTTCTCCTGCCACTGATCGCCGACCTTCTCGGCAATGCGGAGATACGTAGGCAGCGTGAAGCGATTCGTCTCGCCGGGGTCTTCGCCAAAAGCCAGGCGATAGGTCTTCCCCGCGTCGGTGGTCAGCGTGACGCGGACGGGCGGCCGATCGAGGCCGTACCGCGCCAGATCGGTCCGGGCATCCACCGGGATCGGTGCGAATCGCGACCGGAGGTTGGTAATCTGGCGAACCAGTTCTTCGACTTCCGGATCGCGCGTCGGCCACTGGCCCGGCAGCACCCACTTCTTGCCGGAACGCTCCAGAACGACGGAACGGCCGTCGCGCGTCACTTCGATGCGCTGGACCTTGCCTTCGGCCAGGTCGTCCTCGAGGACCTTCAAACTGCCTTGATTGTCCGTGGGCACGGCCCGGCCCAGGAAGCCAAATTGCGGCGGCAGCGTCGGGCCGACCCAGAACAGGAGTCCCCCCGCAACCACGAGGACGAGCAGGACGAGGGTGGTCTTGAGGTTCATCGTGAGTCTCCTTCACGGAAACAGTCCGTAGCCGCAGGCTTTCGCCTGCGGAGTGAGTGTACCGCACCTGCGAGGCAACTCCGCAGGCTGAAGCCTGCGGCTACAGACGCAGACGTTGCGTGGATGCTTCCACGAAATGTAACGCTGTAGAACGAATGCGGCTTTTGTTCGTAGTCCCGCCTTCAGGCGGTGGGCCCGCCGCCTTCTTCGATGAGACCGCTTTTGTCAAGCTCCGTCGCTGATTTTTCTCGTGCCGTCGTGCGGGGGCGGACCGTCAGCGGCGACAG
>JAIEMG010000080.1 GCA_019752375.1 Gemmataceae bacterium | reverse complement strand
TCTTCTGGTGGGCCAGACACTCTTGTCTGGCCCACCGAACATAGATCTTCTGGTGGGCCAGACACTCTTGTCTGGCCCACCGAACATAGATCTTCTGGTGGGCCAGACACTCTTGTCTGGCCTGCCGGCTTCAATGCGTTCGCGGCCGCTGTTATCCACTGCAAGTTTGCCCGCCCGCTGTATATGATGTCTTTCTTGGCCAGTTACGCCGATGAACCTGCCCCTGGCGTTTTACACGGAGAACCTTTGCGTCCATGAGCACCACCACCGCGTCCCCCGACAAGGCTCGCCAGGCCCGCGAGAAGCTCGACGCCCACGTGCGCGAAATCGTGGAGTGGCACTTCAACCCGGAAACCGGCTCCCCGTTCTGGCTCGAAAAGGCCAAGACGCTCGATTTCGACCCGCGCAAGGACGTCAAGAATTTCGACGACCTCAAGAAGTTCGGCCTGTTCGAGGACGAATGGCTGCGCGGCGGTCCCGTGCGCCGCTGGGTGCCAAAAGGACTGCAGCACAAGCCGATCTACGTCTTCGAGACCGGCGGCACCACGGGCATTCCGAAGAGCCGCGTCGTCGTCGAGGATCACTGGACCGACTACGAGATGTTCAGCGACACGCTGCCGGACAAGTACTTCCCCAAGGGCACGAACTGGATGATGCTCGGGCCTTCCGGTCCGCGTCGCCTGCGCCTGGCCGTCGAGCATCTGTGCCAGCATCGCGGCGGCGTCTGCTTCTGCGTCGATCTCGATCCGCGCTGGGTGGTGAAGCTCATCAAGAAGGGCTGGATGGAGCACCTGAAGGCGTACCAGGAGCACTGCATCGACCAGGCGCTGACGATCCTGTCGGCCAACCACGAAATCAAATGCATGTTCACGACGCCGAAGCTGCTCGACTCGCTGTGCAAGCGCCTGGAGGAGCAGGGTTCGAGCATCAGCAAGATGGGCATCACCGGCATCTTCTGCGGCGGCACCGAGATGACCTCACAGTGGATCCGTTTCACCATCGAGGAATACCTCGGCCCCGACGTGTACATCGCGCCGACCTACGGCAATACTCTGATGGGCCTGGCGGCAGCCGAGATCCCGACTGCGGCGGACAACTACAAGATCGCCTACTACGCCCCGGAACCGCGGGCGGTCGTGCAGGTGGTGGACTTTGACGACTACAACAAGCTGGTCGATTACGGCCAGGACGGCCGCGTGATGCTGACGACCTTGACCAAGGAGCTGTTCGTGCCGCGCTTCATGGAGCGCGACGAGGGCGTCCGCGAGAAGCCGAGCGCCAAGTACCCCTGGGACGGCGTCAGCGGCGTGAAGCCGTATCGGGCGTTTGCAGCGACGACCACGGTGGGAGTCTATTGAGCGGAGGAGGTGGACAGTGCCTTCGCCGTTTCCGGGCATGGACCCGTACATTGAATCGTCGGGTGAATGGGGCGATTTTCATACGAGCCTTCTCACGGCGATTCGCGCGAAGCTGAATGCGCTGCTGCCGCGCCGATATCGCGCCCGGGTTGATCTGTTCGTTTTCATTCAGACGCCGGCCAGCCGACGCAGGAGGCGCCGTCGCATCGAACCCGACGCTTATGTCGTCGATCGAGGGAAAGGGCCAGGCATGGCTGCCGTCGTCGCCCCGGCAGCCGCCCCCACGATGATCACACTGCCGGCGGTGCGCAAGAAACATAAATCGGTCCTGATCATTGATGCCCGGATGGATCGCGTGGTAACCGCAATTGAAATTCTCAGTCCGTCGAACAAAGAAGCCGGCGAGGACCGGACTGCCTACTTGAACAAACGCGGCGAGTATCTGGCCAACGGCGTCAATCTGATCGAGATCGATCTCCTTCGGGGCGGGCCAAGATTGCCCCTGGGCAGACCGGCAGAGGTCGTGAAAGACTATTACATTATGGTCTGCCGCACCTGGGAAATGCCCCGGGCCAGCCTGTGGTCATTCACGGTGCGCGATTTGCTGCCCCAAATACCCATTCCGTTGGTCAAAGATGGGCCGGAACTACTCTTGCCGTTACGAGCGTGCATCGATCGGGCATACGACGAGGGTAGTTACGATACCGAGTTACCTTATGATGGGCTTTTGGCTCCTCGCCTAAGTAAGCAGGATGCCGCCTGGGTGCGAGCATTAATGGCCAAAAGGCCGCGCGCCGAGGAGCCCTGACATGCGTTTCCTGATTCGGATCTATCGCTACGGCGAGGACTATAGCGCCATGGTTCCAGACCTCCCCGGCTGCGTCGCGGCGGCCGAGTCCGTCGAGAAAGTCCGAAAGCTGATCACGGAAGCGGTTGGTTTGCACCTAGAACTGATGCGCGAATCGGGAGAAAAGGTTCCGACGCCAAGTCCGGTTCTGAACTTTGCGATCGATGAAACGACCGAAGAGAAATATGGCAGCTGGATCGAAGTAGCGGAAGGTGAACCTGTGCTCGCTGCTCGGGCAACCAGCGCTGCGGCCAAACCCAAGACCCAAAGGAAACAACGATGATCCACATCCCGGTCCTGCGTTGGGGCGAACCCTACAAGAGCATGGAGACCGACAAGGTCATCCATTTCGCCACCGGCGAAGTGCTCTGCGAGACCAGCCGCGCCAACGCGGCCTTGGTCGAGCGCGACATGCGCCATGCCAAGCGGGCGCGGGAGGTCCTCCGCGAGATTCCCGTCAAGGAACTGCTGCAAATGGTCAAGAAGGCCGCCGACCTCTACCTTGAGGCCGAACTGCCGCTGGGCGACGGCACCCAGACCGCGGACCAGTTTGCCCGCATGCAGTCCGCGACGACCGGTCTGCCGGAACACATGTGCCGGTTCAACATGAAGAAGAACCACTTCGTGCTCCACAACATGGAGAAGGTCTTCGACAGCCTGACTCGCGGCCTTGACCTGGAGATCCTGTCGCGCGGCTATGGCGTCGAAAGCCGGGGCGTGCCGGTCAGTTTCCAGTGCCAGACGCCGGTCCTTGGCATGGTGCTGCCGAGCAACTCGCCCGGCGTGCACACGCTCTGGCTGCCGATCATTCCCATGCAGATCGGCCTGGTGCTCAAGCCCGGCCCGCAGGAGCCGTGGACTCCCTATCGAATGGCGCAGGCCTTCACCCAGGCCGGCATCCCGAAGCAGGCCATCGCCATCTATCCGGGCCTCGGCGACGTCGGCGCCGCAGTGCTGAATAGCTGCCCCAAGAGCCTAATCTTTGGCGGGACCGCGACGGTCGAGCAGTACAAGGGCAACCCGCGTGTGCAGGCCCACGGACCGGGCTTCAGCAAGATCCTCCTGGGCGATGACCAGGTGGATAACTGGAAAAAGTATGTGGACCAGATGGTCGACAGCGTCTTTGTAAATAGTGGGCGCGGTTGCATCAACTGTTCCGGTATCTGGGTCTCGCGTCACGGCAAGGAGATCGCCGAGGCGTTGGCGGAACGCATGGGACCGGTCGAACCGCTGCCACCCGAGGACCCGAAGGCGTCGCTGGCTGCCTTCACCGTGCCCAAGCAGGCCGATGCCATCTGGGCCAACATCGAGGAAGACCTCAAGCAGCCCGGTGTCCACCATGCGACGGGAAAATATGGCCCGCGACTCATCAAGAAGGAACGCTACGACTACCTCCGGCCGGTCGTCGTCTATTGCGAATCGCCGGAAGCGGCCATCGCCAAGAAGGAGTTCATGTTCCCCTTCTGCACGGTCGTCCAGTGCCCGCAGGAAAAGATGCTGGAAGCGATCGGGCCCACGCTGGTCTGTTCCGCCATCACGGAAGACAAGAAATTCCAGCAGTCCCTGATCGATGCCACGCACATCGATCGCTTGAACATCGGGCCGCTGCCGACGATCCAGCTGAACTGGCTGCAACCGCACGAGGGCAACATCGTCGATTTCCTGTTCCGTGCTCGGGCCTTTCAGTTCGACAAGGACATGGTTAAAGTGTGATGTGAGACGCCCGCGGGCAGAGCCCGTGGGCCGCGAGGACCGAGGCACGCACGATGGCTTCTCCCTCCACCACGCAGTTCGAACAAGCCGCGGCCTCCGGGCCGCTGGTGCCGTTCGACTTCCAGCCGTTGACCCGCGTCGTCTTCGGACCGGGGACGCTGGGCAAGATCGGCGAACTGGTGCGGGAGTTGGGTGGCCAGCGCGTGCTTCTGGTCACCGACCCCGGCATCAAGGCCGCCGGCCATCCACAACGAGCTCTGGAGTCGATCCAATCGGCAGGCGGCCAGGTCTTCGTCTTCGACGGCGTCGAGGAGAACCCGACCACGAAGCACATTACCGCGTGCCTGGCCTTTGCGAACAAGCACGCAATCGACTTCATCGTGACGGTCGGCGGCGGCAGTTCCATGGACTGCGGCAAAGGCACGAACTTCTTGCTGACCAACGGCGGCCAGATGGCCGACTACAAGGGTTTCGGCAAGGCGACCAAGCCGATGTTGCCGTCCATCGGCGTGCCGACGACCGCCGGCACCGGCAGCGAAGCCCAGTCCTACGCGCTGATCGCCGACGAAAAGTCGCACCTGAAAATGGCGTGCGGCGACCGCAAGGCAGCGTTCCGCGTCGCCATTCTCGACCCGGAGGTGACCGTCTCGCAGCCGCAGCGCGTCAGTGCCGTGACCGGCGTCGACGCCCTTGCCCATGCGATCGAGTCTTATGTCTGCACCCGACGCAGCCCGCTATCCCAGACGTTTTCCCTCGCCGCCTGGCGCCTCTTGAACCCCAACCTGGAAAAGGTACTCCGCGAGCCTGCCAACCTGGAAGCACGCGGCGCGATGCAACTCGGCTCCAATTTTGCCGGTGCCGCCATCGAGAACTCCATGCTCGGCGCCTGTCATGCCTGTGCCAATCCTCTCACGGCGCACTACGGGCTGACGCACGGCGTCGCCATCGGTATCCTGTTGCCGCACGTGATTCGTTTCAACGCGGAAGCCGTCGGACCACTTTATGGCGACCTGGTCCACGAAGCATGCCTGGTGAACGGCGCGCCGACGGCGGCCGCCGAACTGCTGGCCCGGCGCATCACCGAGTTGATGAAGGCCGCCGGCCTACCGACCACGCTTTCGGATTGCGGGGTCAGCCGCGGTATCTTTCCCGTATTCGCTGACGAGGCGGCCCAGCAGTGGACGGGCAAGTTCAATCCACGGCCCGCCGATTTTCCTGAACTGTTGCAGCTGTACGAACTGGCCTACTAGGGCCGATCCGGCGAATGCTCCCACGTCTGTAGCCGCAGGCTTCATCCTGCGGAAGGGCCGCCGCTTCCGCAGACTGAAGCCTGCGGCTACGGAACGGAGCCAATTCGTCGGACGGTCTCTAGCTCCACGACGCTCCCAACACCGGAGAGCAAACCATGCGAGCCCGCTGCCTGTCCGCACTTGCACTCTTGATCGTCATCACTGCCGCCGGGGGGGCCGATTGGCCAATCTTCCGCGGCAATCCACTGCAAACGGGCGTCTCCGACGATAAGCTTCCCGAGCAACTGGTGGTCCGCTGGAAGTTCACCGTCAAGGATGCCTTTGAAGGCGCCGCCTGCATCGTCAAGGACACCGTCTACATCGGCTGCATGGACGAGCACCTCTACGCCCTGAAACTCGACGACGGCTCGGAACGCTGGAAGTACAAAGCCGCTTCGTTCAAGGCGTCGCCCAGCTTCAAGGACGGGGCCATCTACATCGGCGATTCCGACGGCATCCTTCACTGTGTCGAAGCGGCCACGGGCAAGAAGCGCTGGACGTTCGAGAGCAACGGCGAAATCAGCTCCGGCGTGACCTTTGCCGGCGACACCGTGTTGTTCGGTTCCGGAGACGAACACCTGTACTGCCTGTCGAAAGAAGGTAAGGAGCTGTGGAAGTTCAAGGTGCCCGGCGGTCCCGTGCTGGCGACGCCGGCCGTGGTGGGCGACCGGACCTTCGTTGCCGGCTGCGACAGCATGCTGCACGTGATCGACGTGGCCAAGGGCAAGGAGCTCGGTTCGGTCGACATCGGCGGCCAGGCCGGCGCGACGACCGCCATCGTCGGCGACCAGCTCTACGTCGGCACCATGGGAAATCAGGTGCTGGCCATCGAGTGGAAAAAGCCGGAGATCGTCTGGAAGTACGAGGCCCCACGCCGGGCCAACGCATTCTTCGCCTCCGCGGCCGTGACCGACAGCCTCGTGGTCGTCGGCAGCCGCGACAAACGCGTCCACGCCATCGACCGCAAGAAGGGCACCGGCGTCTGGAGCTTCCCGACCGAAGGCAAGGTGGACAGCTCCCCGGTGATCGCCGGCCAGCGCGTCTTCTTCGGCTCCGCGGACAATCACTTCTATGAATTGAACCTGGCAAAGGGCACGCAGGTATTGAAGCTGGACCTGGGGGCGCCGATCCTGGCGTCGCCGGCGGTGGGCGGCGGTTGCCTGGTGATTGGGACGGAGAAGGGCGTGGTGTACTGCTTAGGGGCGAAGAAATAGCCCCACCACTGCCGTATTGAGGTGGATGGTGCGTAACTGGCATCGGCTCGATTCTCGGTGATTGTGGCATATTCGGCATCGCTGTCGGTGCAGTAGGCAAGCATGGTTTGCCTTTGGTGTCCTTGCCATCGGCGGCGCGGCGCGGCGCTCCTGGTCATTAGGACTGTCGCAGTTGCCCAAACGGCGTGCGCTTCAGGTGCGATTGAAGAGGACGACGAATAGGAGTTTCACATGTCCGAACTGCAGTGGGACATCCGACGGCAAGGTCGCGCATGGCAGGGGCTGGAAGCGCGGGCGCGGTATCAGCTAAGTCCGGAGAAGATCGAACTGGTCGAAGGACAGCTGTTCTGGAGCGAAGAAGAGCGGATTGCAATGCTTGCCCTTCTCCTCGAAAACGTCGGCGTTGACAGGGCGGTTCGTCTGGGTGATCCAGCGGTTTGGCGCGACGCCGTCGCCGGACTGGGCTGACCCCGCCTAGGCGCGTGTCGAACTGCGGACTATGGCGACAACCAGTCATCCAGCAGCAAGCCGGGGATGTTGCGGAAATGAGCTGTGTTGTGCGTGACCAGGGTAAGGTTGTTTGCCAGAGCCACGGACGCGATCATCAGGTCAACGGCCTGCACGGAGACCCCAATGCGACGCAACACGCCGCGCAGCCGTCCAAATTGCTCGGCACACTTTTCGCCAAACGGGATCACATGCACTTCGTGCTTCACGAAGGTCTCGATGGCCGTCTGGATCGGCGTCGGATCGGGTTTGAAATGAGCCCATGCGTGTAGTTCGGCCAGTACGATGCTGCTTATGTGCAGGCGCCCACCGTACTGAACGAACCGGTGCGATAGTCCTGACGGGCGCTTCAAGTGTGCAGAGCAGATGTTGGTGTCCAGGAGGAAGCTCATTCTTCCACCTCGCGACAAGGCGTCGAACGTGTCTCACGCAGGACCGCTTCCAGGTCAGGATCGGGTTCCGGCAGATGGGCGAGCATCCCAGCTGCACTTGTGGCTTTCGCTCCAACAAGCGGCAATGGTGTGACAATAACCGCCACGGTCTGGCCGTCCGCTATTCCCGGGTCTGATTCCAGCTCGATTCGTTTGCCGTGAATGATCCCATGAATCACCGATGACATCGACTTCCTCCCGATTCGATTGCTTCCGAGCAATTCCCTTTATACCCTGGGTAGAAGATAACGGGCCGTCCGTCCCTAACCATTTTAATCGCAGGCATGGCCACCGATCCGCCGGAAACCCTGGAATTGCTCGCCCAGGTCCGCCAAGGAGAAGCGGACGCGGTGGATCGGCTCCTCGTGCGCCATCGCGAGTCGCTGCGCCGCATGATCGACCTGCGCCTCGACCCCGCCATCGTCGGCCGGGTCGATGCCAGCGACGTCGTGCAGGACGTGATGCTCGAAGCCAGCCGGCGCCTCGCCGACTATTTGAAGAACCCGGCAATGCCGTTTCATCTCTGGCTCCGGCACATCGCCAAGGACCATGTGATCGACGCGCATCGCAAGCATCGGCTGGCCCAGCGGCGCAGTCTCGATCGCGAGCAGCCGATCATTCCGCGGGGTCTCGCGGATCGCTCGTCGCTGGAGCTGGCGGCCCAGTTCATCGACCACGAACTGACGCCCGCGTCGGCGGCCATCCGGCAGGAAATGCAGCGCCGCCTTAACATGGCGGTCACGGCACTCGACGAGGACGACCGCGATATCATCCTCATGCGGCACTTCGAGCAGATGTCGAATCAAGAAGTGGCCGAGCTGCTAGGCCTGACCGAAGCAGCAGCATCCATGCGCTACCTTCGGGCCGTGCGCAAGTTGCGCGGTCAGTTGACGTCGCCGGATTCCGAATGATGGTCGAACTTCACCGATTCCAGGTACGCGACCGCCGCGTCGCCAAGAATGTCGCGGTCCAGGCGCTGGGGATCGTTGAAGAAGGCGCTCGCCACCGCGGTGTCCAGCTCCTGCTTGCCGATGTGGTCGAGGGCCCACTGCTCACCTTCCGACATATAGAGCGACTCCGCAAAGAAGATGCGCCCTCCGGATACCGGTTCACCCAGAAGCCTTGCAAAATACTCCAGGCCCAAGTCCACACGCCGTGCCTGCGGCGCTTCCATCACCACGACTCGTAGCTGTCGCCATTCGTCCGCGGTCAGTTCCTTGCGCCAGTGCGTCATCTGTGCATGATAAGCGTCGATCTCCAGCTGAACGGCAGCCGCAATGCTGCCGTCGATCGCGTTTCGCAAGCTTCGCAGGAACTTCACCAGGTCGGCCTGAACGTGCTGTCGACTTCGTATCACTTCGTTCAGGAAGCGCAGTCCCTCGTCCAGCAAGTGGACCAGGGGCACGCGCTGGGCTGCCGTGAGACGGCGCAGGTCAACACGGTCGCGGGCCGCCGCGGCAAGGTCGCGAAAGTGACAAATCGCGGCCAGGCGCTCGGCGTCGACCAATCCTTCACCGAAGGGTGCGAGCAGGGCGTACGTCCCAAGCGGAACATGGGCAGCTGCCTTGAGATGGTTGTAGAGCGGAGGAAGCACGGTTGCTTCGTCCCGTCGACCGTCGCGAAACAGGATCAGCTTGGGCCGGTTCACCAGCACGATCGGTCGCGTGCGCGCCAGCGTCGCGGCAACGGCGCCATCGTAGATCTTCAGAAACGCCGCGTTGAGCGTCTCGAATGGGTCCGGCGAATTCTCTGAAGGCATGGTCCCCCTTTGCGGTCGTTCACTTGCCTTGCAGGATGGCGTGCAATTGAGCTTGAAAGCGAGCGCCGAGATCGGGGCGCACCATGCTCACATAGGCGATCTTGCCGTGCAGCCAGGCGGTGAAGTTGGGCCGCCCTTCGCGGTTTTGCTGCTCCAGTCCTTCCTTGGCGGCACGATGCAAGATGGCTCGAAGGCGGCGCACTTCCTGGCGG
Organism: Gemmataceae bacterium; assembly: GCA_019752375.1. Classification (GTDB taxonomy): domain Bacteria; phylum Planctomycetota; class Planctomycetia; order Gemmatales; family Gemmataceae; genus JAIEMG01. Next base: position 11,290 of record JAIEMG010000080.1, on the reverse strand, counting down.
CCGATGCCGGGCTTGTCGTTGACAACCAGGCCGGTCACCCGCTGCGCCGTGTTGCGACGCAGCACCCGGCTCTTCCTGGCGTTGACGGCGAAGCATTCGTCCTCGGCAATGTGGCGGATGCGGGCCATCAGGTAGCCGACACGGGCATTGAACTCGGCGGCTCCCGAGAACGTCAGGTCGTCCGCATACCGCGTGTAAGTCACGCCCAACGTGAGGGCGAGTCCGTGCAAGCGGCGGTCGAGCCGGCGTGCAACCTGGTTGGACAGTGCCGGGCTGGTGCAGGCTCCTTGCGGCAAGCCGCGCGGGCCGATTGCGACGTGGTACGATTGGCCGTCGTACTCCACCGGACGCCGGGGACATTCGGTACACAACAGTGCCAGCACGGTCGCGACGGCGGGCGAGTAGCCGAGGCGCTGAAACACGCTGCGTACGCGGGGAAACCCAATGCTGGGAAAGAAATCCTGCAAGTCCATGTTTACCAGGATCGCCCGGCCCACGTGAAGATTGGCGTTGGTCAGCGTGCCACGGCCAATCACGAAGCCGTGTGCGGAGGCTTCGACCGGCAAGCGGTCCAGGATGTTTCGGAGAATCCACTCCTGCGCGGCAGCCAGAGAGCGGTGCGGGGCGCTCAGGGTCCGCGTGCCGCCGCTCTTTTTTGGCACCGTGAAGCCGACGTAATGGACGCGCCTCGCCACTTCCGCGTGAAACGCCAGCCAGCGCAGCCGTGGCACCCCGATGCCCAGGGCGCTGGCCAGCTCCGCCGGCGTCTGAAGCATGGGCAGGTCGAGGCTCTTCAGTTTTTCGCCATCGCTGGTGCGCTCGCCCAGTCGGGCGGAGACGCCGCGGCCAAGAAAAACGATATCGGTGGCATGGCGCTGAACGATCGCTTCGGCCCGGCGTTTCTTGCGGTCGGCGGCTTCGGCCTTCTTCTGCTTCTTGATCTCCGTACGACGGGCACGCTCGGCCTGCACGGCGGACTCGCCGGCCTGCGCGGCCAGGTTCGACACGCCGAATTGCAACGGCCGCAGCCGCTCCATCTCCGCGCCAACCTGGTGAATCTCGACCAGCTGCTCCTGCGTCAGCAGGCCATTGGCGACCATGCCGCGGTCAATCAGGCGCGTGCGTGGATCGTCGGCCGGCGGGATCACGTCGCGGCGGCCGAACCACGGGCCCCAGCGCGTCACATCCTTCGCCGCCTCCTTGAGCTCGTCGCGCGCGATGGGCAGGAAGTTGTCCGCACTGAGGTTCAACGGACGCGCGAGCGGAGGGGCTGCTTGCGGCGCAGCACCTGCGGTCGCGCCTGGCGCCGCCTGTTTCGGTACGATGACGCCCGTGTCCGTCTTGCCGAACAGCCGTTCGATGAGCCGACTGAAGAACCCCATACGCGTCCGTGTCCTCCCTCAATCGGGTCTTCAACCCCAGAGTACGTCGTACCACCGCTGCAACGTGGAGGGCTGCCGGCCTTCCAGGCTGGCGTTGCGCACCGTCTGCAAGTGCCGACAGGGACCGCGCCGCAGGGCGAAGTGGCGATGATGATCGCAGCTGCACTTGCCGCGCAGCATCCGGCCATCGGCGTCGAGCGTCACCTCGGAGAGGGAAGTCCGCCCGTCCACGTGGCCCGCGAGCAGGCGCAGCCCCGACGGCAGTCGTTCGTCGCGCGTGAGCTTCACGCGCTTGGCCCTGGAAATTTCCTTGGCCGCTTCGGTTTCGGGACTGTCCGGTCCGGTCTGGATCGCCGACAGCACGACGGGCATGACCTGTCGCCAGCGATAGACGCCGGCCGCCAGGTCGTGAATCAATTGCCCCATCAGGGCGAGTCGATTCAGCCCAACCGCGACGAACGGCGCTGCCCCGCCGGTGCGCTGGCGGACCTGCTCGAACGTCAGCGACGGGCCGGATTGGAACGTCGCCGCGATGTCGCCGAGCAGGTCCGCGCTGGGTTCCATGGGCGGCGCCAACTGATCCAGGGCGCTGCCGCCGGTCCAGTCGTTCGCGGTCCAGCCGGAGAGGCCCAGCATCAAACGCATTTCGCCCATGCGCACGGACCAAAAGCTCGGCAAGCCGTCGCCCAGCAGGTAGACGTCGGCGCTGTCCGCCAGCGGCAGGAGCCTGGCCAACACGCGCAAGCGGTCGCGGCCCCAGGTGCGGACAATTTCCGGTTTCGGCCCCGGATAGGGCGTCGTGTGGAGGACGATGCGCTTTTCCCACGGTTCCAGCACCAGCGCGACGGGTCGCCCCGGCTCCAGCTCGAAGCGGATGGCACGAGGGCTGCGTGCGGCGCGGTGCCGTTTCAGCCAGGCGACGACGTTGTAGAGGCCCTCGCGACTGACCGGCACGCGCCGCATCGGCAGGCTCATGGCGGCCTGCATCTGCATGAAGCCGCGCAGCCAGCTCGACGGCAGGTCGATCTTCTCTTCGCGATAGCTGGCGTCGTGCGTTTGCACCTCGAAGCCCGCCGGATCGATGCGAAAAGCCGTTCGGCGATAGGTGCGCAACTTCTGGAACTGTTCGTAGAGCGACCAGGAGTAATCGACATTGGTCGTGCCCAGCGTCACGTCATCCGGAGCAGCGAAGGCGTCGCGCTCGACGGTGAGACACGCGTAGCTGCTTTCGTCGGCACTGAAGCACTCGAAGAAGAGGACATCCGGCGCGACGGTGATGACCGGATCGCACGGCACCAGCAAGCGCCAGAGGTCGGGGTCGTGATGGGACAGGTGGGTCGAGTACTTCTGCCGGGCGTTCCAGTAGAGAGTGCGCAGTCCGCGGAAGCGTTTCTCCAGCTCGGGCGGCACCACCTGTTCCGGCTGCGCCATCAGCTGTTCGCGGGCGGCCCCGGTGGCGCCGCGGCGGATGATCGCTTCGCGCTTTTTCTCACTCTCCAGATACGCCCGAAAATCGCTGTGGTCCTTCGGTTTGTAGCGCAGGTCGCTGACGACGACATCGTGGAGAGCGCTGATGGCTTCGCGAAAGCGCAGCGGCTGGTGCAGGTCGCCCACGAAGCTGACGCGATCGCGGCGCAGGTTCGGCGCCAACGACAGGGCCAGCCCGCCTCCGGTCGATGCGGTCAACTGGCTGCGGCCGCGATAGGCAACGGTCAGGTTCATGGATTGGTCATCAAAACAAAGGGGTGCCCGACAGGTCCGACTTCGAGGCGCCGACCAAGGTCGTTCACCGAGGCCCGTCCACACGCTCGCGGGCGGGAACTCGTTGCCTCAGCCCGCCCGCGAGCGTGCGGACGGGCCTGAAGAACAACGGCCTTGGGGAAGCATGCACGAGCCAACGTCAACCGCGGCGGAACACCGCAGCAAGATGGTCTCGGAACACCGTCGGAACACCCCCTTGATTCACTCAATTCCAGCGCAGCTCGGGAAACGTCTTCTGAACGAGCGGGGCCAAGTCGGCGTTGTGGTCGACCAGGCGCACGACGCCGGCCAAGCCTGTGCGCCACTCAGGGCCGCGCAGCGAGCGCAGTGCCACCGCCAGGATCGGCAACAGGACCGGCGCTTCTGCCGGATGCCGCTCCACGCGCCTTACCAGCTGTCCCACGGCCAGCGGTTTCGCCCGATTGCCGCGCTGTACGTTCAAGAGCACCGCCGCCCACAGGTATCGGACCAACTCTTCGTCCAGGGCGCGATCGGCCCAGGTCGATCGTCCGGCCGTGCGGCGCTCCAGTTCGGCGACCAGCCGCAGCCGCACGTCGTCGTGCGGCGATTCGAGCAGTTTCTGCCAGAGTTCGACGTGGTCTCGCAGCCGCGGGTCTTCCTGAAACCAGAGCCAACCCTCGGCACGAACGTCTTCATACCGGCCGTCGAGGAACTCCAATGCCCATTCCGGCCGAAAATCCGCCGCAGTGCTCAGGACACCCCGCAGCCAGTGGACGATCTCGGCCCGTAATGGCTCCGCCTCGGCCTCCACCAATGGCAGCAGCGTCTGAAACTCCGCCCCGGACGCGAAATGCCGCGCACGAAGCCAGCCGAGTCCGAGCCGGGCAACCGGCAAAGGCCGGCGAGTGGCCACACGAACGACGCGATCGAGGGGCACGTGTTCCGGCGCCAGCCGTGCGGAGAACAGGTCGCAAAGGATCGGCAGCGACTGCGGATTCGCCGTCTCCAGCAGCGCTAGCAGGCGCTCGATACCCAGGGCCGCCAGGTCGCGCAGCAACTCCGCGGCCAACTCCACGATCGCCGGATCGTCGCTGGCCAGCAATGCCAGCAGCTCTTCGTGTGGCAACTCGTGCAATGCCGACAGATGGTCGCGCCGGATCATGATTAAGGCCCATTGCCGCACCGGCCGGCAACGGGCGTCGCGAAGCAAGTCGAGCAGCGTGCGCGGAGACGCCTTCCATCGCTCCTCAAAGATCGGAGCTGGCTGAAGCTCCGAGAGCGCACAGTTCTCTTGGAGGGCCCAATCGCGGCGCTTGGCACTCAGTATCGGGCTGTGATGGAACAGGACATGAACCAGGCCCCAGTTGTCGAGCAGGGCCAGGCCATCGGCAACGTCGGCATCCTGATACAGTTTGAGCGCGATGGCTACGGCAGCGACATATTCCTTCGGATGCTCCTTGCCCAGCTTGCGGAAATAGCGCCAGCTTCGGCGGCGCAGGTAGCGGCGCGTGGGCAGGGAAAAGAGACGCCGCTTGTCCAGCAGCTGGCGGTGCCCCTCGCTCAGGACCGGGCTCGGTTGATGCAGCGCCTGCGCGTGTGGTCGCTCCATTGTGGTGTGGCGGGGAACGCCGATCACTTCCTCCTCGCTTTGGCCCTTGACGTAGTAGGAGCGCTTGCCGAGGTAGGACCAGTCCGACACTTCAACGCGAAGTCCCTCCGCGGTCCAGCGCCGCATCATTTCCAGCGCCGCATTCTGCGCACTAAAGCTTGCGCCGCGGGTATGCCGTCGGGTTCGACGGGCTCGGCGCACGGAGCGGTCGAACAGGACGAGGAAGCGGGCCATCACTTCGTGATCGGCCGCTTGCTCGGCAATTTTGAAGAGCCGTTTGACCAGCGCTTCGTGCCGATAGGCGTTGAGCGGTCGGGCAAGGTAGTCGAACAGGAGCTGCCGGGCCGACGGGCGCCGGTCCGTGTACCAGGTGACGGCGAACGTGCCCAGCCGGTCCGCGTCGGTGACCAGGCGCACCGCGTCCACGAATCCTGGCTCACCGCGCTGCCAGAGCTGCTCGGCAATGCGCCAGAACGGATCATCCGTACCCTGCGGTTGCTTTGCCATCATGATCGAGAATATCCGCCGCGCGGAGGCGGATCAAGACAGTGCTTGCCGCGGCGGCAGTTATCGCCATAGCAGGTGGACCCGCCCTACCAACATCGAAAAGTGCCCGGCCAGCCGTTACCCTTCTCCCCTCCCAGCATTCACTCGGAGGTGTCGCATGAAACGCCGTCCCACGTCTCCTTCCTCCGCTCGGCTCAAGACCGTCACCCGCCAGCTCGCCGACCTGATCGGCCGCCAGGCGTTTGCCGACCTGGCCGACATCATCGACGCGGCCCACGAACGTGAGGTGCGCCGTGCGCAGGCCGCGCCACGACAGCGGGAACGCCGCCGCAAGGTGCCGGCGTGACTACGATCGACGGCTGGCGGTTCTGATCAAGTAACGCGACCAGCAGAGGGCATGAATTCTGGCCCCGCCCCCGGCGATCCTCGCTGAGCAAGGTGTTGAGGAAGACGAAGACACAAGCCCGAACGACCTGAAAGGGCGCGATAGGGAGTTGCTCCAGGGAGGGACATAGTGAGCGACGTTCAGCAGATTCTGATGGGATTTACGTGGCCGGACCGGTGTCGCGATAAAAGAAGGCCGGCAGCACTCCGCCGGTGTATTTCACGATGTACGCGACGCCGGGTTTGGTGGGATGCTCCAGCACGTCGATCATGACCGCGCGGCCGCTGGCATCCGGCTGGGTCGCCTTGAGCGCTTTCAGGTCAAACTGCCCCTCGGTCACGATGTAGACGCGCGCCCACTCGTTCCCCTTGCGGAACTCCAGCATTGGCAGGCGGTGGTCCTGGAAGGAGGCCCATTCGCAGTTCGTCAGTCGGGCATATTCGAACTGGGGCGGACCTTCCAGGCCCGCGTCGCCGAACCAGGCGCCCACCTCCTCACTACGGTCGGGCAGGGGACGGTTGGCGATGGCGCGGGCAGTTACCATGTCCAGAACAGGTTTGTGCGCCAAGAAGGTGAGGGAGAGGCCGACCACGATCGCCGCCGCAGCCGCAGCGCCGGTGCCCCAGATCAGCAAGCGCCGGCGGTACCAGCTGTCGCGCTGGGCGGCCAGCTTGCCGAGCACGCGTTCGCGCAGACCGTCCGGCACCAGCACGGCCAGCATGGCCCGGCCGAGGTGGTCATCCAGTCGTCGTTCCGTCCGCCGCAACGCCCCGCAGGTGGGACACTCGGCCAGGTGAGTGGCCAGGGCCTCGCCGTCGCTCTCTTCCAGTTCCGTGGCCAGAGGTCGGGCAAAGTCCAGCAGAAGACGGGCGGTTCTACAATCCATCGTTCGCCCTCCGTGGGCCTTCGGCCAGCGCCTCCACGCCCGGCTGCAAGAGCCGGGTTCGGAGATAGGCCTTGGCCCGCGCCAGACGCGACATCACCGTGCCGATCGGCAGATCCATCTGTTCGGCAATGTCGCGGTAACTGAAATCCTCGAAATAGTACAAGATGACGGGCGTTCGAAAAACCTCATCTAGTTCGTTCAGCGCCTGCTGCAAGCGCTCGGGCTCCACCTCCGGAAGCGGATCGGGCAACGGTTCCGGCAGGTCGCCGACCGAGTCGAGCGGGACCTGGCGGTGAAGGCGCTGCGACCGGGCGCGGTGGAGATAGGCGTTCCGCAGGATGCTGAACAGCCATGCCTTGGCTCGTTTGGGATCGCGCAGCTGCGTCATCTGGAGCTGCGCTTTGCAAAAGGCTTCCTGCGTCAGGTCTTCCGCATCGCCAGACGAGCCGGCCAGGCGATAGGCATATCGGTACAGCGGCAGGTAGAACTCCTCGACTAGCTGCTGCACACTCCGTTGACTGCCAGGCAACCCCATGGCGACATCCTCGACCAATGCATGAACCGCGAGAGGGACCGTTTATTCCCGAAATTCGTAACCCGTTGTGACGGTCCGTTCGGAAGTTGCACAGATTACGCGCCCGCCTGGGCCGACGCCAACCGAAAAAGCCCCCGCACTCTTGCCACCCTCTGACCCCATTCCTAAGAAGGGGGAGAGTTGCTGAGCCCGCCGACTCAACAATAGATGCCGGATGCATCTCTTAACCACATCAATGGACTGATCTTGTGTAAAATCCGTGCGGCTGGCCGCGAACTGGCAAGGCTGGCGTGCCCCGGTAAAACCGGCGAAGCGGCTACCCTAGAAGATTTCGGGGAATAATCGGAAATCTTGCGCATCCATCTTCTGACGATCGCGACCTTGTGGGATTGCGCTCATCTGTTCAGTAGCACTTGAAAGGACGGACCATCGATGCGACAACTCCTCATGCTGACCCTCCTCTGCGGCCTAGTGTCGCTGGGTTGCACCAGCAGCACCAAGAAGGACTCCAAGCCCGCCACGACCAAGCCGGGCGCTGCCCCGACTGGCTCCGGCGCGGCCAAGGGCACGGTTGAATTCGACATCGCGGAGATCGCGGTCGAAGGCGACAAGGAAACGGACGCGGTCATCAAGATCAAGCGCACCAACTTCGACGGCGAAGTCGTGATTACCGCGGAAGGCGAAGGCGTCACGTTCGACCCCGCCAAGCCGACGATCAAGGAAAAGGAAATGTCGACGACCGTGAAGGTCAAGTCGGCCAAGGGCGGCAAGGTCAAGCTCACCGCCGTCGGCAAGGACGTCAAGGCCGAGAAGGAAGTCGAAGTGAAGGTCAAGGAAGCCGGCAAGGAGAAGGAGAAGGATCCCAAGGAGAAGGATCCCAAGGAAAAGGACCCCAAGGAAAAGGACCCCAAGGAAAAGACCAAGGAATAACTCCGCGGACTGACCGTTTTTTAGCGCTCGGCATAGATTGCTTTTCCCCACTTTACTTTGAAAGGAAGGACTGACTGTGAAGAAGCTTGTTGCGTTCCTGCTGGTCGTTGCGATGGTTTCCTTCACGCTGGGTTGCGGCAGCCCCACCACCAAGAGTGGCACGGGCGGCGCGCCGAGCAGCGCGAAGGCTGATCCGACCACGAAGAAGGCCGACTGAGTTCTGGCTCAGTCGTGACCTGTGAAGCTTTGCAAGGGCCGGCCGCATCTTTGTGGCCGGCCCTTCTCCGTTTGGAGATTCTCCATGAAGACACTGCTGGCGTTCGTGGCCGCAACCCTCCTGCTTGCCGTGACGGGCTGCGGGCAGAGTGACAAGGACAAAGGCAAAAACACCAACCTGGATCGGCCCAAGCCGGCGACCAAGGAGTGAATCGAATTCTCACCGCGGAGGGACGCAGAGAATCGCAGAGAAAATTGGCAGCACACCCCGAAATGCGATATCCTCCTCTTTCTGCCTCTGCGTTTGTCACCGTCCTCTGCGGTGAGAATTGCCTTCTCCCCTGATCCCGGCCGAGGTTGACCATGCGACTTCTCAAGGCCCTGTTTTTGGGCGTTGCCCTGCTCGGCAGCGCTGCCGGCCTCCTTGCCGACGCACCGACCGTGGAGCCGGTCCCGGACGTCAGCGTCGAGACACGGACCGAGATCAAGTTCGCGGTGACGGCGAAGTCCGAGGACGCACCGCTGCGCTACGCCATCGGCAAAGTGCGCAAGGATGGACAGGAGACGCCAACGCCCAAGGGGATGACACTCGATGCCGACAAGGGGGCCTTCACGTGGTTGCCGACGCCTAGCCAGGCCGGCGTCTACGAGTTGACGGTGAACGTGAAGGATGCCAAGAATCAGGAAAGCTCGACCGCGGTCAAGATGGCGGTCAAGCCACGCGGCATTGCGATCGGCGGCGGTGCGGTGGGCGATCTGCTTCGCAAGTGGCACACCGAAGGCAGCGCGGCCGGCAACACCGGCGACTTCTACGACAACCGCGACGGCGAACATTCCCCGCTGAACCTCGACCCCTGGCCGCAGCTCGACAAGGTGCCTTACACTCCGGAAGAGCGTAAGCGGCGCGTGGACTGGGCGGCCCAACACACGGTGCTCAAGCACGTCACGTTCGGCAATTCGTCCACGTCGGCTCCGCCGCAGACGGGCGGCAGCAACGTGCGTTCCTATTACGCGCATCCGCGCGGCATGGAATTCCTCTATTCGCAGTACCGCGCCAGCAATGTGTACATCTATCCGGAGCATCGCGACCACGACCCCGGCCACAACGGACGGGGGGACGGCTACGGCGATCTCTACCCGGCCAACAGCCCGTACCTCTTCACGTCGCAGGGTTCTTCCGGCTCCGATCAGCCTTTCATGCGTGCGACCCCGTATGCCCTGGCGGCTTTCCGCCCAGAGGTGAAGAAGAAACTCATCGAAGCCGGCCTGCTGATGCCAACGCTGCAAATGATCGTTCGCAGCACCAACAAGCACCTGAAGGACCCCAAAGAGTACCTGACCGGCAAGGCACATCCGACCGTCTTCGAGAATACCTGGGTCAACGACCTGGAGATGGTCAAGCTGGCCCACGACATTCAGGCGACCAACATTCCGCCGATGATCCAGCTCAAGGTCGCCGAAGAGGACGTGACGGTGCCCGGCCGCGATTCCTTCGAGGGCAATCCGCTGGCCGAGAAGCTCCACGACACGCCGGCGTCGATCGCCCGCATCGTGCGCGGGCCGAACCACGTTCGCCGCATGGTCGTCAGTGCCGAGGGCAGCTTCGACGTCAACAAGAAGGCGCTCACCTACCACTGGAGCGTCCTCCGCGGCGACGCCAAACGCATCACGATCAAGCCGATGAACGAGGCGGGCTCCATCGTCGAAATCCTGGTGCCCTATCACGACCGTTACACCATCGACAGCCCGGTGAAGATCGAGACCAACCGCGTGGACATCGGCGCCTTCGTCAGCAACGGCACCTATTACTCCGCACCCGGCTTCGTCACGCTCTATTCCCTCGACTGCGAGGCGCGGACTTACGACGCCAAGGGCCGACTGCTCGAGATCGGCCACGGCGTCGGCGACGCGGACTTCAACATCGGCGACTGGAACGCGCTGTTCGAAGTTTTACAGGCCGAGCCGAAGACGCTGGCGGCGCAGTTGCTCCAGAAGCCGTTCAACGAAGAGCAGCTTGCCGCGTTGCGGAAAGCCGGCGAGGAATACCGGAATGGGCTCATCACCCAGAAAGCAGCCCAGGAACGCAGCAAGAAGCTGGGCGACGAACGGCAGAAAGGTCTCGCCGAATTCAAGAAAGTCGAGGATGCGGCGAAGGCTGCCAAGAAGCTGCTGGATGCGGACCCCACGGAAAAGCACAAGGCAGACTACCAGGCTGCCAAGGCCGACCTGGATGCTGCACTAAGCCGGCGTGAAATCGCCGAAGAACGCTTCAAGGAAGCGCAGCAGGTCACCGACGAGGCAAACAAGGTCGTCAACGATTTGCTGAACGCGAAACGTCCCGGCCTCGATCAGCCGATCCGGCCACTGCTTGAAAACACACTGGCAAAAGTCCGCGACAACGTGAACTTCCTCGGCGAGCACCGTGCCGCACTCGATGCGCTCCTGCAGGCGGCCGACGAGCCACACAAAGCCCGCGTCCTGGCTGCACGCAAGCGCCTGGTCCAATTGCGCGTCCTGAAGGCGGAAGGCGATGCCTTCGTGCCCCACGCGCTGCGCGAAGGCAACGCCCCGGTGGCCGAGCGGCTGACGGCCTACGAGCGTAACATGCTGGAACGCTATCACGCCGAGCTGCTCAGCGCGTTGGTGTATCCGAAGTTCCTGAGTATCGCTTTCAAAGTCAACTTCGTCGATCAGCGGATCACGACGCCCAAGACCTGGCGCGACGTCTATCACCACGACGCAAAGGGGACACCCATCGGCTGGACGCGTTACGACGGCGAGAACGTCTCGGACTTCACCGCGGACGGCCACCTCGTTCTGGAGAAGGACGCCAAGGGCCGCGCGCTCAAGGCACGCGCGGTGAAGTACGAATTTGATCCAATGGCGCTCAAGACCAACCAGCGCGTGGTGCGCGCCACCCCGGATGCCAAGGTCTTCACGTACGAATACGCGGACGACAACGACCTTCGCGGCAAAATCGCGAAGGAAGAGGCGGTCGAGGAAAAGAAGTGAAAACAGGGAACTATACGGGCGAGCGGGGCGGGGGGTTGCCCCCGGGGTGGGGGGGGCAACCCGGGGGGCGACCCCCCCCCCCCCCCCGAATATGAGTGAGTGGGGG
>JAIEMG010000309.1 GCA_019752375.1 Gemmataceae bacterium | reverse complement strand
CCACGGAGGCACAGAGGACACAGAGAAAACACAGAGTGGAATTGAAGCCTTCCCTCGTGACCGGGCTCTGCCCGGTCACGCACTGCCGGCGAGGCTCTGCCTCGCGAGTCTAATGCTGGCTGAACCGGCAGTTGGCCGACGGTCCACTGCCGCGAGGCAGAGCCTCACGGGCAGTGCGTGACCGGGCAGAGCCCGGTCACGAGGGAAAGCCTGCTCTAAATGGCACTGTACTCCCAGCCGACCGGCTTGCCGTCTCTGTACGGCATCACGCCATGAAACTGGCGTTCCGTTCGTTCGAATACCAGTGGCAGGAAATGGCGGTCGCCCTCCCAGAGCGGCAACTCCGGCAGGCGATTCACGTCCACCCATTCCAGGGTGCCTTCGGGATTGTCCGTACGCGGCTCGCCGCTCCAGCGATCGATGCGAAAGACGAACGCGAACCAGTCCTCGCCGTTCTTGCCGAAGCCCGGCCAGCTCACGGTGCCGCGCAGGACGAGTTCCTCGCACTCCAGGTTGGCCTCTTCGCGCAGCTCGCGTCGTAGGCCAGCGACCACGTCTTCGTCGGCATCCAATTTGCCGCCCAGGCCGTTGTACTTGCCCAGGTGCAGGTCGCCGGGGCGACGATTGCGATGGATCATCAGCACTTGTCGGCCATCGGGCGACATCACGTAAGCCAGCGTGGCCAGGATCGGCGTATAGGGCATGGGGAAACCCGAGCGATCAGAAACCGCTGCCGGTGGGCGGCGGACCGGGGCGTCCGAAGAATTGGGTGTTCAGGTACAGCTCCTGATTGGCATCCGGTCCCGGACACAAGACCGCAGCGAGCGCCTTCGCCATCGGTTGTGTTTCCTCGATCGTGGCGAACGTCAGCGGCCGATACGCCTGTCCGGGCAAGCGCGGGCAGACGAGCAGCACAAATGCTCCGACACCGACGCGGAGCCAGTGGCCGCCGCCTTCCGCCGCTTGCTGCGTTTCGATCCGGGCTTTGCCGTTGGCGGAGCGCACCAGCGCATGGCTGACACCCTGGGCCAGCACGGCGGCCTCGCCGGGGCCACCTTCGTGGAAGCCGGTTCCTGGGGTTCCATCCGGTCCGCGCCGCACCAGCAGCAAGTCGACGTCAAGACTGCGTGGCCGCAGCACGACGACCGTGCGCCGGCCGGGCGGCACCAGAATACCCACGGCAGCGGGGCCGGCTTCGGAGCCATCCACCGTGCGGAATGCGGGCATCGCTGTCTCTCCCTGTCGCTGCTTTCGGCTTTCGATCCGATGATCGATGGACTATCGTAGCATTTTTCCGACGAACGACAGGCTCGTCCGAGCCGACCTGGAGGAGTTCATCTCATGCTTAGCCTTCGCATCGCGCTGCCGGGCATCATCGCCGCGGCCGTGTTCCTCGTCTGGTGGCTGCCGGTCGCGGCTCCTGCCAACGCCGACGTCACCGGCCAGGCCCGCAAGTTCCTCGACGCTCACGAAGCCAAGTTCCGTCCCCTCGAGGTATCCGCCAGCCAGGCCTGGTGGAATGCCAACACCAAGGGCGGCGACGACGATTACAAGAAGAAAGAAGACGCCCAGAACCGCGTCGATGAAGCGCTCTCCGATCCGGCGGCGTTCAAGGAGCTCAAGGCCGTCTACGAGGCCCGCAAGGACATCGACGATCCGATCCTCAAGCGCGCCATCGAGGTGCTTCACCTGATGTACCTCGAAAAGCAGCTCGATCGCGAGCTGCTCAAGAAGATGGTCGAGAAATCGACGGCGGTGGACAAGACGTTCAGTAACTTCCGTGCCAAGGTGGACGGCAAGGAGATGACCGACAGCGAGGTGCGCAAGGTCCTCAAGGAATCGAAAAGCTCCGAACGGCGCCAGGCCGTCTGGGAAGCGAGCAAGGAAGTCGGCAAGGCGGTCGAGGCGGACCTGAAAGAGCTCGTCAAGCTTCGCAACCAGGCCGCGACCAAGCTGGGGTACAAGAACTTCCACCAGATGCAGCTCTTTCTCAATGAACAGAACACCGATGACTTGATGAAGCTGTTCGACGAGTTGGACGAGCTGACGCGCGGCCCCTTCGAGGCCGCCAAGAAGGAAATCGACGCCAAGCTGGCAGCCGATTGCTCGATCAAGGCGACCGACCTGCGTCCATGGCACTATCACGACCCGTTCTTCCAGGAAAGCCCCGCCGTCTATGCCAGCGACCTGGACGAGCCGTTCAAGAAAGCCGACATCCTGAAGCTGTGCCGGGACTTCTACGCCGGCGTCGGCCTGCCGATCGACGACGTGCTGGCCCGCAGCGACTTGAAGGAGCGCGCCAAGAAGAACCCGCACGCCTTCTGCACCGACATCGACCGCGAGGGCGACGTGCGCGTCCTGGCGAACATCGTGGAGAACGAATACTGGATGGGTACCATGCTGCACGAGCTGGGCCACTCCATCTATAGCAGCAAGAATATCCCGAAGAAGCTGCCGTACACCCTGCGGACCGAGGCGCACATCCTGACCACCGAGGGCGTGGCGATGCAGTTCGAGCGGTTCTCCAAGAACCGCGCCTGGCTGGAGAAGATGGGCGTCACCATCGACAAGCCGAAGGAATTCGACGAGACCGCTTCCAAGGTGCAGCGTGCCCGGTTGTTAATCTTCTCGCGCTGGTGCCAGGTGATGCTGCGTTTCGAGAAAAGCATGTACGAAAACCCGGACCAGGACCTGAACAAGCTCTGGTGGGACCTGGTCGAGCGCTACCAGATGGTGAAGCGGCCGGACAAGCGCGACGCGCCGGACTACGGGAGCAAGATCCACATCGTGAGCGCTCCGGTCTACTACCACAACTACCAGATGGGCGAATTGTTCGCGTCCCAGGTGCATCACGCCATCGCGCGCGACGTTTACAAGGGCGCCGAGCCCGGCACCGTCATTTACGTGGGCAACAAGGACGTCGGCGAGTTCATGAAGCAGAAGGTCTTCGCGCCGGGCCGCACGTTGCCGTGGAATGGACTGACCAAGCACGCGACCGGGGCGGACCTGAATGCCAAGGCGTTCGCGGCGGATTTTAAGGGGAAATGAACCAATCACCTGCAAGGCCCAACGGTGACACGGCGACGGTCCATGGGCCTTGCAGGTTGCGAGAGGATCGCGACGGAGATATCATGCCAGTGCCTTCATCCGCGAGGTTGAACCATGCCGAACCAAATCCCGACGACCGACACACTCGCCAATTTCGCCCACGACCCTCGCCGCTTCCTGGCGCAGCTCCGGGAGAGCGGTCAGCCAATGCTTTTGACCGAAGATGGGGGAAGCGGTGTGGTCGTTCAGGACGCCGCATCTTTTCAGCATTTTCTTGAGAAGATCGAGCAGCTCGAAACCATCGCAGCGGTGAAGGAGAGCCTGGAAGACGTGGCGGCGGGACGGACCCGGCCAATACGCGAAGCACTGGCGGAACTGGCCACCAAGTACCAGATTCCGCCTGTGCAGGACGAGTAGTATGCCGTACGACGTTCGAATCAGCGCTCGGGCGCTGCGTGACGTAGATGAAATACTTGCCTGGTTGGATCGGCACTCGCCTCAGGCAGCGGCCCGTTGGCACGCGTCCTTGCTTGCAAAGGTGGAGACTCTGGAAAGCCAACCCGAACAGTGGCCCATGTCGAAAGAAGTCGCACAACTCGGCATTGAACTTCGCCAGGCCTTGTTCGGCAAGCGGCAAGCAGTGTATCGGCTCCTCTTCACCATCGACGGCAACCTAGTCACCGTCCACGCAGTTCGACGCGGTGCGCGAGATTGGCTGAAACCCCGCGACCTGTAGTCATTCGGTCGGATCTGCCGCTTAGTACTCCAGCGCTCCATTCCGTGAAAGGATTCGCGCAACGTCTGTAGCCGCAGGCTTCAGCCTGCGGAAGGGCGTCGCAGGTGCCGTACATTCACTCCGCAGGCTGAAGCCTGCGGCTACAGACCGTTCCGGTGAATCGTGCTTCCAAACCAGCGCTGTAGTGTTAGACGGCCACCGCCAACCGTGCCACTTCATCCGGTAACGGCATCTGTCGAAACCGATGGATCCCCGCCGGCAGGCCTTCCAGCTCTGCGTCGTCGATGTGCAGTTGATCCGACACGGCCAGGAGGAACGGTATCGTCGCGTGGCTTCGCAGGCGTTGCAGGTGCTTCTCCGCGCTGGAGCGGCGCCAGAAGCCGAGCACTTCGAGCAGGACCGTCTTGCCGCTGACTCGGTGGATCAAGCGAAAGTCGGGCACCCAGAAGCCGTCGCCCAGGGGCAGCACTTCCGTCTCTTCCGCGATCTCCCAGTCGGCGATCTTCTTGCGGAACAGGTCGGCGAACATCGACAGTTCCGGAGGCACGTACATGCCGATGTCGGCCGTTTGGGGGACCAGGCCGTCGCGGGTCGTGAGCTGAAACACTTTCGGCTTGCGCTGCGGGCCCCAGCGAAGGTCCGCTTCCAGCTCGAAATCGCGGCAATGGAGGATCGACGGCAGGAAGAGGGCGAGTTGCAGGCCGTATTTCTGCGTCGCGCTGAACAAGCTGAGCGGGCCGTCCAACGTGAGAAGAAAGCACTCCGGATCGATCCGCTTCGCCTCGCAGATCAGGCGATGGAACTTCACCGCCCGCATCAGTTGCCGATAACGCTGCGGCGGCTCGCGGCGGACGTAGACCTTCACGCCGGTCGCACGCAGCAACACCGCCTGGGCCAGCGCGACGTTGTAGAGCTGCAGCAGGCGTTCGGCCGAAATGTCCTTGAAGCGAATCAATTGCTGAGCACTCTTGAGATCGGCGAAGAGACCCTGCTCGACCGCTTCGACCGTCATGCCGAGCGCGGCGCCGACGCTGGTCAGCACGTGATCGCGATTGAAGGACACCGGGGAGCTGCGAATCGCCGCCGCGGCCTGAAAGACTTGCTCGCGGATCTGCTCCGGCGGATGGCCCGAGACGACGTCGAACTCGCAGCGGTCTTCGAGCAGCTTGGCCAGGCCCTGATGGACCAGGGTGCGCGAGTCATCGCCAAGGGTTTCCGCCACGTCGTCTTCCAGCTCGCCGCGCGTGCGGCCTTCCTGGCTGCGGTACAGCTCCAGCAGGCGCTCGGCGAGCACCACCCAGGACGCATCGCCGGCATCGATGTAGCCAGGAACGATGCGATTGCGGGCGTAGCGAACGCGGACTTGTTTTCCTGTCAACATGTTCTTGCTTTGTTACTTACTGATACGCACCATGCTGCCGTCTTCGATCGCTCGTGAATTCCTCCGCGGTGCCGCGCGTGATCACCTCATACAAAATTGCCTGCTTGTCGCCGACCTTGCGGAGCAGGCGGCCCAGGCGCTGCACGTGCTCGCGGACGCTGCCGGTGCCGGACAGGATGATTCCGACGTTGGCTTCCGGCACATCAACGCCTTCGTTCAGTACCTGGCTGGTCACCAGGATCGGATACGAGCCGTCGCGAAAGCCCTGCAAGACGACGCGCCGCTCCTTTGCCTTGGTCTGGTGGGTGATGGCCGGCACGAGGAATCGTCGGGCGATCTGGTACACCGTGGCGTTGTCGGCGGTGAAGACCAGCACGCGATGGCCGCGATGCTGTTCCAGCAGGGTTTCCAGCTCGCGCAGCTTGGCGGGGGCGGCTTGCGAGATGCGTTTCTGCTCGCGATACGCCAGGAACGCGGCACGGCCCTGCGGCGAACGATACGTCTCCTGCAAGAAACGCTGCCAGCCGGACGGGCTGCCCATGCTGATGCCCAGCGACTCGACGAAGCCACGATATGTGTCGCGCGCCTGCTGATAGCGGCGCTGCTCCTCCTCCGACAGGTCCACGTAACGCCGCAGCGTGCTGTATTCCGCCAGGTAATTGCCTGCAAGCTGCTTGATCTCCCGGCGATACAGGAGCGGGCCGATCAGTTCGGGCAGCAGAGAATCCTGACCGTCGGCACGTTCGGGCGTCGCCGTCAGGCCCAGCCGCCAGGGCGCGATGCTGCCGATGGCCGCCAACATGTACGATTGGCCCGGCAGATGATGGCACTCGTCGAAGATGACCAGGCCGAAGCGATTGCCCCAGCGTTCCACGTAGAGATGAGCGGAATCGTAGGTCGTCACCGTCAGGGGCTGGAAGTTGTAATCGCCGCCGCCGACGGCGCCGACGGGTACGCCAAACGCCGCCGCCAGCTCGCCATGCCACTGGTTCATCAAGTCGATGGTCGGTGTGATGACCAGGCTTGGCCGGCCGGCGCGTTCGATGGCGAGGATCGCCACGTGCGTCTTGCCGGTACCGGTCGGCAGGACCACCACGCCCCGGCCGCCCTGTCGCCACCAGGCTTCCAGGGCTTCGGTCTGGTGCGGGAACGGCTCGCGGCTCGTGTGCAGCGGCCAGGGTGTCTTCTCGTAGGCGCGGGCCTTGTCGTCGTAAGGGACCTTGTGCTTGACGAGGTGCTCCATCAGCGCGCGATAGTGGCGGCCCTCGGCACGGACGGAATCGGAGCGTGCGTCGAAGCGGCAGCCTGGCAGCGCCGTAAGCACGTCCATGGGCGCGCCGCGCACGATCACGGTGCCGCCGTCGAAAGTGAGTTGGATCGGGCTCGGGTCCATAGGTGGGCTATTATGGCCGATGCCGGAGCGGCTGCCCATGTCAATCGGAAGCGAAGCGGTCCGCTCGTCACGTCTTGGCCGGCGCTGCGATCAGCTCTTGAAGTACCGTCAGATCGACCGGTTTGACGAGGTGAAGGTCAAACCCGGCTTCGCGCGACAGTCTGCGGTCTTCCTCCTGCCCATATCCGGTGACGGCCACGAGTTGCGCACGGGCCGTCTCCGGCCGTTGCCGCAGCCGGCGCGCGACCTCATAGCCGTCCATGCCGGGCAAGCCGATGTCCAGCAGTACCACGTCGGGTCGAAAGCGCCGGGCCTGCTCCAGGGCGGCAGGACCGTCTTGCGCGGTGCGTGTTTCGTGTCCGATCAAGTTGAGAAGGCGCGCCAAGCTTTCGACCGCGTCGACCTTGTCGTCCACCACCAACACCCGCCGACCGGAACCACGGCCATCGACCGGCCGCGCCGACGCGATGGGTGGTCCAACGGGCGGAGCTTCGGTCCAGACCGGCAGCCAGACCGAGAATTCGCTTCCTTGCCCCGGGCCGCTGCTGCTGACGTGAACACGGCCCCCATGCTTCTCGGTCAGTCGGCGGACGAGAGTCAGGCCGATGCCCAGGCCGCCTTGCGAGCGGTCGAGCGTTTGATCGACTTGCGTGAAAAGATCGAAGACGCGCGGCAGCATGTCGGTTGCGATGCCCACGCCGGTGTCCCGGACGCGAATGATCACTTCGGGCCCTTGCCGTTTGGCTTCCAACCAGATGAGGCCTCCTTCTTCCGTGTACTTGGCGGCATTGTTCAGCAGGTTGCCCACCACTTGAGCCAGGCGCGTCGCGTCGGCAAACAGATGGACCGGTTCGTCCGGCAATGTCACGCGCAGCCGGTGACGGCGTGCATCGATCAGTGGACGAGCCGTTTCCACCGCTCGAGTCAAGACCGTGGCCACGTCCAGCACCTCCTTGCGCAGCTTGATTTTGCCGCCCGAGAGACGCGATACGTCAAGGAGGTCGTCCACCAGGCGCGTCAGGTGTTCGAGCTGGCGTTCGATCACATCGTGCGCCCATTGCTGCTGGGGCTCGTCGGTCGCGTGCATGCGCAGCAGGTGGGCTGCATTGCGGATCGGGGCCAGTGGATTGCGCAGCTCGTGGGCCAGCATGGCCAGGAATTCGTCCTTGCGGCGATTGGTTTCCTTGAGCACCTCCTCGGCCTGCTTCTGCTCGTGAATGTCGGTGCAGGTGCCGAACCAGCGGATGATGCGACCCGTCCCGTCGCGCAGGGGAACCACGCGCATCAGGTACCAGCGGCACACGCCGTCGCTGGCGCGGCGCATGCGTTGCTCGACTTCGCAGTCACTGCCCGTCGCGATGGCTTGCATCCACGCAGCCTGTACCCCGTCGCGGTCTTCGGGGTGAATGGCGTCCAGCCAACGCAGCTGGTCCGCGGTTTCGAGGTTGATGCCCGTGAAATCGCGCCAGCGCCGGTTGTGCGTGTGCCGGCTGAAATCCGGCTCGCAGGCCCACACCAGGTGCGGGACGGCCTCGAATACCTGGCGTAGATGGGCCTCGCTCCGGCGGAGCGCTGCCTCCGCGCGTTTGCGTGCGGATATGTCCGTCAGCGTCACGACAGACCCGTGGACGCGCTGGCATGCGTCCAGGAGCGGACCGGCACTGATAAGCATATCCGTCTGTTCGGAGGCAGGACGCCGGAGAAAGACCTCCAGGGCACGCAAGGTTGCACCGGCACGGACGGGGGCCAGCGAGAAAGCTTGGTCCGTCGAGGTGCGCAACGGAAATGCCGACTCAAACGCCCGCATGAGCGGGTTTTCGCTGCACAACTCCAACGCGGACTGACTGACCCGCAGGACCTTGCCTTCTCCATCGCAAACAATGGTGGCATCGACCGCCTGGTCAATGATGGACCTCGCCAGCGCCTCGGAGGCCAGCAGTTGCTCCTGACGTTTCTGGTCGGTCAGATCGGTCACAATGACGCAGGAGATTGAAGATTCCGCATCCAACGGACAAAACGCAACGTAAACCGGCACCTTCAAACCGTCGGTCCGCTGTAATGCCAGCTCTCCCTGAGTACCACGAGCCCGCAGCAGGGCTTCCAGCAATCCTTGGCTGGCCGGCGCAACAAAAGTCGCGAAGGGTACGCCCGTTACGACCGCTGTCGTCCTCCCCACCAGTTCGGCAAAGCGATGATTGGCATAGATGATGACGCCCTCGCCGCTCAGAGTGGCAGCACCCTGCTGCATCTTCTCGACGAGTTGTTGATACAGCCGTCCCGTAGTCTCCTCGATGCGCGCACGCTCACTGAGGGAATACGGCAAAATGCGCCCTTCTGTACGCTCGGCATCGGCCAGCCGTCGACGAAGTTCTCGGTTCTCTGCAAGCAAATCCTGGTTCGAGCGTGTCTCAGACATGGTCTGGTGCCTCTCGGGAGCTGCTGCTCGTGGGCGGGCGTTGAGTCCACCAAGGTCGAAGACGGATTGGGCGCCGAAGACCATTTCGTGCCGCGGACGCAGTTGTCGTCGGCGATGAATGGAACGCGCAGCTGGCCAACTCTGCCGAACGAAAAGGCCCCGCTCCAGTGGCTGCAATGCCAGCGGAAAGGGGCCGTTGTGTGCGTTCGCGCGTGCGCTAAGGAGGCGAGTTTGGAGGCTCGACTGCTTGTATTGTAGCGTGACGAATCTGAGAAGAAAGGGCAATCGATCCCACGCAACCCGCCGGGGCCAAAGACTGAAAACGATGTGATATACTTCACGCTCGCATGGGTGGGTGTCCCGAGGAGCGGAATGGACGTGGAATCGATAGGGCGACTTGCGCTAGTGACGGATGTCATCCGTTGCTTCGAGCTGACCACGCTCCTACCTTCCTTGCGTGCGTGCGAGCAGCTTGCAGGCGACAACGGACTGCTCGACGTTGCCGTCCTGGGGCAATTCAAGTCCGGCAAGTCCTCCCTCCTCAATGCGATTCTTGGTGAACCGGTGTTTCCGGTCGGATCGATTCCGGTGACGGCCGTCATCACCCGTGCGACCGCCGGTGCGTCGCGCATCGTGCGGGTCCGGCATGACGATGGAACGGCGGAAGAAGTCGCCGCGGATCGCATCGCCGAGTTTGTGACCGAGGCAGGCAACCCGGAAAACCGCCGCAAGGTCGCGGTCGTCGATGTGTTCACTCCAACTCTGTCCGATTCTCCTGGCGTGCGCCTGGTCGACACTCCTGGTCTTGGCAGCGTTTTTCGTCACAACACGGAAACGACGCGTTCCTGGATGCCGAACGTGGCGGTGGCCCTTGTTGCAGTGAGTTCCGAGCGCCCGCTTTCCGATGAAGACCGACGCCTGATTGCAGAGGCGCGCGAAACCGCTCCACGCGTCGTCGTGGTGCTGACCAAGGTAGATCTGTTGAGCGATTCCGAGCTGACCGCGGTAACCGCGTTCCTGGAGCGGGGCTTGCGGGAACACTTCGGCGGCGGAGTTGCCGTGTTGCCGTTCTCGTGCCGGGTCGGGACGGATCGACACCTGCGCGGTCTTCGCGAGGCCGTGCTGCTCCCGGTCTGCCAGGGCGTTGCCGAGGAACGCAGGGCTGCCATCGCATTCAAGCTCACCGCCTTGACACGGGCCTGTTGCGGCTACCTCGCGGTCGGACTGGAGGCTGCCCAACGTGCCCACGCGGACCGGCAACGACTGCGGGCCGCGGTACTGGATGAATCCGTCAATGCCGCCGTCATCCGCGATGAGTTGCGGCTGGTCGAGCAGGGCGTCCGTGCCAAGATTCGGCCCGGATTCGAGGCAGTTCTGCTTCCGCGGGCGCCGCAGGTGGAACGGCAGCTCACGGCAGCGCTGGCGTCCGAACTGAAGTCCTGGCGGGGCAACCTGGCGGAGCAAACCGGTCGCTATGAAGCCTGGATGGCCGAGCGATTGACGGCCGAATTGAAACCGATGTCGGACGGTGTCGTACCTTGCGCGGACGACCTCCTTCGCCAGGCCGAGCAGCGGTTCCGGCGCGTCATCGAGGCATTTCGCGACCGCCTTAATCGCAACGTCAAGGAAGCGATGGGCGTGGCCATTTCGCCCGCGTCGTGGGAGGCCCGGCAGCCGGGCGTCGCCGTCATTCCTGTCGCGGTGAGCCGGACATTCATGACCAACTGGGACCTCCTCTGGTGGATGCTGCCGATGGGCCTGGTGGGCGGCCTGTTTCGTCGGCACGTGATCGGCCGCGTCTCCTGGGAAGTGACGAAGAACCTGACCCGGCTGATAGCCGACTGGGTGGAAGCAGTGGACCGAGCCGTCGCGGACTTGCGCCATCAGGCCTCCGAATGGGTCGATACGGAACTGGCCACGCTCGAGCGGCTGCTCGGCCAGCGCGGCGGTGAGACGGAGGAGCTGCGCGAGGCCCTGCGTCGCTTGCAGGATGTCTCCTCGCACTGAGGGTGGCCGATTGCATCTCTAGCCCCGGCGTGCCATAGTGGGGAGATGTTGACACCTGCCGAAGAACTGGGCCTTAGCGGCCTGAGCCTGGCCAGCCGGTTGCGCCAGGCATTTCATCGCATTCCCGAGCCGACGCTGGTCGAGCTGATCCAGCGCATCCGCACGGAAGCGTTCAAGCGCCACCTCATTTACCTGCGCGACGGCACGCCCGAGGCGATCCACGTCATGCCCTGCCCGATCACGGCGCTGCCGGACCAGCTGGCGTACATTCACTACGTCTCACTGACCATTCACAACGCGCTCAAGCGGCTGCCGGAGCTGTACATGCAGGACTTCGCCGTGCGCGAGGTGCTGCGCCTCACGCCCGACGAGGACAAATGGCTGTGGGACTGCTGGGGGCCAGGGCAGCGCGAGAACAATCCAATCTTTGGCCGCCTGGACGCCATGGTCGATTTCATCAGCCCCATGTGGAAGGACACGCTGCGCTACGTCGAGCCGAACATGTCGGGGGTCGGCGGCCTGCACCTGATCCCGACCAGCGAACGCATCATCGAAGACGTGGTCCTGCCGGCCGTTCGCGCCCAGGACGGCCAGTTGCAGCTGACGCTCGGCCAGGACATTCGCGAACTGCTCATGCAGGAAATGCTCGACCATTTGCAAGCCATCGGCCGCAGTGGGCGCAACATCTGCTTCATCGATCCGAAGTATGCCGGCAGTGGTCCCGACGAGCAGGAAGCGCTGGCCGAGTACTATCACGCACGCTACGGCATCAAGATCATGCACGCCGATCCGCGCGAGCTGACGCTCCAGAACGGCGAACCGTGCTACGAAGGCACCGTGGTCGACGTCGCATACCGCGACTACAGTGTGCTGGACCTGCTGGCGATGGAGAAGGAAGGCGTCAGTGTCGAGCCGATGCGCGTGCTGTTCAAGCAGAACCGCATGATCTCGTCGATCGCAGCGGAGCTGGACCAGAAGAGCTGCTGGGAAGTCCTGACCGATCCGCAGTTCACGCAGAAGTACTTCAGTCCCGATGAACGTCAGGTCTTTCGCCGGCACATCCTGTGGACGCGCATCGTCTCGGATCGGCAGACGCTCTTGCCCGTCGGACGCTCCGGCGATTTGCTGGAGTACATTCGCGGCGCCCACGAATCGCTGGTGATGAAGCCCAACCGCGATTACGGCGGCCACGGCGTGCTCATCGGCCACCTGCTGACGTCCCAGGAATGGGACGCGGCGGTCGACAAGGCGCTCAAGGACCCGGAGCGCTGGGTGGTGCAGCAGGTGGCAGGGATTCCGGTCAGCGAATTTCCGGTGCTCGACGCGGACGGCAAGCTTCACGTCGAGCCGTTCTATACCGTCATGGGCTTTGCGCCGACCAAGTACGGTATTGCGGTGCTGGGGCGCGCGTCGCAGAAGCAGGTGGTGAACGTGGCGCAACGCGGCGGGATGGTGGCGCTGATGATGGGCCGGCCGCCAAGCCGGTTGATTGGGCCGGCAAACTGAGCGTCTCTTGCGGCGTTGAGCTCCTGTAGCCGCCGGCTTCAGCCTGCGGAAAAACGTCGCGCGGGCGACGGACATACTCCGCAGGCTGAAGCCGGCGGCTACAGCAATTGACGCCGATCCTTCCAGAGGAATTCCGCTGTTGAATTACACATATGCCGGCGTTAATTCCGCGGCCGGACGGCGCACGAACTCGCCTCCCTTCATGACGTGCGTGATCGTGCGACGATCCTCCAGGATACTGATGTCCTCAAGCGGATTGCCGTCGACGACGAGGACATCCGCATACTTGCCCACCTCCAGCGTGCCGATGCGGTCCTGCATCCGCATCGCCTCGGCACCGAGCCTCGTGGCGGCGACGAGCGCGTCCATCGGCTTATAACCGACCAGCTTCACCAGGTGCGTCAGCTCCCGGCCATAGGTGCCATGCGGCGTCCATGAGAACCCGAAATCGCTGCCGACCAGGATCTTGATGCCGCGCTGGTACGCCTTGCGGATGTTCCCGATCGACGCTTCCAGTTCCTTGTCGGAGCTGGTCTTGTCGAGAAAATCCTGCGGCGTGCCTAGCCACGGAAAACCGCCGCGCTTGCCGTGCTCCAGGACACTGACGAGATAATCGAGGCCGGGCGCCACGAAGCTGCCATGCTCGGCGATCACGTCCAGCGTCTCGTCGTCGATGAATGTGGCATGATCGATGATGTCGACGCCGGCCTTGGCGGCCATCTGGCAACTCTCGGAACTGCGGGCGTGGACGGAGCAGAGGCGATTTCTGCGATGCGCTTCCTCGACCATCGCTTCGATCTCGTCGTAGGTGCAGGTCAGCTCGGTCTGCTGGCACTCCATGAGCAGGCCTTCGCCGGTGATGTACATCTTGATCATGTCGGCGCCGTCCTTGATCATGCCGCGCACCGCCTTGCGGACGGCCCACGGATCATCGACGAAGACGCCCAGTCCATCCATGCCGAGCTTGAGCCAGCTCTTGTTCCAGTCGAGCATGCCGCCGGTCTGACAGATGTCGCGTCCCGCCGCCAGTAGCCGCGGTCCCGGGATTTGACCCGCGTTGATGGCATTGCGAATGTGGATGTCGACCATGTGCAGCGCCCCGGCTGACAGGCCCGACGTGAAGCCGCACTCGAGCATCAGCTTGGCGTTGCAGACCGCGGCAATGGTGGCGACTTCGGCAGGCTGCTTCAGGTCAAGGTCCGGCAAATCGTTGACGTGGTTGTAGCTGAGATGGACGTGCGACAGGATCATGCCGGGCATCAGCGTCTTGCCGGCCAGGTCAATGACGGTCGCGTCCGGCTCCGGATTGATGGCGCCGACCTGTGCGATCCGTTCGCCCTTGACCACCAGGCCGCCATTCGTCGCGGGACGGCCCGTGCCGTCGATGATGAGGGCGTTGTTGAAGCAGAGTGAACGGTGGGAACCGTTGGTGCCGTTGGCAAGCGCCGCGTGGGCCATGACAGGAATCTCCGGAGAGTGGCGAAGCGTTGGCGGACTATTCTACAGGGGTGAGGACTGAGGTGCCACGCCGCGAGCGGTGGAGCGACACTCCGCTTGTAAAGCGACAGGTCGTTCTCCAGAATCAGGATATGAGCCAATCTCACGAAGCGCCTACCGCCGATGGTAACGTCCTCCTGGCCCTCCTGGCCTATCAGAACGACTTTATCGCGGATGAGGCGCTTATCACGGTCCTGAACGCCTGGGCTGCCGATAAATCCCGGCCGCTTGGCCAGCTTCTGGTGGAGCGAAACGCCATTTCCCCGGACGTCCGCGCGCTTCTGGAATCGCTGGTCGATCGCCACCTGCACGCACACCACAATGCCCCGTGTCGGAGCCTGGCGGCGCTGAGCTCCATTGGGTCGGTGCGCGAGCGACTCAAGCAAATTGCCGATCCCGACGTGGCGGCTTCGATGAGCCACATGCCGGAGTCGGCGGACCCGTTTGCCACCCGGGCCCCATTGCCGTCCGGTGAATCGGTCACGACGTCGGTGGGTGCACCGACCTCGGGCGGCCTTCGTTTCCGCGTGCTGCGTCCGCATGCCCGCGGCGGCCTTGGCGCGGTCTTCGTGGCGCACGACGAGGAATTGCGCCGCGAAGTGGCCTTGAAGGAGATCCAGGATCGCCATGCCGACGACCCCGGCAGCCGCGCCCGTTTTCTCCTCGAAGCGGAGATCACGGGTGGCCTGGAGCATCCGGGCATCGTTCCCGTCTACGGCCTGGGCAGCTACGGCGATGGCCGGCCGTATTACGCCATGCGCTTCATCCGCGGCGATTCGCTCAAGGACGCGATCGAGCGCTTCTACAAGGAAGACCATCCGGGGCGCGACCCGAGCGAGCGGGCGGTCGCCTTCCGCAAGCTGCTGGGCCGGTTCATCGACGTGTGCAACGCCATCGACTACGCCCATAGCCGGGGCGTCTTGCACCGCGACTTGAAGCCCGGCAACATCATGCTCGGCAAGTATGGCGAAACGCTCGTCGTCGATTGGGGGCTCGCCAAGCCGCTCGATGACCGGCAGGAAGGCGCGGAGGAGGAGCAGCGCCTGCGGCCCATGTCCGCCAGCGGGACCGCCGAGACGGTGGCCGGCACGGCCATCGGCACACCGCAGTTCATGAGTCCCGAGCAGGCCGCTGGGCGTCTCGCCGAGCTCGGGCCCGCCAGTGACGTTTATAGCCTGGGCGCGACGCTCTACTGCCTGCTGACCGGCCAGCCGCCCTTCACGGGCGACGTGGGCGGTATACTGCAAAGAGTCCAGCGCGGTGACTTCCCGCGTCCGCACCAGATCCGGACCGACGTGCCCCGGGCCCTCGAGGCGATATGTCTCAAGGCGATGGCACTCGCCCCGCCGCAGCGTTACACCACGCCACGCCTCCTCGCCGATGACGCGGAGCACTGGCTGGCCGATGAGCCGGTGGCAGTTTATCGGGAGCCGTTGCTCGCTCGATTGGCGCGCTGGGCGCGCCGGCACCGCACCGCTGTCGCCTCCACCGCAGTGCTGCTCGTGACCGCGGTGGTCGCCCTGACGGTCAGTACCATCCTCATCAGCCAGGAACAGAACCGCACCGAGACCCAGCGCAAGACCGCGGTTGAAGCGCTGCAGCGCGAGCGTGAGGCGATCGAGGCGCGGGCGCTGGCCCAGGTCAACGCGCTGCTCGACGCCAACCCGCAGGCCGTGCCGAACATCGTCAAGAGCCTGGAGCCCTTCCAGGAGATGGTTCTGCCGCGCCTTCGCGAACTGCGCGGCCGGTCCGACCTGTCCGAGAAGCATCGGGCCCGCGCCGCGCTGGCCCTGCTGCCCATCGATGTGGAGCAGGTGCCGTATCTCCGGCAGCGCATGCTCGACGCAGAGCCTGCGGAATTGTTGCTGATCCGGGATTCGCTGACAGCGCATGGTCCCCAGCTGGCGACGGGCCTCTGGCCGCTGCTTGCCGATCCCGGGCAACCGGCCGAGACGCGTTTCCGCGCCGCGGTGGCTCTGGCTGCTTTCGATCCCAGCAACGATGCCTGGACCGCGGCCGGGACGCCGGTCGCCGAACATCTGCTCGGTTCCAACTCGCTGCTGCTGGGCCTGTGGGCCGATGCGTTGCGTCCGGTCCGCTCCGCGTTGATTGGGCCGCTGGGTAAAGTCTTCCGCGGTCCGCCTGGCGAACGCCGTTCGCTCGCAGCCAATCTCCTGGCTGACTTCGCCGCCGGCCGGCCTGACCTGCTGGCCGACCTGCTGCTGGACGCCGACGCCGGTCAGTATGTAACGCTGATGTCCCGACTCCAGGCGCACCCGGAGCGTGCCGCGGTCCGGATGGAGGCGGAACTGGCAAAGAGCGTGACGGTCTCTGCATCCGAAGACGACCGGGAAGCGCTCGCCCGACGCCAGGCAAACGCTGCCGTGACCCTGCTGCGCTTGAATCGCGCCGGGCGCTTGTGGCCGCTCCTTCGCCACCAACCCGACCCGCGAGTGCGAACCCACATCATCCACCGCCTCGGTCCATTGGGCGCCGACGCCAAGGTATTGACGGAGCGGATGGACGTGGAGACCGACGTGTCAGTCCGCCGTGCCCTGGTGCTCAGTCTCGGCGAGTTCAACGAGCAGCAACTCCCGGCGGCCGGCCGTCAAGCGCTCGCCGCCCAGCTGCTGCCGGTGTACCGCAACGACCCGGACACCGGCGTTCATTCGGCCGTCGATTGGCTGCTGACGCGCTGGGACCAGTCGCCAGAACTGCGCAAGATCGACCGCCAGCTTGCCGTCGCCAAGAAAACGGTCGAACGCAACTGGGACCTCAACGGACAGGGGCAGACACTCGCCGTCATTCGTGGGCCGGTCGATTTCGACATGGGGTCGCCCGAAGGGGAAATCGGCCGCAACGCCCGCGCGGAACCACGGTACCGCTGCCGCATTCCCCGATCGTTTGCCGTTGCCACTCGCGAGGTGACGGTGGACCAATTCCGACGCTTCCTGCGGGATCATCCGGGAGTGGGCGATCCCCTCGCCGGTCAGGAGCAGTACAGTCCGCACGGTGACGGACCGATCCTGAACCTCTCCTGGTTCGACGCCGTCAAGTACTGCCGCTGGCTGAGCGAACAGGAGCGCATTCCCGAAGCCCAGATGTGCTACCCGCCCATCGAGCAGATCAAGGAGGGCATGAAGCTGCCAAAGGACTACCTGACGCGCACGGGTTACCGCCTGCCGACCGAGGCCGAATGGGAGTACGCCTGCCGCGCCGGCGCGACGACGGCGTATAGCTTCGGCGCTTCCGACGACCTGCTGGGCCAGTACGCCTGGTCGCTGCGCAACTCGAGCGAGCGCGGCGGCGAGTGCGCGCGGCCGGGCGGCCGGCTTAAACCGAATGACCTTGGCCTGTTCGACGTGCACGGCAATGTCTACGAATGGTGCCAGGACCGGGTCCATCCCTATCCGAAAAACGACGGGCAGGCCAGCGAGGACCGGGAGGACAAGGTGCTGCTGGTCCACAACAAGGAGGATGCGACCGATAGCCGCATCTTCCGCGGCGGCTCGTTCGTCGATCTGACCGCGATGTTGCGATCGGCATACCGGGACAACACTCGGCCGACAAACCGCGTCACGAGCATCGGCCTGCGCGTGGCCCGAACGATGCCATGACACCACCCGGTATCACTGGGTGCCGCGATCGGTTACAATTGAGAAGTTCGCCCGCGTTCGCCTGGCAAGGAGTTGATTCATGCGACGTCTGCTGATCCTGGTGATCGTGCCCGCGCTCGGTCTAGCGCTGCTGGTGCCGGATAATTCCGCGGCCCAGGGGGGTAAAAGCAAGCTCGTCCCACCGGCCGTCAATCCGCCGAATAACACGAACAAGCCGCCGGCGAACATGAACCGGCCGCCGCAGCCGCCCACGACGGAAGTCCTCGTCCGCCAATACGAGCAGAATGGCGTCACCTACGGCTTCTACAAGCAGACCACGTACGTGTGGACCGGCACGTTCTGGAAACCCGTTGACCGCGGCATCACCAAGGTCCTGGCCAGCAACAATCCCGGCATGCACCAACCGAACAACCAGGTCGTTCAGCCCATCAATCCCGGCTTGCAGCAACCGATCAATGCCGGCATCCAGAACCAGGCGCCCGCCGAACCGGCCGTCGAGGCGCAATACACGCGCTACCTGGCAGTCAAGAATGAGACCGACGAGCGCTTGACCGTTTACGTGTACTACCGCACATGGACCGACAAGGGCAATTGGGTCTGGTATCCCGCCGACCCGAGCAACTCGGAACGCGCCATCAAGCTCGTCCTCGGGCCCGGCCAGAGCGAGTGGGTCTACGACGGCAACTGGAGCGTGCATGCCAACAAGGTCCGCATCTGGGCCGAGGGCAGCAAGAGCGGCCTGCGTCTGGGCGACAAGGATCGCGATTTCTACCTGGTCAAGAAGCGCGACGACGACGGCTACCGCTACTACTACTCTTCCAAGGTCGGCTCGTACGTCTACAAGTTCACTCCGCCGACGAACGTCGTGGGCGAGTGAGTTCGTTCGACGGCCCCGGCCGCCGGATTCGGCGCCGGGCCGTCGACCTCCCGATCGCTCCGAGTTCGCTTCCCACCATTCCCATCGTCAGCACTTCATCGCCGACAGAGCCCTCGGGCCACACTGCCGGAAGGGGCCTTTCCGGTCGGCGCCGGAAGCGGCTTGCAATGTCCCAACAAGGCGCGGATACTATCGCTGCTCCCGAATCCCGTTCCAAGCCGCACTTCCATCCATCACGGAGAGCCTCATGTCGCGTCGCCTGGCCGTTGTCCTCTTGCTGCTTGTCGCTCCTTGCGTTGCCGGCGCTCAGGAACCAGAGCGCCTGTTGTCGGCGGACACGCAAATCTACGTGCGCTGGGACGGCATCGAGCCGCATCGCGCTGCCTACGAGAAGACGGCGCTGGGCAAGATGATGCAGGACGACACCGGCAAGTTCCTCGCCGGCGTCTTCAAGGACCTGAAGGACAGTGCCGGCACGCTGCTGACGGTGCCGCAACTTCTGGGCGGCCTGGCGCCGGAGCAACTCCAGAAGTTGCAGGCCGACCTGGCCGAGGCGCCGAAGCTGCTGTCCACGGTCGCCGATCGCGGCTTCGTCGTGGCCGTCGAGGTCCGCAAGCTGGAGCCGCCGGAAGGACAGGTCACGCTGATCTTCCCGGGGGCCGGCGCCCAGCCGAAGCCGTTCCTGAGCGCGCTGCGCTTACTGACGACGCTCCTCAAGGTCGAGGCGAAGGAAACGACGATCGGTGAGCGCGTCGTCTATCACGTCACCGAAGAACCCGTGTCGCTGGTCTGGTGGATCGACGGCAAGGACGCGGTGGTCGTCGCCGGCACCGACAAGGCCGAAGCCGTGGTGAAGCGAGCCACCTCGGCGACCAATCGACTGGCCGACAACGCCCAGTTCAAGAAGGTGCGCGAGTTCAAGGAGTTCGAGACGAGCACGCGTCTGTTCCTGGACGGCACTGCCCTGGTCAAGATCGCGAAGTCGCGCGGCAAGGAGGTGAGCCAGCTGATCGACGACCTGGGCCTCGAAGGACTCAAAGCGATCCGGCTCTATTCCGGCTTCGACGGCGCCGCGGAGCGCGGGCTGGTGGAGGTGGACATGCCGGGGCCGCGCAAAGGCCTGCTCAAGCTGGCCGACAGCAAGCCGTTCAAGCTGAGCGACGTGCCGCCGGTCCCGCCCGATGCGATCAGCTTCTCGGCCACGCGCTTCAGTTACGGCAGCTTCTACGACGTCAGCTTGCAGGCGGTGCAAGCGATCGTTGGCATTGTCTCACCCAAGGACCTGCCGGCCGTCAAGGACGCGATCAAACAGGCCGATCAGGTGCTGGGTATCAACATCCGCAACGATCTGTTCGGCTCGCTCGGCGACATGCTGGTAACGTACAATTCACCCACCGACGGCCCGCTCAACCTGGGACAGGTCTACCTGATCCAGGTCAAGGACGCCAAGAAGCTTCAGCAGACGATCGACCAGGCGCTCAAGGGCCTCAGCAACCTGACCGGGGCGGAGATCGAGCTGAAGAAGCGCTTCTATCGCAAGATGGACGTGTACGAAGTCCACGTCAAGCAGCAAGGCTTCATCTTCCTGCCGACGTACGTCGTTCACGACGGCTGGATCGCGCTGAGCTATTATCCACAGCCGGTGCAAGGCTTTATCCTGCGAGCGACCGGTGAACTGCCGCCTTGGAAGCCCGATGCCGGTGTGGAAGCGACGCTCGCGAAGCTGCCGAAAGAGTTCAACTCGGTGTCGTACTCCGATCCTCGTCCATCGATCAAGCAACTGCTGTCAATGGCGCCGCTGATCGGTCAAAGCGTGCGCAGCTTCGCGCCGGACACCAGGTTCGACGTCGGCGCCATCCCGAATGGCCACGAGGCGACGAAGCACCTCTTCCCCAACCTTTCGGTGATGACCGACGACGGCAACACGCTGCGCTTGCAGACGCGGGCGTCGCTGCAATTGCCGTTCGACGTGGTGGGGATTGATTCGTATGTGCTGACGTTCGCGTTGTTCGGATTGGCACGCGGATTCTGAGATAGGAGCACAGCACAAGCCGATTTGGATCCGCGCAAGAATCACTTGTGCAATTCCTGTAGGACGGATTTTCAATCCGTCCGGTTTTCTAGGGACGGATTGGAAATCCGTCCTACGTGC
>JAIEMG010000175.1 GCA_019752375.1 Gemmataceae bacterium | reverse complement strand
GTCCAGGCCGTCGCCGCCGAGCGCCGGCGAGCACGGAAAATCGTGTAGAATGTTAAGGGCTGAAGCCTGCGGCTACAACATGCCGGCGACGCCACCTGGTGCAATCAGCCCCGTGTTCCCACATTTACGGCACTTCGATGGGATACAGCTGGAGCACCTGTTGCTTCCCCTTGACCATTGCGTCCACGGGCAGCGTCGCACAGCCCAATCGTGCGCGGGCTTCATTCGGCAGTGCGGCGTAGGTTACGGCGCTGATGAGCACCTCCGTGTGCAGGCGCTTGTTCTCGGACTCGATGCGCGAGGCGGCGTTGACCGCGTCGCCGATGGCAGTGTAATCCAGTCGTCGCGGACTGCCAATGGCCCCGACCACCACCTTGCCCGTATGGACGCCCACGCCGATGCGCATCCCGGGATAGCCAAGCTTGGCCCACCGATCCTTCAACTGATGGACGCGCCGGACCATGGCCACGGCAGCGTTGGCCCCTCGCAGGGCGTGATCGGGGCAAGATGTCGGCGCGCCGAAGACGACCATCACGCCATCGCCCATGTAGGTGTTGATCGTGCCCTGCTCGGCTTCGATGGCCGGCACAATCGCGGTGAAGTAGGCGTTGAGAAGCTCGACGACCTCGTGCGGAGTGTGAGCCTCGGAGAAGTCGGTGAAGCTGCGAATGTCGGCGAAGAGGATCGTGACTTCGCGTTCCTCGCCTCTTCGGTCGAGCTGGCTAGGGTCGGCTTCCAGCGCCATGGCGATCGCTTCCGACTTCACCACACCAAGCATCTGCCGCAACGACCGCCAGCGCTGGGCAAAGGTGGCGCCAAACACCACCAGTCCAAGTACCTGGATCGATCCCAGCTCGATCCGCCAGTGCAAGTACCGAAACGCCGCCAGCGCAATGAGTTGCCACCCGATGATCTGCGTGCCAACCAGCACGAGGCCCCATTCCATGCTGAGCCGCGCCAGCATCCACCCCAGCGCGGCGCCGACGATTACGACCACCACCAGCGGGTCCAGCCAGGCCGGCGTGGTGATGAACGCCTGGTCGGCCAGCGTGGCGATGATGTTGGCCTGGAGCTCGGTGCCATTCATCTGGCCGCTCGGGTCCCGGGAAATCTCGCGGGCGTAAATGTTGGAGTAGGGCGTGGCGTAGTAGTCGTGCTGGCCGCGGGCGGTCAGACCAATCAAGACGATGGCGCCTTTCAGCTGCGGCATCGACTGGCCGACGCGGGCATTCTTCAGCGCGTCCTTGAATGGCAGCACCGGAAACGTGCCCGGTGCGCCGACGTAGTTGATCCGCATGCACTGCTTGTCATCCAACGGGATCCGCCGGCCGCCCAGACGGAGTTGCTTCCTTGCGTCATCCCAGTCCACGGATTCGCGCCGCGCCCGCGCCAGTACGGCCAGGGCGAACTGGGGCACCAGTGGGCCGGCGGGCTGGTCGTGCAACAGGAGCTGTTGCCGACGAACGAACTGATCGCCGTCCTCGGTGAAGTTGACGAAGGCCAGGTCGCCGAACTCGGGGTTGCGCTCCTGCTTGAGCCGCCACTGCAGGAGAGGTCGCTGCCAACCGCCCTCCAGGTGATACTGGGGCAGGATCACATTGCCGAAGTCATGGATGAGCGCGCCAAGGGCCCGCGGATCGCCTGGCGCCCCCGGACTCGCGATGTCGCCCAGGCCGCTCTGGCTTTGCGGCACAAGCACGTCCAGGCCGACGGCCGCTGCCCCCTGCTTGTCCACGTAGCCGACCACCTCGGCCAGCTCGGGGCTGATCAGTGCATACGGCTTGTGGAGCTCGTCGAGCGATGCTTCGTCCAAGCCGATAATGACGATGCGCGTCTCAGTCGGCCGGGTGCCGCGGACGCAGAAGCAGCCATCCAGCGCCCAGTCTTCCAGGCCGCGCGCGAAGTCGGTTCGGCTCAAAAGCCAGACGATGAGGGCGCAGATCAGACCGAGGCGAACGCCGCGCCAGGAAGGTCGGGAGAGAAATGCGACGAAGCTCATGGCGGTCGGCAACCCTCGTCACGGAATCTCGAACGAATCGAGATATTTCATGGCGGGGTATTCACCGGCCCGCACGCTCGCGCCCGCCACGACCAGCACGTACAGCCGATCGCTCGACGTGCCCTGGACAAGGATCACTCGCCCGATGAGCATGCCGCCGGTGTCCAGCTCGACCTGGAATTCCTTGCCGGCGTGCTTGTTCACGGGCCGATCGCTCTCGTGGGTCATTCGCCCTTTGACCGAGCTCAGCACGTGATCGCGCTCGGCGGCATACAGTTCGGCGAACTCGCGCCGGGGCGAGGCTCGCGACGGCCGCTCGGAATAGGACAGCAGGAAGGCCACGTCATCGCGGTCGCGCACCACCGAAAACTTCTTTGCATCCCCAAACCCGGGCGCGTGCGCCACTGCTTGCCGATCGCGCGGCGAGCCGGGCATCACCACCTGGCAACCACCGGCTGGTGGCGCGAACTCCTGCCATGCCGACGCCGGTATCTCGGCATGGGTGTAGCGATCGAAAATGACATAGGCCACATAGCAGAGTCCCACCGTCACCACGCCGATCATGGTGAGCAAGAAGTAGCGGAGCTTCTGCCGGCGCGGCGGAGGAGGCGGTTCCGCGGCAAGCATGGTCTTGCGTGGCTTCGTGCGTGGCGCTGGTTGCTGCGCCGGTGGTGGCGGCGGCGCGGCAAGGATGGTCCTGGCGGCCTTTGTCGTCGCGGGACGGGCGGGTGGTGTCGGCTTCGCCGGGCGCGCTGCATCAGGGCGACGATCCTTCTTTCGCCTCACGTTCAGTGCGGCGGCACACCTGGGACACTGGATCGGTTTGCCTTCTGGTATCTTTCCGGCCAGCTTCAGCACCGTCTTACAGCCGGGGCAAACCAGTTGACGCACCGGGCCTTCGAGCGTCGTCTTGCGCGCCGGCGGTTGTTGGGGCGGCGCCAGACGGGTCTGCTTGGGACCGGAGGCCCCGACAAGCTTGGTTGGCTTCGGCAGAGGCTTCGGGGCGAGCTGCGTCGGCTTCGGCGTGCCGGACCCCGCCAGCTTCGTCGCTTTTGGCGTCGCCGAAGGGACGCGAAAGACGCCGGTGCAATGCGGGCACTTGACGGCGCGCCCTGGTACCAGCGCACTTGAAGTCTGGAGGATGGCCGCGCACTTCGGACACTTGACGCGCACGGGCCGAGGGCTGTCGGGACGGGGCGGCGCGGCCAGCTTCGTTTCACGGCCGGATGTCTGGGCCAGCATGGTCGCTCGGGGCGGTGTGGGACCGGCCACGCGAAAGACACCCGCACACTTCGGGCACTTCACGGGACGGCCAGGCGGCAACGGCTTGGCCGTTCGCAGCGGGGCACGGCACTTCGGGCAATGGACCTGACGGACGGCCGCCGCTGGGGCGTTTCCCGCCCTGCCCGACACCGCGAAAGCGCCGGCGCACTTTGGACACTTGACCTTCTTGCCGGCCGGCAGCGGCGCGGCGGTCTTGAGAGTCGCCGCGCACGCCGGACAGACGATTGCGGTCGCTGGCATGGGGTTGCACCTGTCGAATTGAACCACCACCAGCCTACCTGCGCGGTACGCGACTTCCAACCGCCTTTTCACCGTTCTCTGAGTTCCGGAGTTCTGAGTTCCGGCGAGCGGGCATGTGAATTCCCCGGTAGGTTCAGCTACCAAGCATGGCTGACCAGAACTGTGGAAAACCGCGCTCCAAGGCGCAGGACGGCTGCGGCCGACACAGAGGGCCCCTACTCTTCATGCTGCTCCTATTCTCCTTACTTTTACTCTTGCTCTTAACCCTTCTCCTCTTCCTGGCTTTGGACGGATCGCCTGCAAATCTCGCTTGTGGCGCCGACAGCGGTTGTTATACTCCCGCCCCGAATCGGGCCTCGCTCCGTCGGCACGGAGGCCGTTCCACACACTTCCGTCACACAGGCGCCAATGGCAGCAACCTTATACCTTTTGGCTTGTGCTCTGGCCACCGCTCAGACCGTGCCGGGGGACGCCTCCGACTGGCAACTGGCGCCGCGGCTGGGTCGCGGACAGGAGTTGGTCTACCGCGGCACCTATGCAGAAGAGGCCAAGGGACAGGCGGTCCAGTTCAACCGCTCCTATCGTATGGAGGCGCGGGTCTTTGTCCTGGACGCGCCGCCCCAGGGTGCGGAGGTCGCGTTCTTCACGGTCTGGAAGGGCCGGTCCGCGAACCCGGGCATCACCGCCGACGAGGCGGCGTCCGCTCGGCTAGAGGTGGCTCGCATCGACACGCAGGGGCGCATCGTGGGCGGCGCGCCCGGCATGTTGACGGTGCCGCTGGATGGTCCCCCCATCGTGGAAACGGGCGCCATGGTCGAAGTGCCGCGCGGCCGCATGCGCCCGGAGCAGACCTGGGACGTGGTCGAGAACGGCCGGCCCGTGCGAAGCTGGCGGGTGGCAGCCATCGAAATGATGAACGGCAGCCGCTGCATGAAGTTACAGGGCGTGCAGCAGTCCGACGACTGGGACAAGCCCCGCGCGGATCGCACTGCCTGGCGCCGTCAGGACACGGTCTGGATCGCCCAACGCAACGGCATCGCCCAGCGGGTCGAGCGCATCATCGAGCGCCGCGAACCCGCGCGCAAGGAACCGACACAGAAGTCGGTCGTCCGCTATGAGCTCGAAAGCAGCCTGCAATATCCCGGTCAGCTCTACGAGGACCGCGTGAAGGAAATCCGCCAGACGGCGGCGCTTGCCGAATCGGTGGCCGCCCTGCTGCCACGCGCCGGCCAGCTGGGCGCCCGGCCGTTCGAAGCCCTGCTGAAGCGCATCGAGTATCACTACGATCACCAGCCGCCGACGCCCTACCGCGATGCGGTGCGACATATCCAGCGCCTGGCCGAAGCGGGCAAGCGCGGCGATGTGCCGCCGGAGGTGCCGACCGAGGCCAGCGATCCGGTTGCCAACGTGCTCGCGCTCGGCAAGACGGCCCCGGATTTCCTGGTCGTGGACCTGGTGACCAAGGAAACAGTGCGCCTGAAACGCTGGATCGGACATCCCATCCTGCTCGTCTTCTACAATCCGAAATCTCCCTCGGCGCGGGAACTGCTGCAGTTCGCCCAGTCGCTGGCCAACACGTACAAGGAACAGGTCACGGTGCTCGGCATGGCCGTCAGCGATGACGCGGAACCCGCGGTCAAGCAGCGCGAGGAATTGAACTTGACCTTCCCCATCCTTTCGGGGACCGGGCTGCGCCTCAGCTACCGCGTGGAGAGCACGCCGAAACTGGTGGTGCTGGACGGGTCTGGTGTCATGCGCGGCAGCTACCTCGGCTGGGGCCCGGAGATGCCGGGAAGTGTGGCCAACGACCTCAAGCGCTGCCTGTCGAGCCCGAAGTGAACATCGCGGCCGCGAGCCCCGGTATGTGGGCTTCCGTGCCTGCCTTTTCCTCCCGTCGCATCCAACCGTTACAAGTCTCCTCATCCGCGGTAGAAAGAAGGGGGAGAGACCACTCCGCGTCTTGCCCCCGTGGAATGCCGGGCGATACTATAGGACGACGCCGCGTCGCGAAGCCCGGACGGTGAACTGGCCGGGAGTCTTGCGCATGACGGAATATCAAATCCAGGCGAACACGCGGCGGTGTGCAGGCAGTGGACGCGAGCTGCGTCCCGGCGAACGGGTCTACACGGTCTTGCTCGATGAGGCCGGCAAGTTCGTTCGCCAGGACTACAGCACCGAGGCATGGACCGGGCCGCCTTCCAACGCATTCAGCTTCTGGGTGGCTCGCCTGCCGAAGGACGAAGAGAGCCGACGGCCGCGCATCGATGACGAACTCCTCTT
This sequence comes from Gemmataceae bacterium, assembly GCA_019752375.1. Lineage (GTDB taxonomy): Bacteria > Planctomycetota > Planctomycetia > Gemmatales > Gemmataceae > JAIEMG01. Next base: position 14,881 of record JAIEMG010000175.1, on the reverse strand, counting down.
GGATTGCTTCCGTCGCCTCCAAGGCCAGGTCGAGCCGGACCGCGTGAACTTCCGGTACGTGCTGGCCTTGCTGCTCATGCGGCGTAAACGGCTCAAGTTCGAGGACGCGCGGACCGAGGGCGACCAGGAAATCCTTCGACTTCGCTGTGCGAAGACACGCGAGCAGCACGAAGTGGTCAATCCCCGCCTGGCCGACGACGAGATGGCCGGCGTGCAAGAAGAGGTCTTCAAAGTCCTCGGCTGGGAATAGAGAAACCGCAAGCCTTCCGTTGGCAACGGGTGAGGCTTCCGAAAAGAAGAGGTATCGCCATGCGGCACGTATCCGTCACGCTGGGCCTGGGGAGCCTGCTCCTGCTGGCCGGCTGCAATCAGTTTCAGCCGCTCAAGGGAGGCCACGCCGCCCAGCCGGTCGCTGCGCGGCCGACCGAGGCGCCCACCGCAGCCGCCTTGGTGGCGTACCTCAACGACAATGCCCGCCGCATCCAGTCGCTCGATTGCAGCGAACTGGATCTCGACGCCCGGCAGCGCCTGCAGTCCGTCGGCCTGAACGGCTGGATGGTCTGTCAGAAGCCGCGCAACTTCCGCATGGGCGCCCGCGTGGTCGGCAACCAGGCAGTGGACATGGGCTCCAACGATTCGGAGTTCTGGTACTGGATCAGCAAGGCCGAGCCGCCGTACCTGTTCCATTGCTCCTACGAAGATTTCTCGCGAGGCAAGGTACAGATGCCTTTCCCCTTCCAGCCGGAATGGATCATGGAAGCGATGGGCATGGCGGAATACGGCGCGCCGGAAAGCTACCGGGTCAACGCCACGCAGAACTCGATCGAGCTGATCCAGGACACGAAAACGTCGCAAGGCGTTGCGGTCCGCAAGGTGACGGTCTTCAGCCGCGGTCCCGCCCAGGGCACCGTGCCGCAAGTGACCGCTCACGTGTTGCAGGACGCCAACGGCAAGGAGATTTGCTCCGCCCAGGTGTCCGAAGTGCAGCAGGACCGGGCCAGCGGCGCCATCATTCCGAAGCGCGTGCGGCTGGTTTGGCCGCAGGAACACATGGAATTGAAGATGAAACTGGACCGCGTCAGCGTGAACCAGCCCATCCCGGAACAGCGGGTGGCCACGCTGTTCACCCGGCCGCGGCTGGCGAACGTCCAGTCCTATGATCTGGCGCGCGGCCTCGACCAGGCACCGGGCCAGGTGCGTCGGACCAGTGGGATCCAGGAGCGATAGGTGGTCGTGGGGTAGGGGAAAGCAAAGCCCACGGGTTGCGGCCCGTGGGCTTTGTCCATTTATGTCGCCGCTTGCGGCGTAGCACCAGCGAGTGCTACGCCGCAAGCGGCAGCCTTACTGGTCCCGTTTCGGTTGAATGTGAGGCGAGCCGCCCGGCGCCTGGCGGAGTTTCTTGCGGGCGCGGGTGAGGATCGGACCGATGCTGTTGACCGGAATGTTCAGTTCGGTGCTGATGTCCTCGTACGTGCGGCCTTCCATATAGAAGAGGCGCACAACCTCACGTTCGCCGGCGGGCAGCTTGCGGAGCAGGAGCAGCACTTCTTCGAGGTTCTCGGCACCAGCCTGGGCACGCGGCGCCTCGTCGTCCGCGACATCGGCGGCGCGGGCTGGTTCACTCGGCTGCGATTCCTTGAGCGACGCCTGCTCGGCCAACTCGTGCACGCAGATGCGGCGAGCGATGACGGTGAGATAGCCGCCCAGGCTGCTGTTGCCGCGGAAGCGACGCAGAACGGCATAATCCTTGGCGATGATCTGAAGCAACACCTCGGCAGCCAGGTCCTCCACGTCTTCCGGACGCAGCGGCACGCTTCGGTTGTGCGAGGTGTATTGAATCACATGGTAGATCAGTCCCAGGAACCGATCCACGAACTCATTCCAGGCGCCGGGTTCTTTGTTGAGACAGCGCTGTAGAAGTGCGCGGTCCACGGCGGTTAATGCCACGTCGGAAACCCTCTGCAAGTTGCCACACAGCCGCTTCGCAGCGGCTGCTTCTCCTGCCCGGTAATCCTCCACAATTAAGTGTTGATTCTAACCTGACGTCCGCGAACGCGATAGCTTTCAATCCGAAATTCGGCCCAGACGGGCGCCTCCGAGACGAAAAAGGCCGTTACTTCGTCACTTCTTGGCGCGGCGTACGGCCACAGGCAGTACGACGACCACCGATCAGAGCGTTTTGAGGTATTCGATCACTGCGCGGCGCTGCTCCTCGGTCAGGTCGTCGCCGTAGGTATGCCCGCCGTTGCTGCGTCCGGGCTGCGTGGTGTCGTAGACCTTGCGGCGTTCGTGGCCGGGCCGCCGCGGGTCCGGTGCACGGTCCAGCACTTCCACTTTCCAGCCAACTTTCGCCGCATCGTACGCGTCCTTGTCGGTGCGATAGGACCGGGTGAAGATCTTGGGCCGGGACTTGGAGTTGAGCACGTCGGCGACGGTTGGCGCGGAGCCGTTGTGGAAGTAGGGTGCAGTGGCCCAGATGCCGTCCAGAGGCGGGGCCTGGTAGCCAACGGGCGGGCGCACGTTGAAATCGTCGACGAACCAACCCTTTTCTTCCTTGGCGAACCACGATTTTGCATAGTAGCGGCCGAATGAGTCCGAGATGCCTTGGAACCGCTTGGCGTCGGTGCCGATCTCATCAATGGGCACGATGCGGTTGGGATACGTCCACTTCTCGCCGTAGGTGCCGTGACACTTCTCGCAGTTCTGAGCGAACACCTTGCTGCCCTTGTCCGCCAGCGGCTGATCGATGGGAAACGGGTACTTTGGCGGCTGGAGTGACAGCAGGTAGGCCTGAATGTCGCGGAACGTCTCCTCCTCGCGCTTGATCGATTCGCCGGAGTTGATCGGGCTCATCATGAATTGCATGAGCGAGCGGACGGAATGGGCATCCGCGCCGCCCGTGAAGTACATGGTCTTCTTCTTTTTCAGGAGCCACCAGGCCGGCACGTCCTCGCACATGTCATCGTGCAGGCCCAGGTCCAGGCGCGGCGCCCGAAGGTTGAGCTCCGCATCGCGCATGCCAAGCAAGTACACCGAAAAGGCACCCGCCTCGCTCGTGCCGCGCACGTTCGAGAACGTGAACGGCAACCGGCGCGGCATACCCTCGGCAGCTGCCAGGTCCAGGAAGAGTGTCTCGATGTCGAGCGACGCATTGCCGAGACCGACGTGGCTCTCGCCCATAATCGAGCCGCCGTGGCACAGCATGCAGTCGGTCGTCAACAGCTTGCGGCCGAACAGCCCCGCGGTGGGACGCAAACCCATCGGAAAGCCGTCGTTGGGATACGGTGAAGTGTGCAGGCCATAGTAGGCCATGAACGCCTCGTCGTAGCGCTCCGGCGGCTTCTTGGTGCCGTCTTCCCAGAAGCGCCACGCCGTGCGATAGCCGTTGGAGGAGTAGGTGGCACCCGTGAAATGCCTGCCCAGCAGCGCCTTTTTCCCGCGTTCCGCCGCCGAGGGTTCCGCTGCCAGCAAGGTCGTGCCAATCAGGGCGAGTCCCATCGCTGCCAGTGTGCGAAACATCTTGCAATCCTCCCCACATCCTCCACACTAACCTTATCTCCATTTTAGGCGCCAGCGTCCAGTGCAGACGACGCGCGTCTTCCAGACCGAACCGCGGCCAAGCGGCCTAGCATAACCAGGATCGCACGCCGATGCGTCTCATCGTGCCGCCGCCCGACCCTGCCAGTGAAGCAACACCGGCGGAGACTCCGCGCGGCGAGTTCGATCCGATCACGCGGCACAATGTGCTGGTGGAGAGCTTCTTTTCGGCCTTTAACGGCGTCTACATGGGACTGGCGATCTTTGCCGCACCGGTCGTGGCCGTCACCGGCGTCAACGCCAGTCCACTGGAATTGACCATCCTTGTCAGCGCGTTTCCCGTCGGCGTCTTCTTCGGGCCGCTCTGGGCCGACCTGGGACGCCGCTGGGGCATGCAAAAGCTCGTCACCCAGATGGCGTTCTGGGCCAACATTCCGCTGTTCATGATTTAGAGTCTATCCGGAGAGTTTTCCCATGAAATTAGGGGGCCTTGGTGATTCATGCGGGGCCTGAAACCGGATGATCGCCGAAATATCCAGCAGAAAACGCGATTCAGGCGTGATCGCAATTCCAGGATACCCCTAGTTTCAAGCGTTTCTTTGCAGATAGACTCTTACTGGGTCGACGATGCGGCGTTGTTCACCGCCTTGGCGACCGTCAGCCAACTGTTGAATTCCGCGATGCGCATGGGCCAGTCGAGCCTCTATCGGGTGATGTACGAGCACTCGGTCCGTGGTCGTGTCCTGGGCCAGCTCACATTCTGGACCTACCTGACCCTGGTTCCCAGCGTGCTCGTCACCGGCTGGCTGCTCGACAAGAGCCACGAAATGTACCGAGTCCTTTACCCGATGGCGGGCCTGTGCGGCCTAATCGGCTGCTTCTACTACCGGATGCTGCACGTGCCGGCGGCCGATCGTTTGCCACGGCATCGCAGCACCATCCGCGCGAGCGTCCAGGGCCTGCAACTGGTGATCGCCCGTGATCGGGCGTACTTGCTGTTTCAGTTTGCTTTCTTCCTGTCGGGTTCCGCATTCTTCATGTCCACGCACGTTGTCCTGCTGCTAACACGCGACCGCTTCAAGTTCGGTGCTTTCGAGCTGGCGTTGTGGCTTTCCGTGGTGCCGCAACTCCTCCTTGCGCTGACGTCGCCGTTCTGGGGCCACGTCCTCGACTGGATCGGCATGGTGCGCTGCCGGCTTTTGATCTCGATCATCATGACGGGCTACCTGGCCAGCTACTTCGGCGGCGTGCTGGGAGGCGTTCCATTCCTGATCTACCTGGGCAGCGTCTTGCAGGGCATGTCCAACGGCGGCGGACAGCTGACGTGGGCGCTGGCGTCGAGTCACTTCGCACCGCGGCCGGAGGACGTACCGATGTACAATGGCATCCACTTCGTCCTCAACGGCGTGCGCGGCCTGCTGCTGCCGTGGGTCGGCTCGATCCTGATGATCACCATCGGCCCGTGGGCGGTGCTGGCGGCGACGCTCGTTTCGCTTGGCAGCATTCCCGTGATCCTCCGGTCGCTGAGCCTGGGCGACGGGCCAAGACAGACGTGAGACAGCTGATGCATGGTCGCAAAGAACCTAGGATCCGCGTAACAATAAGTTGAACAATTGCAAGTAGGACGGATTTCCAATCCGTCCAGAGAAAACCGGACGGATTGGAAATCCGTCCTACCGGAATTGCACAAGTTATTCTTGCGCGGATCCTAGGACGGCCCAGTGTGGGATCAGCGGAGGTACTGTGCGAATGGGCTGACGCCCGCGTTCCTTAGCCGCAGGCTTCAGCCCAATACCGTTCAATTAGGAGCAAGTGTTCAGTAACTGCCGGCCATGAAATAAGGACTTACGTTCGCGCCATGACCAGAATCGAGTGAACATTTGCTCCTAATTGAACGGTATTGGGCTTCAGCCTGCGGAGGCACGGCGTCGCTGCGATGGCATAGTTATTTCTGCAAGCAACTCGGCCCTTCCGCAGGCTGAAGCCTGCGGCTACAGAGCATACAGGCAGAAACTCCCTTTGCCACACCCTGGGAAGGCCGTCCAACGACAATGCGAACCTGCGCCGCCCGCGGATGAAAACTTGTTTGCTTCCTGCCTGTGCGAACTTTCGGTATGCTAGGATCGGTTTGTGGAGGACCCGTCGTGACGATCCGCAATTATCAGCCCAACGATGAGGCCGCCCAGGTGGCGGTCTATAACGAGGCCGCGTTCGATCTGCCCAAGTACAAGCCGGCGACCATCGACGAAGTGCGTCGGCGTTGCAAGGCCAAGGACTTCGATCCCGGCACGCGCTTCTATGCCGAGGAAGGCAGCAAGGTTGTCGGCTACTGCACCTTTCAGACCAACGGCCGCGTCGGCTATCCCTGGGTGCTGAAGGGGCACGAGGCCCAGGCCGAACCGCTCTTTCAGGCCGTGCTGGCGGAAGTACAGAAACGCGGCATCAAGACCGTGTTTGCGGCCTACCGCAATGACTGGGCGCTGGTCAACGCGTTCTTTCAGGGCCACGGCTTCAAGCCGGTTCGTGAGATCGTCAACTTCGTGGTGGACATCGTCGAGATGCCGACGCCCGCCGCGCGTCCAAGTCTGCCGTTTGCGCCGCTGCGCCGCGAGGACGTGCAAGCCATCTTCGAGCTCGCGCCGGAGGCGCTGCGTTCCGCCAATGCCCAAGAACTCGAGAAACACCTCTTCGAGAATCCGTACTTCGGTCCGGATTCGTGCTTCGTCCTGAAGGACAAGGCCGGCGGCAAGCCCGCGGCCGTCGGCATCCTGATCCACAGTCCGGGTTATGCCGATCCCAAGCAGGTCGATGCGAACATGCCGTGTTTTCGCCTGGGCACGTTCGGCGCTGAAGGCATGACGGCCAAGCGCGTCAACGGTCTGTTCAGCTTCCTGGCCCGACCGGGGCGCGAGACCGGCCAGTATGGCCTGGACCTGCTCGGACATGCCGCGTTCCTGATGGAAGACAGTCCGACGGCATGGCTGGCCGCGCAGGTTCCTTCCGATGCACCCCACCTGCTACGCTTCTATCAGCACTACTTCCGCCGCCAGGGGAGCTTCCCCATCTTTGAACGCAGTTTATAAGGCGAGTGGAATTTGGCCGTGGCACGGACATTTCTGTCCGTGCTGCCCCTTCCGCACGGACAGAAATGTCCGTGCCACGGAGTAAGTCATCGCCGGTCGTTCGCCTAACGGAAAGCCGAGGTCTGTCGATGCCGTTCGCAGCAGCCCTGTCCACCGCGCCGCAGGCTGTGCGGGCGCTGGACGACGTGTGCACCGAGACGCTTCGCCTCCTGTCCGCGCCGCCGCAGCTGGCCGTGCTCTTTTTCTCACCCCACCATGCCGCCGCGGCCGCGACCATCGCCGCCACCGTTCAGGAGCGGGTGAAGGCACGCTGTCTGATCGGCTGCATCGGCGAATCGATCGTCGGCAACGACGAGGAAATTGAACATCGACCCGCACTTGCTCTGTGGCTCGGCAGCTGGTCGACGCCGGTCGAGATCGAACCATTCCACCTGGCCGTGGAACAGACGCCCGATGGTCCCAGTCTGCTTGGCTTTCCCGACAGTTTGGTCGGCGCCAACCTGGCCGACGCCGCGATGCTGCTGCTTGGCGATCCGTTCTCGTTTCCGGTCAACGAATTTCTGGAGCAGGTCAACTCCGACCACCGCGGTCTGCGCATCATGGGCGGCATGGCCAGCGGCGTGCGCGGTCCAGGCCAGTGCCGTCTGTTGCTGGGCGAGCGCGTGCTGGAGCATGGGGCCGTTGGCGTTCTGCTGCAAGGCGTGAAGCTGCGGAGCATCGTGTCGCAAGGGTGCCGGCCGATCGGCCAGCATTTCGTGGTGACCGGCGGGCACGACAATATCATCACCGAGCTGGGTGGCAAAGCGCCCATGCAGCAGCTGCAGAAGCTCTGGCAAGAGTTGAGCCCGGAGGAACAATCGCTGTTCCAGCAGGGACTGCACATCGGCATGGTCATGAACGAGTACCAGGACAACTTCCAGCGCGGCGACTTCCTGGTACGCAACGTCATGGGATTGGAACGCGAGACGGGATCGCTGGCCATCACCGACCGTGTGCGCGTGGGACAGACGATTCAGTTCCACGTGCGCGATGCCCAGACGGCGGACGAGGACTTGCGAGCGCTCCTCCAGCGTGACCACGGGACGAACCCACGGAAGCCGGGCGGAGGACTGCTGTTCACTTGCAACGGACGCGGCTCTCGCTTCTTTCCGGAGCCGAACCACGACGCCACGATGGTTCGTTTCGAGGCCGGCGCGGTGCCGTTGGCGGGCTTCTTCGCCCAGGGTGAGCTTGGGCCCATCGGCGGGCAGAACTTCATTCACGGCTTTACGGCAAGCGTCGTGCTGTTCGAAGAGTAAGGCCGGCCGTTCTACTGTACGCGGGCCAATTTGATCCCTGGCAAGGTGGGCCAGACACTCTTGTCTGGCCGGCCAGACAAGAGTGTCTGGCCCACCGAACATTCCCGACCGGACAGCAGTGTCCGGCCCCCATTCCCTTCCACCAGGCTCGATTCCACCGCGCCCCTGCCCGCCAAGTTGCTGGTGGTAGGGTCAGTTCCGACCGGTCACTCCCATGCGCCGAGCTTCCGTGATGGCCTCTCGGATGCGGGCAAAGGGCTCGGCCAGATCCAGACTGCCTTCCAGGCGAGCGAGCATGTCGGAAACCTGGGCGGCATCGGCGGGGAAGCGCGAGTGACGCAGCAGCGGACCGGAGGCCGCATCGCCGGGCCGGATGGTGTCCGCGGGCTTGGCGTCCGCATCCTTGGCTGCCAGGAAGATTACAGGGACTTTCACGCGCAGGCGCAGATCGAGCGCGGCCTGGGTGTCGGTGACGAGGAGTTGCACCTGTGTTGCGGTCTTGTCGACGAGCGTCTTGCCGATCAGGTCGGCGCAGACGTAGGCCTCCAGCGTTTCGCCGTAGAGGATCTGTTGGACACGATTGGGCTGCACGGCGGTGCTGAGGCGAAACTCCAGCGGCCGGCCCCAGATGTTGGTGACCAGGTATCCGCCGAGATGACCGCTGGCTTCGTGAAGCACCGTCAGGAAGCCGAGGTTCAATGTCTGGCTGCTCTGGGCCACGCTTCGCTCCTCGCCGGTTCCGGGTGAAAGTGAATAAGCCTTCTGGCGACTGGTATTATTCCTGACTCGGACGGAAGCAGCCGAGGACTTTAGAACGCGGAAAACACCGATTTCCGGCGATCCTGGCAAGTGGGCGAATACAAAGACGTTGACGGTCGTAGCGATTGTTGGGCCGTCCCATAGTCCCAGTTCCGGGGGGGGTTCGTCCGGACCCGCCTGGATTTTCTGATGACGCTCCTCTATAGTTTTGATTAAGCATCGCTTTAGTAAGGATTGAATTCCGCCCATCCTTCGCGGTTGCCGACCTTCCAGGGAGCAATCATGTCGAACGAACCACATCCCAACGGCGACTCGCATGCAGCGGGAGAACCGCCGCCCGCCAAGCGATCCGGTTTTGAAGGCGTCAAGGAAAACAGCCGCCACCTGCGCGGCTCGCTGGCGGAAGAGCTAGCTGCCGGCGTCGACCATTTCAATGATGCGAACAAGAACCTGCTCAAGTTCCACGGCAGCTATCAACAAGAAGATCGCGACGCGCGCAAGAACCGGCGCAAGGAAGGCGTCGGCAAGTACCACATGTTCATGGTCCGCTGCAAGATCCCGGGCGGCTTGCTGACCTCGGCCCAGTACCTTGCGGTGGATGAGCTGGCGGGCGCCCACGCCAACGGGACCTTACGCATCACGACGCGGCAAGGAATTCAGCTGCACGGCGTATTGATGCGTGACTTGAAGAGCACGATTGCCGGCATCAATGACTGCCTTCTCTCGACCCTGGGCGCCTGTGGCGACGTGAATCGCAACGTGATGGCCTGCCCCGCGCCGCACGAGCACGACGGCATCCACGCCGAGTTGCAGGAGACCGCCGCCATCCTCGCCGCCCACATGGCCCCGCGCACCAGCGCCTATCACGAAATCTGGCTCAACGGCAAGGCGGTCGGCAATCCCAAGCCCGTGGCCGACCTGGAACCGATCTACGGCAAGGTGTATCTGCCGCGCAAGTTCAAGATGGGCCTGGCGCTGCCCGACGACAACTGCATTGACATCTACGCCCAGGACCTGGGACTTCTCGCCATCATCGAGCACGGCAAGATCGTCGGCTACAACGTGCTGGTCGGCGGCGGCATGGGGATGACGAACGGCAATCCCAACACGTTTCCGCACCTGGCCCAACCAATCTGCTATGTGCCTGCGAAAGCCGTGGTGGGCGCTGCGGAGGCGGTCATCAAGCTCTTCCGCGATCACGGCAACCGTGGCGATCGCAAGCGGGCCCGCATCAAGTACCTGGTCCACGACTGGGGCGTCGAGAAGTTCCGCGCCGTGTTGACCGACTACATCGGCGGCGATTTGCATCCGCCGCATCCAGTCACCGTCAGTGATTTCCACACGCACCTCGGCTGGCATCCGCAGGGCAAGGGCAAGTGGTACTACGGCATCAGCGTCGAAAACGGCCGCGTCAAGGATGAAGGGACGCTGCGGTTGCGCACCGCACTACGGCTCATCATCCAGCGCTTCCAGCCGAGCATTCGCCTGACGCCGCTACAGGACGTTCTTCTCTGCGACCTGGACATCGGCGCCAAGACCGACATCGAGAACATCCTGGCCGAGCACGGCGTTTTACGTCCCGACCAGCTTTCCAACGTGCAGAAGTACAGCATGGCCTGTCCGGCGATCCCGACGTGCCACCTGGCCATTTCGGAATCCGAGCGTGCGTTGCCCAGCATCATCGATCAGCTGGAAGTGGAGTTGCGTCGCCTGGGATTGCAGGACGAACGGATGACCGTGCGCATGACCGGCTGCCCGAATGGTTGCGCCCGGCCTTACCAGAGCGATATCGGCCTGGTGGGACGCAGCGGCGACAAGTACCTGGTCTACGTCGGCGGCAATCCGCTGGGCAATCGGCTCAGCTTCGTGCTGCGCGACCTGGTGCCGATCAAGGAAATCCTGCATACCTTGCGGCCGGTGCTGGAAGACTACAAGGAAAACCGGGCGCCGGGCGAGGGCTTTGGCGACTTCTGCAGCCGCCTGGGCCAGGAGCACGTGCAGGGACTGCTGACGCCGGCCGACGCAGGGCTGCAACACGAGCCAGCCGTGCCGCTCTCGCACCGCGCGCCGCCCTACGCGATCTAATTACCACCCCGAGGAATGCCATTAACTTTGGCGAGCGGGGCGTGTAAACGCCCCGGTTTTGGTCGCTCAACCGGGGCGTTAACACGCCCCGCTCGCCTGGCGCCTGCATTCACCACCCCGAGCGATTTTGTGGGGCCGGCTTCCAGCCGGTCATTTGGCCAGCTGGAAGTCGGCCCCACATCATGCAAGCCAGGCACCCGGAGAAATCTCCTCCCAGGTGCCTGGCTTCCTTGTTCCACTGCCTCGATTCCTACAATGACACGGGGCAAGGAATTCGAACTTCGGACGCACATCGCATGAAAGTCCTCGTCATCGGCAAGGGTGGGCGCGAGCACGCGCTGGTCTGGAAGCTGGCGCAATCGCCGCGTGTCAAGAAGGTCTTCTGCGCTCCAGGCAATGCGGGGACTGCCGAAGACGGCATCAACGTGCCGATCGAGCCGCACAAGATCGACGACCTGGTCCGCTTTGCAAAGAAAGAAGCGATCGGCCTGACCGTCGTCGGTCCAGAAGACCCTTTGGCCCTGGGGGTGGTAGACGCCTTTCAGAAAGAAGGCCTGCGCATCTTCGGTCCCTCGCGCGAGGCGTCGCAGCTGGAATCGAGCAAGGTGTTTTCCAAGCAACTCATGCGCAACGCCGACGTGCCGACCGCCGAGTTTCGCGTCTTCGACCATCCCGAACCGGCCCGGAACTACGTTCAGACACGCGAATATCCCGTTGTCGTGAAGGCGGACGGTTTGGCCGCGGGAAAGGGTGTGATTGTCTGCTCGAACAAGGAAGACGCGATCGCAGCGATCAACCGCATCATGGTGCGGGAAGAGTTCGGCCAGGCCGCCGGTCGGTACATTGTGATCGAAAAACGGCTGGAAGGTGCGGAGCTGAGCATCCTGGCCCTGGTCGCCGGCCGTTCCATCGTGCCGCTGCAGCCCACCCAGGACCACAAGGCTGCGCTCGACAATGACGAGGGACCTAACACCGGCGGCATGGGCGCCTATTGCCCCGCGCCGCTCGGCACGCCGGAACTACTGGCCACCATCGACGAGTCGGTGCTGGTGCCTACCGTTCACGCAATGAAACGGAGCCGCAAGCCGTTCCGCGGCGTCCTCTACGCCGGCGTGATGGTGACCAATCAAGGGCCGCGCGTACTGGAGTTCAACTGCCGTTTCGGTGATCCCGAGACGCAGCCGCTGCTGATGCGGCTCAAGACCGACCTGCTCCATCTCCTCGAAGCCGTTGTGGACGACCGCCTTGACGAATTTCCGCCCGAGCGCCTGGAATGGGACACACGGCCCGCCATCTGTGTCGTGATGGCCAGCGAAGGCTATCCCGGAAAGTACACCAAGGGCCGCGTCATCGGCGGACTAGATGACGCGAAGCAAGTTCCCAACGTGAAGGTCTTCCACGCGGGCACCAAGGTCGAGAACCACATGGTGGTGACCGACGGCGGCCGCGTCCTGGGCGTGACGGCCCTCGGCGACACACTTTCGGCCGCCAAACGAGCTGCCTACCAGGCGGTGGAGAAAATTCACTTCCAGGGCGCCCACTACCGACGGGACATCGGCGACAAGGCGTGGCGGCGCTCGTAGACCGATTGCGTTCCTCAATCGACGATACGCACCCGTCGGCCTTCAATCCGCAATCGACCTTCAGCGAACCGCTGGATCGCTTCCGGATAGGCTTCGCACTCCTGCTCGAAAACTCGGGCGGCCAGCGTGTCCGGTGTGTCATCGTCCAGCACCGGCACGGTCCGCTGCGAAATAATCGGCCCGTGATCGTACTGGTTGTCCGCGAAGTGAACGGTGCAACCGGCGAGCTTCACGCCGGCCGTCAGGGCTGCTTCGTGGACGTGATGGCCGTAGAACCCCTTGCCGGAAAAGGCCGGGATCAACGCGGGGTGAATGTTCATCACCTTGCCGGCAAAATCCGGAGGAATCGGCAGCAGCTGGAGGAAGCCAGCCATGCAAACCAGGTCGGCCTGAGACTTGCGAATGTGGTCGAAGATCTGCTGGCTGAAGTCCTCGACGCCTGCACATTTCTTGCGCTCGACTACGACCGACGGCAGTCCGACCTTGCGCGCTCGCTCCAGACCGAACGCATCGGGCCGGCTGCCGATGACCAAGACGATGCGAGCAGCCAGCCGGCCGTCGGCGATGCGGTCGATGAAGTTTTGCAGGGTCGTGCCGGAGCCGCTCAGCAGCACCGCAATTCGGACGCCAGCCATCATTCGATCTCGGAGACGATGCCCTTGGGGTTACGAGGAAGCAGTGTTTGCATGGTGCAGTCGATGATCAAGTCCAGGTCTTCCATGACGATGGCGCCGATCAGGGCGTCGGTCCGTTTCGGTTCAACGATGGCATTGAAGACACTGTCCCTGCCGAGGAGCTTCAGCCATACGCCCTTCACTTTCTTGCGTGCCGCCCGGCGCTTGTCGGCATAGCGCACAAGCACTTTGCCGGCGTCCGGCAGCCCAAGCTGGTCAGCCACACTCTTCGGCAAGACCAGCCGTGTCGCGCCGCTGTCCACGACTCCTTGGATGCGTGCGCGCCGGACCTTGTCCGCCGCCAGATGTCCGGAGTCAGCCAGCACCACGTCGTTATTGTTGGCCAATTCCAGCTCAACTTTGAACCGCCCCATCGTGCCGTTTCTCCCGCGTACCATGCTCCGCCCCCCTCTGCCGCAGCCTGTCCGTTCCTGATAGAATACGCCTTTTCCGGTCCATCCGCGAGGTTTCCCTCATGCCGTTCGACAAGGTAGATACGCAGGTCGACTTCCCCGCCCAGGAGCGGGCCATCCTCGAGTTCTGGCAGCGCACCGGCACCTTCGAGCGCCTGATCGAGAAGAATCGCGGCAAGCCGAAATGGTCCTTCCTCGACGGCCCGATCACTGCGAATAACCCGATGGGCGTCCATCACGCCTGGGGCCGTACCTACAAGGACGCCTTCCAGCGCTACTTCGCCATGACCGGCCACGAGGAGCGCTACCAGAACGGCTTCGATTGCCAGGGCCTCTGGGTCGAGGTCGAAGTGGAGAAGGAGCTCAAGCTGAAGTCGAAGCGCGACATCGAGAACCTGGTGCCCGGCGACCGCTTTGCCAGCATCGACAAGTTTGTTCAGGAGTGTAAGCAGCGCGTCGATCGCTTCGCCAAGGTGCAGACCGAACAGTCGATTCGCCTTGGCTACTGGATGGACTGGGACCGTGAGGAAGACTGGCAGAAGCCCGCGGATCAGCGGCGCAGCTACTTCACGATGTCGGACGAGAACAACTACACGATCTGGAGCTTCCTGAAGAAGTGCCACGAGCGCAAGCTGGTCTACTGCGGCTACGACTCGATGCCCTGGTGCCCGCGCTGTGCCGTCGGCCTGAGCCAGATGGAAATGCACGAAGGCTACCAGTTCGTGGCGCACCGCGCCGTCTTCGTACGCTTCCCCCTGCGTGGACGGGCCAACGAGAACCTCCTGGTCTGGACGACCACGCCGTGGACGCTGACCAGCAACGTCGCCGCGGCGGTCAATCCGCAGTTGACGTATTTGAAAGTACGCCTGCGCGACCAGGTTTATTACCTTGCCAAGGGCGCTTTCACCGCGCGCCGCCTGGAGGAGCAGTTCAAGAAGAAGGAATGGGTCGAAGGTGTGCCGAAGCTGAAGACGTTGGAGCAGGTCTTCAAGGAAAAGGCCGGCAAGGAAGGTTTCGAAGTGCTTGGCGAACTCTCCGGCAAGGACATGATCGGCTGGCAATACGACGGGCCCTTCGACGAGCTTCCGGCGCAACAGGCGCCTGCCGGTTACCCCAACGAGATCGCGGAAGTTGTGCGCCGCCAGGGCTGGGCGTCCGACGCCGCCGCGCGCGAGGTGCATCGCGTGATCGCCTGGGACGCGGTCGGCGAGACCGAAGGCACCGGCATCGTCCACATCGCGCCGGGGTGCGGTAAGGAAGACTTCCTCCTCGGCAAGCAGGAGAAGCTGCCGCCGATCGCACCGCTGGACGAAGAAGGTACGTTCGTCGCCGGCTTCGGAGAGCTGCAAGGCAAGTCGGCCGTCGATCCGGCGACCACCGACTGGATCCTGGAGACGCTCAAGCAGCGCGGCATCTTGCTTGAAGTCGAGAAGTATCCGCACAGCTATC